>JAYKIG010000059.1:0-29196 GCA_035286045.1 Cyanobacteriota bacterium | reverse complement strand
CATGGCCAACCCTTGTTCCGCGGGCCGAAGCCCTGGCCTTGCTCCCGGCCGGGGTTTACCGAGCCGGCACCTCTCGATGCCGCTGGTGCGCTCTTACCGCACCCTTGCACCCTTACCTGATCCCGAGCGCAAAACGCCCGGGCCATCGGCGGTGTGTTTCTGTGGCACTGTCCTCACGGTGTCCCGCACTGGGCGTTACCCAGCAAGCCTGGCCATTGGGGAGCCCGGACTTTCCTCAACCTGTTCCACGGATCCCGCGGGGTTGACTCCAAAGGAGTGGCCCTGCGGAGGTGGCCGGTCGCGATCACCTCACCTGCTTTCAGTAATTCAGCTTAGGAGCGACCGGCAACACGGCGGCGCAGACGGCGGGTAAAGCCAAACGCTGCTCCAGCTCCCAGCAGGGGAAGAGGACCGGGGACCGGGAGGCCGGGTGTCTGGGTGATCGTCTGGGTCCAGGTGTCGGCGCTCGCAAGGGATGATGGATCCACCTCCAGAGTGGCCATCAGCGAGAGGGTCTGGGCGTTGGGTGTGATCGAGGCCGGCGTGGAGGGGTCGGCAGGCATCCCGAAATCTTCCATGTAAGTGGCCATCACGGGCCCATCCATCAGCATGGACATCAGCTTGAGGTCCATCCGTCCGGTGAAGTTGGAGCCGGCATAGGTGGAGATCTCGGAGATTGTGGGTCCGAGGGCAGCCACGTCAAAGGAGAGGTCCCAGAGGGTGCCTGGATCAAAGGTGCCTGTCACCTGAACAAAGTGCTTGTCGTTCGCAGTGGACAGCACGAACTGCAGGTCGTCCGAGACGGGCTTGCCACTGAAGTTGGTGAACGTCTTGTCGCCCACTTTGCACTGAAACCCAGGGGCTGTGGCCTGGGATCCGGTGAACACGTAAGCCACACCACCGAATGTTGCATAGCTGGGGTCGAACGTGCACTGCTGCGCCTGGGCAGCTGGTGGAAGGCTCAAAGTTCCGGCCAGTGCCAGAAAGGCCATTCCCAGTGGGGCCCTGACGACGGCAGAAAAACGGGCCTTGGTGAAAAGGGTGCGCATGACGAGAGGTGTCTGAGAGTCGCTTCGGACCTGGAAGCCAAAAGCTTCTGCTATGACCCTGTTCTCGACGATTTAAAAGTCAACAATATTTCGGAAATCGCCGCAAGCCCCGAACCGGCCTGTTGGCAACAGCCAACTCTTTACCTGCAAGATGCCTCCCGTGCGGCCTGCTGGACCACTGGGGCCTGTTGCGGAGTTGGGTCCCGCTTCCAGTGGCTACGGCTTGATTAAGATTCCATCCGTGGGGCTGTAGCTCAGCCGGATAGAGCGACGGTTTCCTAAACCGTAGGTCGTGGGTTCGAGTCCCGCCAGCCCCGCTTCATCTCACCCAATTCACTCCAACAGCGAGTGTTAAAGCATTGGCAGACCAATCAAATCTGTAGGAACTCATGACTTGATTGCTGGGCCAAGAGCCGTACCCTTAGCCAAATTTGGCATGTCCATGAGCCAGCTCCACAACCTGCGTTTGCGCTTGCTGATGCAGCAGGAGAGAGAGCACATCTCGGCCTGCCAGCCGGAAGACCTGGATTTGGTGTTAGTGCAGGCCAAAGCCCTCTGTTGGTTGGCCCTTCTTGCTGATGCCCATGAGAATCAGGCGTCCGATGCAGAGCTGAGCGGTGATGCGGAGCAGGCCATGGGTTGGTTTGCCGATGCCATGCGCCTGCGGGATGTGATTCAGGTGGTGAGCTCCATTGAAGTTCCCCCATCGCAAGATCTGATCGACGAGCAGCTGGCCGCTTGACACCTCCCCCCGTTCCAGGCCGGATCAAATGTCATGATGGGGAATGATCAATCCAAGGGAAGCGGTGCCCGAAGAGCCCTGCCAATGCCCTGACTGCCAACGGTTCTATCGGGAACACGATCGGCTGATTCGTGAAAATCCCAGCCTGCGTCAACAACAGGAACTCAATTGGGCTGCCCTGCAATCCTTCCGCACCCTGGCGGGTCGTGTGCTGGAGGAGCTGCAGAAGCAAACCAACGACAGTGATGCCGCACCAGCGGCTCCCCAGCCGGACAGTTTGGCGGCTGGGGCTTCCGCCACATCAGCCGGCACAGCTGCACCGGAACCGGATGCCCTCCAGCAGGCCATGGCCGATCTGGAAAACATCAACGCCCATCTCTTTTCCATCGAAGCCCTGATGGAGCGCATCTTTGATGTTCGGGTTCCAGAGGATGTGGAACAAAAATTCCGCGAAGTGGCTGGAGAACTGGCCCCTGATCCGCTCAACGCCGATCGGCTGAGGCTCAACCGTCTCCTTCATCAGACGCCCGACCTGCCCGACAGGGATCGCAGCTGATCCCCCGGACGGCCACCAGGGCAGGCGGCTGGATCGGCTTACTCCAGTTCGCAGGTGATGGTGACCGGGAAGGCCTCCGCCCGCCAGATGTCTTTGGCGTATTGCCGGATGGAGCGATCGGAGGAGAAGAAACCCGTGCGGGCGGTGTTCAGAAGGGCCATCCTGTTCCAGCGGTTGGGCTCGGCCCAGGTCCGGCTCACGTCCCCCTGGGCCCGCAGGTAGTCGGCGAAATCAGCCAGCACGAAGAAGGGGTCGGAACCGGTGAGATTCTGGAGGAGGGGCCGGAAAAGCTCCTGGTCGCCATTGCTGAAGTGGCCCTGCTCAATCAGCCGTAGGGCTTCAGCCAGCTCTGGAATGGAGGGAATCAGTTCCCAGGGGCAGTACCCCGCCTTCGCAAGGTCGGCAATCCCGGCGGTGGTGTGGCCGAAGAGGAAGAAGTTGTCCTCTCCCACCTGTTCGCGGATCTCCACGTTGGCCCCATCCAGCGTGCCGATGGTGAGGGCTCCATTCATGGCGAATTTCATATTGCCCGTGCCTGAGGCTTCCTTGCCCGCCGTGGAGATTTGTTCCGAGAGATCGGCCGCTGGGTACACCCGCTCTCCCAGCTTCACGTTGTAATCGGGAAGAAACACCACCCGCAGCAGCCCATCCATATCTGGATCGGCGTTCACCGTTTCGGCAATCCCGTTGATGAAGCGGATGATCAGCTTGGCCATCGCATAGCCGGGCGCCGCCTTGCCTCCGAAGATCACCGTGCGGGGCACCATCCCGTCGGTTTTCCCATTCTTGATGCTCAGGTATTGGGCCACCACCTGGAGGGCATTGAGGTGCTGGCGCTTGTATTCATGGATGCGCTTCACCTGCACGTCAAACAGGGAAGCTGGATCCACCAGCACGCCCGTGTGGCTGTGGATGTAATGGGTGAGCTCCCGCTTCACGGCCAGCTTGGTGGACTGCCAACGCTCCAGGAAGCCCCCATCGTCCGCCAGGGGCTCCAGGGCCCGCAGCTTCTCCAGGTCTGTCACCCAGCCCTCGCCCACTGCCTCAGTGAGCAGGGCGGCCAGCTTGGGGTTGGCCAGGGCGACCCAGCGCCGTGGTGTCACCCCATTGGTGACATTGGTGAATTTCTCCGGCCAGATCGCGGCGAATTCCGGGAACAGATCGCTCTTCACCAGGGTGCTGTGCAGCGCCGCAACCCCATTCACATGGTGGGAGGCCACCGTGGCCAGGTGGGCCATGCGCACGGCCTTGCTGCCCTCCTCATCAATGATCGACACCTTGCGCAGGATCTGCTCGTTGCCGGGATACTTCAGACGCACCTGTTGCAGGAAGCGGCGGTTGATTTCGTAGATCAGCTCCAGGTGGCGCGGCAACAGGCTGCCAAACAGATCCAGCCCCCATTTCTCCAGGGCCTCCGGCAGCAGGGTGTGGTTGGTGTAAGAGATGCTGCGGCAGGTGATATCCCAGGAGGTGTCCCAGTCGAGGTGCTTGTCATCCAGCAGGAGGCGCATCAGTTCCGCCACGGCGATCGCCGGGTGGGTGTCGTTCAGCTGGATGGCCCAGTGCTCGGGAAAGTCCTGGATCGGCAGCCCCCGCATGTCGAGGCTGCGGATCATGTCCTGGAGGGAGCAGCTCACGAAGAAATGTTGTTGCTTCAACCGCAGCCTGCGGCCCTCATCGGTGCCGTCGTTGGGGTAAAGCACCTTGGAGAGGGTTTCGCTGGCCACCTTCTCCTCCACGGCACCGTAGTAGTCGCCGATGTTGAAGGCGTAAAAGTCGAAGGATTCCGTGGCATCGGCCCGCCACAGCCGCAGTCGGTCGCAGGTGTTCACCCGATAGCCCAACACCGGCACATCGTGAGGCACCCCGATGGCATGCTCCGCCGGGATCCAGCGCACCCGGTAGGTGCCATGGTCGTCCTGGTAGGACTGGGTGCGGCCCCCGAAGCCCACGAAACAGGCCTGGTCCGGATGGGGAATCTCCCAAGGCCAGCCCGCCTTCAGCCACTTGTCCGTGATTTCCACCTGCCAGCCGTCCCGGATCAGCTGGTCGAAAATCCCGAACTCGTAGCGAATGCCGTAGCCCGTGGCTGGGATTTCCAGGGTGGCCAGGGATTCGAGGAAGCAGGCCGCCAGCCGTCCCAGCCCCCCGTTGCCCAGGCCCGGCTCCTCTTCCACTTCCAGAATCTCCTGGAGGTTGTTCACGCCGAACCGCTTCAGCGCTGCTGCAGCTTCCTCCTGAATGCCGAGCATCAGCAGATTGTTGCTCAGCTGGGGGCCAATCAGGAATTCGGCCGAAAGGTAGGCCACCACCCGAGTGGGGGTGGCGGCGATGGCTTCGTTGCCCGCCAGATAGCGGGTCATCAGCCGGTCGCGCACCGCATAGCTCAGAGCCATGTAGAGGTCGTGCCGACTGGCGCTGGGAGCCAGCTTTCCCAGGGTGTAGAAGAGGTGCTCCGTCATCCCGTCGAACACGTCTTCCGCCAGGAGGCCGCTGCGGTCTGGATCGGCGTAGCACCCGGGGGTGGGAAGACGCAGGTTGCGGGGTTGTTGGATCGTCATCTTTCGCGTCTTCTGACGATGGAACTGGGCTGACATCTCGACCGTAGCGTTACCTACCAATTCCTGCTTGCAGGGTGGTGGGCCGAACACCGAGAGCATCCCTCCCCCCACCCGATCTCCCTACGATCCACCGAATGGATGGCGCTGGCATGACCCCAATGGATTCCTCCGGTGAAGGGCCGTGGAGGTTCGAGGGATACCCCGTCCATTCCCTTCACCATGCCCCCAGCCGGCCTGAGGGGCCTGCCCTTCTTCTGGTGCACGGCTTCGGTGCCTCCACCGACCACTGGCGCCACAACTTGCCGGTGCTGGCCCGGAGCCACGAGGTGCATGCCATCGACCTGCTCGGCTTCGGCCGCAGCGCCAAGCCCGAGGGCCTGCCTTACGGCGGTGCCCTCTGGCGGGATCAGCTGGTGGCTTATGTGAAAGAGCGCATCGGCCGTCCCACCGTGCTGGTGGGCAATTCCCTGGGGGGCTATGCCGCTCTTGCCGCTGGCGCGGCCCTCAGCTCCGCCGAGCCGGGCACGACTCCCCTGGTGGCGGGGGTGGTGCTGCTGAATGCGGCTGGGCCCTTCAGCGAGGACCAGGCCTCGCCCAGTGGCTGGGGCGCCATCGCCCGGCGCACCGTGGGCCGGGCCATTTTCACCAGCCCCGTGGTGCAGCGGTTGTTGTTTGAAAATCTGCGCCGGCCCGCCACCGTGCGGCGCACTCTCCAGAGGGTGTATGTCGATCAGAGCAACGTGGATGACGCCCTGGTGGAATCCATCCTGCGCCCCTCCCGAGATCCAGGGGCCTTCGGTGTGTTCCGCACGGTGTTCGACATACCCCGGGGCGAGCCCCTCGATGCCCTCTTCGCCCAGCTGGGGGCGCCCCTGTTGCTCCTTTGGGGATTGCGGGATCCCTGGATTAACGCCGAGGGCCGCCGTGCCACCTTCGCTCGCCACGCTCCGCCCCACACCACCGAGGTGCTGCTCGACGCCGGCCACTGCCCCCACGATGAGGTGCCTCAGCAGGTGAACGCCGCCCTCTTGGAGTGGCTTCCTAACGCGTCGTGATGGCTTGAGCGGGCCTGGCCACCCCGGGCAGGCGCCCTGGAGCCAGTTGGCCCAGGGGATCGAATTGCCGCTTCACGGCTTCCATCAGCCCCTTCGCCGGGGCGTCAGACCAGGCATCCAGGTCGGCACCCTCTGGTTGGAGCAACACCGACAGGTGTCCCCCCAACTCCTGGCAGAGCGAGCGCAGCCCTGCCACACCAGTCGCCTCGATGGCGTTGGCCTCTTCCGTCCAGGCCATGCCCAGGCCGCTGCCTGCCCCCAGTTCCATCTTCAGGCCAAGGGCGCTCCCCTTCTCGAGCACCATGGGGGCCCCATCAGGACTCACCCCCACCCGCAGCAGCCAGGCCGGTTGTTCGGCCGTCAGGGGGCGGCCCCGCCCGACCTTCAGGAGGGCCTCCAGGTCTTCCGCGGGCAGCCTTCGGCTGGAGAGTTCGGTGAGGTTGGCCACGGCACCCAGCTGATCCTCCAGGCAGGAGGCTTCCACGCTGGCCAGGGCAATCAGCAGGGCGGGGGCGGGTTCCAGACCGGCCGCCTCAGAGAGAGGGGTGCTCCAGCAGTCGATGCGTTCGGGGGTGAGCGTCGACCGGGCCAGGCTGGTGCTCAGGGAAGCCAGAAGGGTGGCGTCCCCCTGCACCAACAGGCCCGCCCGATGGGGGGGCAAGGGCAGGGTGCGCAGGGAGAGCTCGGTGATGAGGGCCAGGGATCCCCAGCTGCCTGCCAGCAGACGCATCAGGTCGTATCCCGCCACGTTCTTCACCACCCGCCCGCCCGCCCGGGCCGCCGTTCCGTCTGCCCGCACCAGGCCGATGCCGATCAGTTGGTCGCGCAGGCCCAGGTACCGCTGGCGATAGCCCCCCGCCAGGCCCCGGGCCACCAGACCACCCAGGCTTCCACCTCCCCCCGCCGATCCCCAGGGGGGATCCACCGCCAGCCACTGCCCATGGCCGGCGAGCACGCGCTGCACTTCCAGCAGGGGTGCGCCCGCTTCGACGGTGATCGTGAAGTCGCCAGGGTTGTGCTCCAGGATCCGATTCAGCTGGTCGATGCTCAGGCGTTCACAGGGGGCCTGGAGCGGTGGTCCCCAGGCCAGCCGACTGGCCAGCCCCGCGGGCAGCCAGGGGGTGCACTCCCGGTGCCAATGGCGCACCAGCTCGGGCAGTTCGTCGCGGGTGGGATGGATCAACTCACAATCCGCTCAAGTCCCTCAAGCCACGTCTGGGCCATGGCCTGGTAGCCCAGAGCATTGGGATGGAGCCCGTCCATCAGATTCAACCCGATAGCCCGATTCTGATCCACGCTGGTCACACTGATGTTGGTGTAATTCTTCTGCGAACCCATGGCCAGAATTCGTTCGTTGTAGCGCGACGCCTGCTCCACCATCTCCGCGCTGATGGGATCTTTGAGGGTTGGCTGGTTCCAGGTGTTCGTGAAGGTGGGGATCGTGCCGACGATCACCTTGAGTCTGAGGGCCGCGGCCTTGGCTTTCGCATCCACCTCTTTGAGGAGGGCCTGAAGCCGATCGATCGCCGCTGCGGCGATGGTGCCCTGCTGTTCGCCCCGTCCGTCATTGCCCCGATCCCCAGCCGGCATCGCTCCCGCCTTCCGCTCCACCACCTGGTGCACCACATCATTGGTTCCCGCCATCAGCAGCAGCACATTGGTGGTGTTGCGATCCCGGGAGAAGTATTTCGTGGAGATGGCTTTCGGGATGTCCGCGAGGAGGCCCTGTCGCACCGCCCCCTTGGGGCCTTCATTGGCCTGCAGCGACACATAGCGACGACCGCCGATGACGGCATCCGTTGCAGCAATCCCCACGCCAGGGATGCCCCAGTGATGGGGCTCGCGGGTTGGATCGCCCTTTGTGCGCCTGGAGCCGACGAAATCCACGTCATATCCCCTCCCGGTGAGCGCGTCGACCAACGGCCGGCGATACCCTCCAGGGACCCCAACTCCCTCGGTGATGGAATCCCCCATCGGCATGATCCGCAGCTTCTGCCGCCGGGCCTTGGTAGACCGTTTGTTCATGGAGGGGGGAGTTGGCTCACGGCAGTTTCCCTGACGAGGCCCCCAACCGCCAACCGCTTACGGATCTCGGAGAGCCACGCCTGAAAATCGTTGTCCTGGATGACGATCCCACCGGATCCCAGACCCTCCATGGCTGCCCCCTGCTCCTGCGCTGGGATCCGCCGGTCCTGGCCGAAGGCTTGCGGCAGGCGTCGCCGTTTCTCTTTCTGCTGGCCAACACCCGGGCCCTGGGGCCCGCTGACGCGGCCGCCAGGGTGCGCCAGATCTGCGGCGCCCTGGTGCCCGCCCTTGCGGCCGCCCAAGCCGAAGGGGTGATCGACGCTGCCCTCCTGGTGAGCCGGGGGGATTCCACCTTGCGGGGCCATTTCCCCCTGGAGGTGGAGGCCCTCGCCCAGGAGCTGGGCCCCATCGATGCCACCTTCCTGGTGCCCGCCTTTTTGGAAGGGGGACGCACCACGGTGGATGGGGTGCACCGTCTGGATGGCCACCCCGTCCATGAAACGCCCTTTGCCCGCGATGGCCTCTTCGCCTATTCCACAAGCGACCTCCGGCAGTGGGTGGAGGAGAAGAGCGGCGGGCGTCTCCCTGCCGGGGAGGTGCACCTGCTGGGCTGGCGGGAGCTGGAGGCGGCGGTTGCCGGGGAAGCCGGGCGCCAGGCCCTGCGCCAGTGGCTGGGCAGTCTCTCGGGCAACAGGCTGGTGGTGGTGGATGCCGAGCGGCCGGCTCACCTGGCCCTCTTCGGCTCCCTGGTGCGGGAGCTGGTGGCCCCCGCGCCTGCCGGTGGGCCCCGGCCCCGGCGGTTTCTCTTCCAGTCGGCTGCCAGTCTCCTCAACGGCCTGGCTCCCCTGCCCCCCCAACCCTTGGGGGCCGCCGGCCTGGCGGCCATGCGTCGCCAGGCCAACGGTGGCACCCCCCTGGGGGGTCTGGTGCTGGTGGGATCCCATGTGCCCCTGGCCGATGCCCAGCTGGAGCGGCTTCTGGCCCAGGAGGGCTGCGTAGGGGTGGAGGTCCCCGTGGCCCGGGTCCATCGGGTTCTGGAGGGTCCCTTGCCGGATCGGCTTCTCCCCTCGCTGGAACACGCCTGGATCGCTCGGGCCGAGGCTGTGATGGCCCAGGGCCTGACCCCCGTGCTGCACACCAGCCGGGGGGAGCTGCAGTGCCGCCATGGGGAGGAGCGTCGGGCCCTGGGGCTGGCCCTGGCGGCCTCCATGGCACGGGTGGCGGCTGCCCTGGCTCCCCGCCTGGGCTACCTGATCAGCAAGGGGGGTATCACCACCCACACCCTGCTGGCCGATGGGCTGGGGCTGACCTGGGTGGCCCTGAAGGGGCAGCTGCTGCCGGGCCTGTCTTGTGTGCTGGTGCCCGACACTCCCGGCTCCCAGGCCGCGGGTCTGGCCGGCCTGCCCGTGCTCACCTTCCCGGGCAACCTGGGCGACGCCCAGACCCTGCTGACCGCCTGGCGCTGGATGGAAGGGGGCTGAGGGACGGTGCCCCGGTTAGCTCAGGCCGGCCGAGCGGGCCAGGAGTTCCATGGGGTGCGCCACCGACAGGGGGCGGCTGGCTTCGCCCAGGTGGCGCCGAAGCTGAAGTGTGCAGCCGATGTTGGCGCTCACGGCCAGCTCAGCGCCGGTGGCGCCCAGATCCTCTGCCTTCAGACGACCGAGGGCTTCCGCCTCTTCCGGTTGCACCAGGTTGTAGATGCCGGCGCTGCCGCAGCACACTCCGGCTTCCGTGGCTTCCAGAACCTCCACGTGGGGGATGCGGCGCAAGAGGGCCCTGGGCTGCTCCCCCAGACCCTGTCCGTGGAGCATGTGGCAGGCATCGTGGTACGCCAGCCTCAGGGGATGGTCGGCCGTCGAGGCCTGACCATCCGGGTGGGGGAGGGGCTGGAGCTGGCGCTGGAAGGTGTCGCCGAGCCCCACCCGTTCGAGAAATTCCTGAATGTCGGCCACCTTGGCTGCAAAGGCCGTGGCATCGGGGTCGGCGTCCCCCTCAGGGGAGCCTTCCGCCATCAGCCGGCCGTAGGCCTTGAGGGTGTGGCCGCAACCGGAGGCCGTCACCAGCACCGCATCCAGGGGCTCGGGCCCGGCGGGCTTGCCTGCCCCCACCACACCCTGGAAGCTGGCCATCAGGGCTAGGGCATGCCCCCGGGTCAGTTCCCCTTCCCCCTGGTGATGGGTGACGGCGCCGCAACAGCCCTGGTCGGGAGGAATCACCACCTCGATGCCGTTGGCGCTCAGCACCTGGATCGCTGCCTGGCTCACGGCCGGATCAAACAATCTCTGCACACAGCCCAGCAGGAGCCCCACCCGGTAGCGGCGCTCCCCCTGGGCAGGCACCACCACGGGGAGGTCGTCGCGAAAGGCCTGGGGCGGCAGGGCAGGCAGGAGTTGTTCCATCGCTGCGATCTGGGGCCCCAGCAACCGGAGCAGGCCCGTGCGTCGTGCGAAGGCCTGTAGGGGCGTGCCCGCGTAGGCCCGGAGGGGCTGCAGCAGGGCCCTCAGCCGGTTGGGATAGGGGAGCAGGGCAAAGAGCAGGCGCCGGAAAGCGTTCTGGGCCGGGCTGCGCAACTCGGGGGCGTTGAGCTTGGGCCGGGTGGCTTCGATCAGGCTGTCGTACCGCACGCCGGAGGGACAGGCGGTGACGCAGGCGAAGCAGCCCAGGCAACTGTCGAAATGGGAGGCCACGGTGGCATCCAGGATGAGTTCACCCGCCTCCAGGGCCTTGAGGGTGTGGATGCGGCCCCGGGGGGAATCCATCTCCGTGCCCAGCACCCGATAGCTCGCGCAGGTGGGCAGGCAGAAGCCGCAGTGCACGCAGGGGTCGGTTGCTGAGATCAGGGCAGGGGAGTTGTCCATGGCCGAGGCTCAGGTGGCTTGCGGGAGGGGGGCGCCGGTCAGGAAGCGGCTCACCAGCTGCAGATGGATGGTCACGCAGGGCACCATGTCGATGTAGCGGAACAGACCGCAGCGGCCGATGAAGGTCTTGTTGGCTTCCTGTTCGGCCAGGCTTCGGTAGCGCTCATACAGGGCCAGGCTGGCCGCATTGCGCACCGGGTAGTAGCACTCGTTGTTGTTGTCGCTGGCGTCGCAGGGGATCTCCCGGGTGATCGTGTGCTGACCATCGTGGCGACGGCCGGAGTTGGGGATGAGATCCCACTGGGTGCAGCGTGTGTACATGCCAGTGTCGGTGTAGTTGATCACCGTGGCGCTCTGCTCCTGGGTGGCCTGATCGGATTCGAAGCGGATGGAGCGATAGGGAAGGCGCCCGAATTGGAAGTGGAAATATTCATCGATCGGCAGGCTTAGAAACACGTGATCGGCGTGGCTGTCATGCTCCGGCCCATAGGCCTCCCCGAGGGTCACCTCGATCTGAGGGTGGTCGAGGATCCGCTCGAACATCACCGTGAAACCCTCCTTCGGCATGGCCTGGAAGCTGTCGGTGAAATAGCGGTCGTCGCGGTTGTAGCGCACGGGCAGCCGGGCTCCCACCGCCGCCTCCAGCTGGGTGGGGCACACCCCCCACATCTTGCGGGTGTAGGGACGGAAGAACAGATCGGCCAGCTGGGGTCCGACGTTGGCCAGAAACACCTCATCGGTGTTGCTGGGGGTGAGGGCGGGCACCTGGGCTGCCAGGAACGCCCGGGCGTCCTCCTCTTCAGGCAGCTCCACCCCGAACACATCCTCCAGGGTGCTGCGGTTGACGGGGAGGGGGGTGGTGCGGCCATCGGCCAGCAGGGCCCTCACCCGGTGTTCATAGGGCACCCATTCGGTGAAACGGCTCAACCAGCGGATGGCCACCGAATCCTTCTCGCCATGGAGCAGGTGGGGGCCATAGAGGTGGATGCGCTCCCCATGGCTGTTGATCGCATCGTGGGCGTTGCCACCGAGGTGGGGCCGGCGGTCGATCACATGCACCTTGTGGCCGGCCTCGGCACACTCCCTGGCCACCACTGCTCCGGCAAAGCCCGCGCCCACCACGAGCACCCGCAGGTTGGTCACCATTCCCAGCCAAAGTGAGCGGATCCTAGGGGGGAAAGGCCTTCACCCCATCCCCCCTAGCCGCCGAAGTGGCGCACCACAGCTTCGGCGAAGCCCGAGCAGCTCACCGGCTCCACCCGGGGTTCCATCAGGCGGGCCAGGTCATAGGTGACCTCCTTGTTGGCGATCGCCGCACTCAGGCCGGTGGTGATCAGATCGGCAGCCTCCTGCCAGCCCATGTACTCGAGCATCATCACGCCGCTGAGAATGACCGAGCCGGGGTTGATGCGATCCAGACCGGCATGTTTGGGAGCCGTGCCGTGGGTGGCTTCGAAAATGGCTGCGGTGTCGCCGATGTTGGCTCCGGGGGCCATGCCCAGGCCTCCCACCACGGCGGCCGCGGCATCGCTCACATAATCCCCATTCAGATTCAGGGTGGCCAGAACGGAGTATTCCTGCGGGCGTGTCTGGATCTGCTGGAAGATGCTGTCGGCGATCCGGTCGTCCACCATCACCATCTGCTTCCAGCGCCCTTCTCCATGGCTCGTGCCGATGGCATCGAGCACATCCTTCACCTCGTTGCAGATCGCCGCCTGTTTCTCGGGGGTGAGGGCGTCGTACCCGGGTTCGATCAGGCGGGCATTGCCCTCCAGGCTGAGGCCTGGATCCTTGGCCAGATTGTCGAGGATCCAGCTTTCCCGCTCGGTGACGCACACCTCGCGGAATTCGCTGGTGGCCAGTTCATAGCCCCAGTCGCGGAACGCTCCCTCGGTGAATTTCATGATGTTGCCCTTGTGCACCAGGGTGACGTGGCGCTTGTCGCCTTCCAGCCGCAGCGCGTGCTGGATCGCCTTGCGGATGTGGCGCTGGCTGCCGAACTTGCTCACCGGCTTGATGCCGATGCCCGATCCTTCCGGAATCCGCCGCTTGCCGAGCTTGCCATTGGCCGGGATCACCACCTCGTTGAGGTGCTGGATCAGCTCGAGGCAGACCGGATCATCGGCGGCCCACTCGATCCCCATGTAGATGTCTTCCGTGTTTTCCCGGTAGACGATCACATCCAGATCCTGGGGCCGCTTGTGGGGGCTGGGGGTGCCCTCGTAGTAGCGGCAGGGGCGCACGCAGCAGTAAAGATCGAAGATCTGCCGCAGGGCCACGTTCAGGGAGCGGATGCCGCCGCCGATGGGCGTGGTGAGCGGCCCCTTGATGGCGACGCCATAGGTGCGGATCGCCGTGAGGGTGTCTTCCGGCAGGTATTGATAGGTGCCATAGAGCTCGCAGGCCTCATCCCCGGCATACACCTTGAACCAGGCGATTCTGCGGGCGCCTCCATAGGCCTTGGCCACGGCCGCATCCAGCACACGCTGGGTGGCGGGCCAGATGTCCACCCCGGTGCCATCGCCACGGATGAAGGGAATGATGGGATCGTCCGGCACGATGGGTTGGCCCGCCTCAAAGCGGATGGCGGACCCGCTCGTGGGAGGGGTGAGCTTCTCGTAGGTGGCCATGCGGCTCAGGGATGGTCTCGGTGAGACTATGCCTGCAGGGGGGTGGGGAAAGGTTTGCCCAGATCAGCACCAGGGGTGGGTTCTGTGCTCTGGCGGGCTCTGGCAGTGCCTGGTTCCGTTGGCGGGCACACACCGTTTGGGCGAAAGCCTGGCGAAATCTGCAGGATGGGGGGATGAATGCTTCTGAACAGGCCCGGAGCGTGGACCTGGCACAGGCCATTGCTTCGGTGGTAAGCCTCTTTCGCCGCGTCTTCCCCGATGCCCGTGCCAACCTCACCCCTTGGCGCGACGATCCTCTCACCAGGCACTTCGACGAGCAGGAAAGCCTGGATCTCTCCTTCCATTTCCCTGGCTGGAGTCCCCGGCTGGAATGCCGTTCCCTTCTTGTGCAGCTCCGGCTGGAGCACTCCCCCCGGGGCCCCCAGGGAGGGCGGCCGCGGCTGCTGGGTGTTCTGCTGCGGGGCCTCACCTACGAATCGGAGCGCTGGCGGATGGCCACGGTGGGCGACTGGCAACCCTCGGGCACGCACCTGCCGTCCCCGGCTGTGGTGGAGGGGCTCCAGGACCTCTGCCGGGAGCTCTTCGCCCTGTTTGATGGCGAGAACAGGGGCGCGGAAGAGGGGGAACGGGCCGCCTGAGTCCGTAATCCTTCGCAACCTTCGCGGGGGGATGCCGGCAAGACCACTACGGTGATCGGACGGATTTTCATCTTGTTGAACCGATGGCAGTCGCCCTGGCTTCCCAATTGCGTGAGGGCACGAAGAAAGCCCACACCATGGCTGAAAACACCGGTTTTGTGAGCTGTTTTCTCAAGGGTGTGGTGGATAAGGCGAGCTATCGCACTCTGGTGGCCGATCTCTGGCACGTGTACAGCGCCATGGAAGAGGAGATCGGTCGGTTGGGCGACCATCCCGTGGTGGGTCCCATCGCCTTCCCCCAGCTGAATCGCAGGGAGTCGCTGGAGCAGGATCTGGCCTACTACTACGGGTCGGACTGGCGCCAGCAGGCCAAGGCCACCCCAGGAGCCCAGGCCTATGTGGCCCGCATCCATCAGGTGGCCAAGGAAGCCCCGGAGCTGCTGGTGGGGCATCACTACACGCGCTACATCGGCGATCTCTCCGGTGGCCAGGTGCTGAAAACCATTGCCCGCAAGGCCATGAATCTGGGCGAGCATGATGGCCTGCGCTTCTACGAATTCGCCGCCATCGACGACGAGAAGGTCTTCAAGGCCAACTATCGTGAGGTTCTCGACGAGCTGCCCATTGATCAGGCCACGGCCGATCGCATTGTGGGGGAGGCCAATCAGGCCTTTCACCACAACATGAAGATGTTCCAGGAGCTGGAGGGCAACCTGGTGGCCGCCATCGGCAAGGTGCTCTTTGGCTTCCTCACCCGGCGTCAGCGCACCGGCAGCACGGAAGCGGTCGTCGCCTGAGGCCTTCCTCCCTGAGCGTTCCGCGCCTGAGCCCCGTTCGTTTCCTGGTGCCCGGCACCACGGGCCAGTTTCGTTGTGGCGGCCTGCTTGTGGAACTCCAGACCGCACGTCTGGTGAGCTCCCTCAGGCCCACGGAGGTGGTCACTTATCGGCAGCGGGAGCCGGACCATCCCTTCCTTGCGGACCTGCTGCGTCGGGAGCCCTCTCCCGGGGCGGCTCTCTGGGTGGTGAGCTGGGGCTTTGATGTGCCGGCTCTGCTGCGCCAGCTGCGGGGCCGGCCGGTGGCCTATCACGCCCATAGCAGCGGCTACGGCTTCTCCCTGGACCCGGGAGTCCCCGTGCTGGCGGTGAGTCGCAACACCCTGGCCTACTGGGGGGAGAAGGCCTCCCGCAACCCCCTCTTCCTGGTGCCCAACGCGCTCCAGCCCAGATGGCTGGAGCGCGGCGCCCGTTTCTCTTGCGATTCCCGGCCCATCGATGTGCTCGTGCAGCGGCGCAAAACCAGCCGCTACGTGCTCGATCAGCTCGTGCCGGCGCTGCGCAGCGCCGGCCTGACGGTGCAGGTGCAGAGCGGCTGGGTGGACGATCTGGTGGATCTCTTCAACAGCGCCACGGTGGTGCTCTACGACTCCGCCGATTACTGGCGTGGCCGGGGGGTGAGCGAGGGCTTCGGCCTGCCGCCGATCGAGGCCCTCGCCTGTGGCTGCGTGGTGTTCAGCAGCCTGAACCATGCCCTGGCGGACACCCTGGATCCAGGGGTGCTTGGCCATCAGATCGGCTGGGGCAGCCTGGCTGGCGATGTGGAGCGCATCACAGCGGCCGCCCGCGAGAGCGCAACCTGGAGGGCCGATCCCGCTCGTCTCGAAGCCCTGCTGCAGGAATGCTCCGAAACAATGCTCCTCGAGCGCTGGCGCCATGCCCTGGAGGGGGTGGAGACGCATTGGCAGCGTTGCTTGAGGGAGGGCTACCCCCCTCTGCGGGCTCTCCCGCTCTGGCGGCTGCGCTGGGGGCAGCGAGTGGGGCGCTTACAGGGGTGGCTCTCGCGGCGCTTTGGGGGAGGACCCCTCCAATAGCGTGCTTGAAAAGGGTTTGCAAGTAGACGCGTTGGCCAGCAGACAACCGCCACTCCTGCGGAGCAACACCCTGACCCATCTGAAGAGATTACTCAATTATCTTCCTCGCGAAAGATTGCGAGCGCTGTTTCTGCTTGTGCCCTTATCCATCGTGCCTGGGCTAGCGGATCTCTTGACGGTTTGGGTGGTGAGTCGCCTGTTTGGGAACCTGGTCGGCAGCAAGCTTCAGGACCATCTTCCTGGGGTGAAAGTGTTCGGGGGAGATGGATTCGATCAGAGCCTATGGCTCATTGTTCTGTTGATCAGCTTTGCCTGGTTGGCCTCCCTCTCCAAGCTTCTCCTCCAGTTTTGCCAGCAACGCCTCACGGCAAAAATCTGGATCGATCTTTCCAATCAGGTTCATTCGCGCGTGCTGGCTCAGGATTATGAGTATCACCTGTCGAAGAGCACGGCCAAGCTCTCGGCCATGGTGTTGAGTCACGTCAAAAAAACTTCCAACTCGGTGGTCAACCCCCTGCTACGGATGGTGGGCAGCATTTTTTCCATCATCATGCTGTCGTTCGGCCTCCTCTACTTAGGCAAAGGATTGGCGGCCCTTTTGATTGTTGCTCTGATCACCGCCTATCTCATTGCCTCGTTATTGATCACTCCCTACCTGCGTCATGCCTCTCGTCAGAAAATCAGATTGGAGGCTCGTACCGCCCATATTCTGCTCGAATCGCTTGGGTCCATTCGCGATATCCGGCTCAGCAATTCTGAGCGTCATTTCCGCGAAGCTTTCCTCCAGGCTGGAGAAGAATCAAAACGCTTCGCCTGGGCTTCGGAGCTATTGCCTGTGGTGCCGCGCATGTTGATCGAGCCGTTTGGCATCACCATCATTTTCGCCGTGGGGGCCGTTCCGGCCCTGATGAGTGGAGATCGGGAAAAGGTGCTTCAGATCATTCCTTTTCTCGCCACCCTGGCCGTTGCTGCCCTTCGCCTCACCCCTCCTCTTCAGGACTTTTTTGCTTCCCTCACCCAGTTGCGCAGCGGCCTTCCCGTGGTGGAGAGCATTCTGGCCCTGCTCGATCTCCCCAGTTCCCGGCCCACCCTGGCCACCCCAGGGGTGCCGTCCCCCGAAGGCATCTTCCCCACCCGTTCGATTCGTCTTCAAAACGTCTGGTACAAATATCCCACCGGTGACGATTGGGTGCTCAAGGATGTCACCCTTTCGATCCCTGTCGGCTCACGGATCGCCCTGGTGGGCACCACCGGGGGTGGCAAGACCACGACAGCCCACCTGTTGCTGGGTCTGCTTGAGCCTCAGAAGGGTTGTCTACAACTGGATGGCATCCCCGTGAGTGATCAGGACCTTCCGGCATGGCAGGCCAGTTGTGCCCAGGTGCCCCAGTTCATCAATCTTCTGGACTCCAGCATTCTCGCCAACGTGGCCTTTGGGCAGTCGGAGGATGAGGTCAACCAGGCCGAGGTGTGGGAAGCCCTCGATGCGGCCCAGCTCGATGAATTCGTCGGCGAACTCCCCTATGGCCTCCACACTCCGATCGGAGAGAACGGCCTTCAGCTCTCTGGTGGGCAGCGCCAGCGTCTTGCCCTCGCGCGGGCGTTCTACCGCCGCGCTCGCTTCCTTCTGCTGGACGAAGCGACCAGTGCCCTCGACAACCGCACGGAGAATGAGGTGATCGAGGCTCTGGAGCTGGTTGGTCGCCGTTGCACCACTGTGGTCATTGCCCACCGTCTCAGTACGGTGAAGCGTTGTGATCGCATCTATGAATTCGAGGGCGGACGAATCAAGGCCTTCGGCACCTTTGAGGAATTGCGTGACCAGTCCGAAAGCTTCAGGGATCTGGCCTCCCTGGAGGCACGATCCGCCAGCTGATCGCCCTTTGCTCCCCTGTCGTTCCCTCGTTCCCCTCCTAGATGTCTGCCGCTCCCCTCACCCTGATCGCTGGCCCCTGTGTGATCGAAAGTGCCAATCTGGTGCTGGATGTGGCTTCACAGCTGGAGGCCATTGCCAGGCGCCTGGGCATCGATTTGATCTTCAAGGCCAGTTTCGACAAGGCCAACCGCAGCTCCGGGGGCTCATTCCGGGGGCCGGGACTGCAGGAAGGTCTGGAGGTGCTCGCTGAGGTCAAGCGCCGCCATGGCCTCCGCCTTCTCACCGACATCCACGAGAGTCACCAGGCCGAAGCGGTGGCGCCGGTGGTGGATGTGCTCCAGATTCCTGCCTTCCTCTGCCGCCAGACCGATCTTCTCCTGGCCGCGGCGGCTGCGGTCCGTGGCACCGATCGGGTGATCAATGTGAAAAAGGGCCAGTTCCTGGCCCCCTGGGACATGGCTCAGGTGGTGGCGAAATTACGGGAGGCCGGCGTGGAGCACCTCTGGCTGACGGAGCGGGGCACGAGCTTTGGCTACAACACCCTCGTTGTGGATTACCGCAGCTTCCCCCAGCTCAAGGCCCTGGGGTGCCCGGTCATTTTTGATGCCACCCATTCGGTGCAACAACCCGGGGGGCGCGGCTCCAGCACAGGAGGCCAGCGGGAGTTTGTGGCCCCCCTGGCCCGGGCGGCGGTCGCCGTCGGGGTGGATGGCCTCTTCATGGAGGTGCATCCTGATCCGGATCATGCCCTCAGCGATGGCCCCAACATGGTGCCCCTCCATCGTCTGGAACCCCTGCTGGAGCAACTGCTGGCGATCCGCGCTCCCCTGGTTGAGCAGCCTGAGGCCGTGAGTCACCTCTGAGCGCGGATGCTGCGCACCCTCCACCGACGCTGGCGTCACCACCGGGCCTTTCGCCGTTGCCGAGCCCAGCTTCGGCAGCTTCGCCTGCTGGTGCTGGATGTGGATGGGGTTCTCACGGACGGCGGCCTCTGGACCACGGAAAATGGAGAAGTGCTCAAACGCTTTGATGTGCGCGATGGCCTCGGCATCCGTCTCCTCCAGCAGGCGGGGCTGGAGGTGGCCTGGCTCAGCGGCGGGAAAAGTGGAGCCACCGAGCAGCGGGCCCGCTACCTCGGCATCTCCCATGTGCTCACTGGGGTGCGTGATAAACCCGCCGCCCTGGCCGCACTTCAGGCGCAGTTGGGGGTGAACAGGGGGGAGAGCGCCTTTGTGGGCGATGACCTGAATGATCTGGCCGTCCGTCCTGCCATTGGTCTCCTTGTCTGCACCGCCGATGCGGTGCTCCCACTCCGCCAGCGCGCGGACTGGGTGCTCGACCGCAACGGGGGCCATGGAGCTGTACGCAGGCTGGCGGAGGAGATTCTGCGGGCCCGGGGGGAGTGGGGCCGCCTGGCGCATCAGGGATGGCGCGACCGCAATGACTGATCGTTTCTCCCAGCTTTGCTCCACCCTTCGCGAACGGCTCCATCGGGGCCTCAGGGCAGGCCGGTTCGGCCCCCTGAATCGCCTGGCCGAGTGGGATCGCGACCAGTGGCAGTCTCTGGCGGCCTATCGCGGGCTGGTGCGCCAGGCGTTTGCCACCCGTCCCCTGGCGCCCCAGATCAGCAGTGATCTATGGGACAAGGGAGAGTTTCATCCATCTGCCCACCGCAAGGCCTTCTTCAGCCCTGCCCGGCGGGAACGGGAGAATTCGTCCCATCACTATGGCCACGACATCCAACTCAAGCGCCATGCCGGGCTGCCGTTGATCGGCGCCCCTCTCCCCTGGTTGCTGGAGCATGGGTTGAAGGTGAGCCGCACGGCCACCTTCGAGAGCCCTCGCTCCTGGACCAAGGGCTATCTCTGCATGGGCCCCCTCCGCGCCGCCTGGCTGCAGGAGCGGTTTGGTCTGCCTGCGGTGCCGATTGGCCCCTGGGTGGCCTATGCCCAACCGCTCCTGGACCAAGGGGAGATTCAGCGGCTGAGGGATCAGCTGGGGTCCACCCTGCTGGTGGTGCTGGCCCATAGCTGGGATGAGGTGGAGCGCAAAAGCGACATGGCCGCCTGCATCGATGCGGTGGCTGCCACGGCACGGGCGGGCGGTTACTCCTCGGTGATCTGGCTCCGGCATTGGAAAGATCCCGTTCTGAAGGGGCTACCTTCCAACTGGATCGTGGCCTGTAATGGTCATCGTTCCAACCCCTGGTTTCTCGATGCCATGCGCACGCTCCTCGAACTCAGCGATGGGCTGGTGAGCAATGCTTTCGGCACCCATCTGGGCTATGGGGTGGCCTTGGGTCTTCGGCTCCACTGGCTACCCGTGGAGGCCGACCAGGATCTCTCCACCCTGCGATCCGACAAGGCGCAAGAGGAAGCCCTGGAGTGGGAGGAGCGTCAGCGGTTGAGTTCGGAGCTTGTCGTAGCCCTTTCCCTGTCACCCCCCCGATCTCAGGCAGCCGTTCAGGCGTTGCTCGATCCTTATTGGGGATTCAACAACGTTCAGTCACCCGAAGCGCTCAGGATGCTGCTGTTGGAGCGGCGGCCACCCTGGACCTGAGCGATGGATCTGGTGGCTGCTGTTCTGGCCTTTCCTGAACGGGGCCCCTATCGCGTTGATCAGGTTCGGTCCGATCCGGCTGGGTTGATCCTGCTGTTTGCCCTTGAGCTGGCTCTGGCCTGGTTGATCGATGGCGCATCCCGGCGCGGCTTTGTGGTGGCTCAGCGGGTTGGCGCTTGTTTGCTGGTGCTCACGGTGGGCTTGATCTTCATGCTCGGCAGTTGGGGGCTGGGGGATGTGACTCGCCTGAGCTACCTGCTGGTGGAGAACCCCACCACAACCTTTGGCTGGCGTGAACCGTTCTGGACCCTGCTGGCTCCCCTCATTCGCTTCCTGCCCTACCGCTTCAGCTTTGTGCATGGGGTGGTGGCTGCCTGCTACGCCGCTTCCATCCTCTGGCTGGCCCATCGCCTGAGAAGTCCCGCCTGGGGGGGATGGTGGGCCCTGATGGTGGTACACAGCCCACTTCTGCGCAACTTCCTGCAGTCGGGTGTCACCAGGCAGGCGCTGGTGGCCCTTCTGCTGATGCCGCTCATGCTTTGGTGCGCGGGCGGACCGCGTCTCTCGACGTTGCGGACAATGGCTTTCACAACGTTTGCTGCCCTTTGTCATGGCAGTTATGTGCTGTCCTTAGGAGTTGCCCTCTCCCCTCTTGTTGTCACAGGGGCAAATGGGCTGAAGCAGCTGCACCTCTGGTTGAACCACCTTCGGAGCAGCCAGTCACGCCATGCCGCCTGGATTGCTGGGGCAGGAGCTGTGGGCGTAGGGGCCTGGATGGTTGGGAATGGGCAGGGCCTGCTGATGCGGTTGAATTCCTATCTGTGGGTACAGGAGTATTACCCTGTTTTTTTGCTGCGACCTGAAGTCGACCAACTGCTGCTGTTTCTTGTCATTGTGATCCTTGCTGTTTGCTATCTCAGGCGAATCGGGTTGTCAGCTTGCTTGCATTCAGCGCCCTTTGTCTCCATGGCCTTGTTTTTTGTTGTCCTTATTTTCTTGAGGTTTAGCATTCAATATGCCTGGATTCCCCAGCTGACCAGTCGCCTTCAGGATTCGGTTGGCTTTTATATGTTAATCCTCTTTATTGTCTGGGTCTGCAGTCTTGGTCTTCAACGCGCAACGGTTCTTCCCATCGCTGTCACTCTTCAGTATTGGTTCTTTGATCGTTTGGTGTTCAGTGGCTTGCTCGACTGTGGTCGAAATGATGAATTTCTCTGTGTGCCAGATCGGCTTCCCTGGCACGTGATCTATTGGAATTGAGGATGCGAGATTTGGCTCTCCGGTCCATCTGGGGGTTGATCCTTCTGGGGTTGCTGGTGCGTGTCCTCCACCAGCCCACCATGGCGGGCACTTACAACCCCAGGCTGGATGAATTGCTTTATGCCAGCCAGCGTCTCCTGGAGGGACAGCTTCTCTATGACGGCTTGGTCAACGGCACCCTTCCCCTGGCCCAGTGGCTCTATGGGCCGTCCGCCTGGATGGGAAGTCTGGTGGCCCATCGCCTGTTCATTTTTGGTCTCAACGTCTGCGGGGCTGGGCTATTGGCGGTGACCTTGGGCAACCTTGCAAGGTTGGGCCTGCTGGCTCTTGCTCCTGCCTCGCCCCTGCCTCTGGCCGGGGCCATTCTCTTTGTGACCATGGCCCAGTTGTTGCCAGGTGGATCCTCGGGCCTGTTGGAGCAGTTTGCCAACTTTTTTCTGTTGGGGGCTCTGTTCCTCCTCAGCCACGTTGCAGCGTCTACCAGAGAACGGGAGCTGCTGGGTCCCCTCCCGTTGGCTGGAGCCGGAGCCGCACTGGTGTTGGCGATGGCGGCCTGCCCTCGATGGATCGGTCCGGTGTTGACGGTGGCTGTTGTGGCCCCCCTGGTTCTGAGATTTTCCAGACCCCTACCGGTGCTGATGTCCCTTTTGGGTGGCGGTCTGGTGGCGTTCAGCCTCCTCTTTGCTCCCTACCTGCTCGTTCCAGGCGGCCCTGGCCAGGCCTGGGCTGGGGCGATGCTGCTCCCTTTGCAACTTGCCCGCACCTTCCCCCCGGAGATCAACCGCTTCCTTCCTCTTCTCGGAGAGGTTCTCCGCATCAGGGTGGCTGGCCTTCCCATTTGGCTCCTGGCCAGTGTGCCTTGCTTGGCCTTGGTTGGATCCACCGTCAGATTGGGCCGTCAGCAGCCCTCGGGACTGGCCGATCGGGTGCTCCTGATACCGGCTCTGGCGATGGTGTTCCTGCTCGAGACCCTGCGGGCCTTTTTGAGGGGCGGCTTGGACATCGAAGAGGTGCAACTGCTCCTGGTGCCCCTTTTGATCCTCATGATCTGCGGTTTCGCTGTCCTTGAGCACAGTCGTCTCGGGCAGCGTGCGACCGCTCTGGTGCTCGTGATGCTTTCTCTGATCATCTTCAACAATGTTGTCGTCGCCAGCGTCTTCCACCCCCCCCGCCAGCCCCGTGCGGCTGTGCGCGAGCTGGAGGCGGATCGGGAAGCGACGCGCCGAATGTTGCTGGGGCAACCCGAGAGCCTTCGCGGTTTTACGGCCCCGCAGGATGTGGCCCTGCAGCGTCAGCTGCGTCGGCGCGCCTCCACCACAGGGATTGGTCCCCAATGGAGCCTCAACCCGAACGACCTGCAACCCAGTTGGGCCACCCGACGCCTTGCTCTGCCCACTGATCAGGCCGCTAGCTGCGAGCAGCTCACGGATCCGGCCAACCACCATCTGGTGTGGATGCGTACGGATCCAGATGGCCCCAATACGGAGGCTTTCTTCCGCTCCTGCCTGGACCGTGAGCCGGGTCAGTGGCGGGACATCAGTGGAGAGCTCAATCTCACCAGTGGTCAATACCGGGTCTTTCGCCGGCTGGCCCCGCCCACGTCCCCTCCCCGCCTGATCCCGGACCGCCCCCTTGATTGATCCATGATGACCCCCTTCCCCGACGTCGCTCCGTTTCGCGTCGACCAGGTCATGCAGGCACCCATGCCCATGGTCTCGCTCTTCGTGGCTCAGGGACTCCTGGCCCTTCTGATCCAGATCGCTGGAATTTTGCGGCGGCGGCGGCTCTGGCTCACAGCGGTGATCACCTTCCTGTGCCTGGTGCTGGTGTTTTTCACCCTGGCCAGCTGGGGAAACAGCGATACCACCCGTTTTTCCCATTTCATGGAATGGGATCCCGATCGGGCCCCCCCTGAGCCGCTCTGGCGCCTTCTCAGGCCCTTGCTGCTCCTGCTGCCCTACCGCATGGCAGCGGTTCAGGGTCTGGTCGCCACCGGATTCGCCGCAGCTCCGATGCTTCTGGCGGCCCACTGGCGGGCGTGGCCCTGGGCAGGCTGGTGGGCCCTTCTGATCATCTGCAACCCCCTGCTGCGCGGCTTTCTCCAGAATGCCCACACCCGCCAAGCTCTGGCGGTGCTGCTGCTGTTGCCCCTTTTCCTGCAGGCCGCAAGGTTGGTGCGCATCCATCGGCGGTGGGTGGGCCTCGGGGTGATCCTGTCCGCCCTCACGCACAACACTTTTGTGCTCAATCTGCCCCTCAGCCTCCTGCCCCTGCTGGGGCGGGTGCCTGCTGGGCTCCAACGGCTCCTGGAAACGCCTCCGTCCCTGAGCACGGCCGGACTGCGTCGGCGCTGGCCCTGGCTGCTGGCAGGGATCGTGGTAGTGGGCCTGCTGCTGGCGATCGCACCAGTGGCCCTGGATCGCTTCTTCGACTATGCCCAGGATGACTACTTCAACAATTACAGCCAGCGGGGGATTGTCGGTCGTTTTCAACGTGCACTGGCCTATGGATTGGTGGTGGGGTGTGTGCAGGCTCGTCTGGATCCCCGCCGACTGCTGCGCTGCCCGATCACGCTCCTATTATTGGTTTTCGGCCTGTTCTATGTGGCGATCCAGGCCTCCATCACCCATCTCTGGCTGCCGCAGATCACCAGCCGCCTGGCTGATGGGGTGGCATTCTTCATGTTGATTCTCTATCTTTCCTGGCTCCATCGTCACCGGGCCTATTGGGGGCTTTTCCCCCCTCTCTATATCGCTCTCCAGTACTGGCTCGAGGGTCGCATTCTCTATTCAGCAACGTTTGACTGTGGCCGAGATGATCAATTTCTCTGCATTCCTGATCGCTGGCCCTGGCAGATGCGCTACTGACGATCCGTCAGCCAGGCCATGCGATGTTTCCTCAGGGCGCGATGGAGAAACTCCAGGGGCTTACTCCGGTAGCGGGGATTGTGGCGCCACAGGGGTGCCATGCCCAACCAGCTCACCTGCGCCCTGGTGAGGGCGCGCACGCCATAGAGGGCGGAGGTCATGCCGCACACCACCATGCCGCCTTCCGGGCGTGCCTCCTGCAGGAGGGCGATCAGCACCTCCAAGGGCAGGCTGGACCGCAGGGGTGGGGCCAGCCAGGGTTCCGTGAGGGGGCCGAAGCTGCCGCCCGCTGGAGCCTTGGGGTGATCCACCAGCTGGAGCCGGTCGACCCCAGGCTGAAACTCCCCCCGCTGCAGATCGCCCATCCAGGAGCGCAACACATCCTGGGGGATCCGCTCCCCGGGAAACTGGTGGGCCAGGTTGGGCACGGAGCAGAGCCACAGGGGCCTCCCGGGGCGTGCCTGTTCAAGGACGCTCTCCAGCTCGGAGCGGCCCCGCTCCCGCAGCGCCTCCACCAGGGTTGCGAACAGCTCCCTCCGGCCGGCCTGGGGTGGTGGCTCCGGGCGCAGCGGGGGGCGATGCCAGCGCGGTTGGTGGCCACTGAGTACGTAACGCACCGTGCGCCCAGGCTCCTGGATCGGAAGGCCCAGCAGGCTGGGGACCAGGGCCCGGAGTTCCCGTGGGCAGCGGTAGTACACCCCCAGTCCGTCGCCGCACACCACGATTCTCCGGATCCAAAGATGGTCGATCACCTGGCGCTGGGTCTCCAGCCATTGGTTGTTGAGCAGGGCCCAGTCCCATGGGCCCGCCTCCAGCTCAGATGGCTTCTCCACCAGATGGATCCCCCCATGGCTCCCGGGCCGCTCCTGTCGAAGCTGGGCCAACCAGGCCTCGATCTCTCGATGCATCTCGGCCAGAGCCTCCCGTTTTCGGCGCAGCACGCCGGTCACCAGAATGTGAATCTCAGGAGAGGCCTCTCCCGCGTGCTCGAGGGTGCTGGCCACGGCCAGTTGGTGCACCAGGTGGATCAGCCCTCCTGTGAGCACCAGGATCCGGGGCGGAGGGGAGCTGGCGATCAAGGGGGTGGGCCCGCCAGCGGCTCGATCGGAGCCAGTCGGGGGTCGAGAATTTTGGGCCCCATGCCAGGAAATTTCACGGCGAGTGAGATTTTTTCGCCGGAGCCGAACAGGTGGGTGATCGTGCCCACCCCGAAGCTGCTGTGGCTGAGCTGGTCGCCCACGGCCCAGGGATGGGATGTCCCCCGACGTCTCACCGCATTGCTGGGTGCCCCTGCCATTCCGCCTCCGGCCACCTGCCTGCTCTCGGGTCGATCAATCCGGGTGAGCCGCTCCATCCTCTGCTCCCGCCGCAGGGCCGCCCCGCCGCTGCGGGGCACATCCCCCTGGAGGAGCGCCTCGGGAAGCTCGGAGAGAAACACCGAGGGTACCGCCGGCTCCCGCATCCCTCCCCAGAGGCGCCGCTCGCAGGCGTGGGAGAGGAACAATCGCTCCCGCGCCCGGGTGATTCCCACATAGCAGAGGCGCCGTTCCTCCTCGAGGGCGGCGGGATCGTCCAGGGAGCGATAGCTCGGAAAGAGCCCCTGCTCCAGCCCCACCAGAAACACCACGGGAAACTCCAGGCCCTTGCTGGCGTGGAGCGTCATCAACACCACCCGCTCCGAGGCCGTGTCCTTGTCGTCCGCATCCCCCGCCAGGGCGGCCGTGGACAGGAAGCCCTCCAGGGACCCTTCCTCGTTTTCCTCCTGGTATTGCAGGGCCGCGTTCACCAGTTCATTGAGGTTGCGGCGCCTGTCTTCCGCCTCATCGGTGGCCTCGCTGATCAGCTCCGCCAGATAGCCGCTCTGCTCCATCACCCGCTGCACCATCTCTGCGGGTGGGGCATCCTGCAGCCGTCGCTGCAGGTCGTTGATGAGCTCCCCGAACTGCAGGAGCCCCTTGGCGGATCGGCCCGCCAGGGAGCGCACGGCCTCCGGGTCGCTCACCACCTCCCAGAGGGGAACTCCCAGCTGGTTGGCCGCATCACTGAGCCGCTCGATGGTGGTCTTGCCGATGCCGCGGCGGGGCACATTGAGCACCCGCAGCAGGCTCACGGAATCTGCCGGGTTCACCAGCAGCCGCAGGTAGGCCAGGATGTCCTTGATCTCTCGGCGGTCGTAAAACCGCAGCCCACCCACCACCAGGTAGGGGATGCCCCAGCGCACCAGAGCCTCCTCCATGGCCCGCGACTGCGCGTTGGTGCGATACAGCACGGCCAGATCGCCCCAGCCCAGCTCCGGGTGGGCCGCATTGAGCATTCGCATGCGGTGCACCACCGCTTCGGCCTCAGCGATCTCGTCGTCACAGCGGGTGAGGCTGATGGGCTCCCCTTCTCCCCGGGTGGGCCGCAGCACCTTGTCGATGCGTTCGCTGTTGTGGGCGATCAGGGCATTGGCCGCCTCCAGGATCGTGGCGGTGGAGCGGTAGTTCTCCTCCAGCTTCACCATGGTGCGGGTGGCCCTGTCGTCGGCCCCGTCCCCGAAATCGGCCTGAAAGCCCATCAGGATCTTGAAATCGGCGGCGCGAAAGCTGTAGATGCTCTGATCCGCATCACCCACCACAAACACCGAGCGGTTGTTCCACTCTTCGATTTGATCTGGATCCTTGCCATCGGCCACCAGGAGCTTGAGCAGCTCGTATTGGGTGCGGTTGGTGTCCTGATATTCATCCACCAGCACATGGCGGAAGCGCCGGTGCCAGTAGCTGCGGATCTCTCCGTTCTGCCGCAGGAGTTCCACCGGCAGGAGAAGGAGATCATCGAAATCCAGGGCGTTGTTGGCCGCCAGAGCACGGCGGTAGTGCCGGTAGGCCTCGGCCACCTTGCGATCCCTCTGCCCGTCCGCCTGGGCCTCCAGCTGATCGGGCAACCAGCCCTGGTTTTTGGCGTTGCTGATGGCCCAGCGCACCTTCTTGGGTTCAAAGCGTTTGGGATCCAGCCCCAGCTCCTGGGTGACAATCTCCTTCACCAGGATCTGGGCGTCGTTCTCGTCGTAGATGGAGAACTGTCGGGTCCAACGCAACCCCTCCGGGTCGTCGTACTTGTCGATGTCAAAGCGCAGCAGCCGGGCGAAGAGGGCGTGGAAGGTGCCGATCCAGAGGTCCTTGATCACCTCCCGGTAAATGCGGCTGCGCAGCTGCTTCTGCTCCACCAGGGGCAGAGTGGCCCAGGGCTGGCCGAACTGGCGTTGGGCCAGGGCCTGGGCCAGCAGCACCTCCAGCCGTTCCTTCATTTCCCGGGAGGCCTTGTTCGTGAAGGTCACCGCCAGCAGGGCCGACGGTTCGACGCCGTGGTGGCCGATCAGGTGGGCGATCCGGTGGGTGAGGGCCCGGGTCTTGCCGCTGCCTGCTCCGGCCACCACCAGCAAAGGGCCGGTGGCGTGGTCCACCGCCCGCCGTTGGGCCTCGTTCAGTCCGGCAAGGAAACTCATCGCAGGATGGTATCCAGGCGCTCGGGCTCGCTGCCACCTCCCCCAGATTCGGATGGCGCCAGGGTGGCCTGTTGCTGCGTAACGTTTGCTTTTTGGCGGGATGAACCGTCTGATGGAGACGTCCCCGTCCACCCCTCCGGGCCGTCCTCCAGGCTCCTATCGGCCCGACATCGACGGCCTGCGGGCCGTGGCCGTGCTGGCCGTGATCCTTTTCCACTTCAACGCCGCCCTGATGCCCAGCGGTTTTCTGGGGGTGGACGTGTTTTTCGTGATTTCCGGTTTTGTGATCAGCGGGTCCCTGGCCCGTCGCCAGGAGAGCTGCCTTCGCCCATTCCTGCTGTCGTTCTATGCCCGACGGGTGAAGCGGTTGCTGCCGTTGCTCATCGTTTGCGTGCTCCTCACCTCCCTGGTGGGCGCCCTGGTGATGACCCCTGGATCGGCGGAGGCCACGGCCACCTGGCAAACCGGGATCGGGGCCCTTTTCGGGGCTGGCAACCTGGTGCTCCACGCGCGCCAGCTCGATTACTTCGCCCCCGCCACGGGCCTCAACCTCTTCACCCACACCTGGTCGCTGGGGGTGGAGGAGCAGTTCTATCTGCTGTTTCCATTCCTTGTGTTTGCCAGCGGCTTTGTTCAGGGAGCACCGGGTGGGGGGCGCCGGCTGGCCTGGATCCTGTTGGTGCTCAGTGGGGCATCCCTGGTGGGGTGGCTTGTGCTCAACCAGAGCAACCCCGGCCTGGCCTATTACCTCTTCCCTGTGCGCTTCTGGGAAATGGCCGCTGGCGCCCTGGCCTTTCTGGCCTGGCGCGCCCGTCCCCCGTCCCTGGGCCGGGGACCTGCCCTCACCACGACTGCTCTGGGCCTGGCCCTGTTGGGCCTGCTCTTCCTGCCCAAGACCCAGGCCACTCTCTCGACGGTGGCGACGGTGGCCGTGACGGCCGGGCTGCTCTGGGCCCTCCAACCCCATCAGATCCCGTCCCGGCTTCTGAGCACGGCTCCGATGCGCCAGGTCGGGCTTCTCTCTTACGCGCTCTACCTCTGGCACTGGAGTGTGCTCTCCATCAGTGCCTGGACCGTGGGCATCCACCCCTGGACCGTGCCCTTCCAGGTGGGCCTGATTCTGCTGTTGGCGCTCTGGAGCCACCGCACCGTGGAAACGCCCTTCC
>JAYKIG010000058.1:0-16319 GCA_035286045.1 Cyanobacteriota bacterium | reverse complement strand
CACCAGCAGCAGAGGCAGAAGCAGGGAACCCAGCCGGCGGAAAAGGCGTTTCAGGGAGGAAGTCTCCACTCACGATGCAACGAAGTTAGGTGGCCTCCACCGAGAAGCAGGCCCTCCGCCGGTGCCGGATTTCCCCATCCGGTTCCAGAATCAGGTAGCCCCTCGCTCCCGACCCGGGCCGCCATTGACGGCTCTGTGTTGAGGGTTGTTCATCAGATCTGCCGATCTTTCCACTCAAGGCCACGCGTCAACCTAAGTTTCTGCGAGAGTTTCGCCGGCCATGTCCTCGATCCCCCCTGGTACGCGTCGGCGCTGCACCCTCTGCACTGTCGAAATTCAGGGCATGGCTGGGGGCACGGATTTGGTGTATTTCAGCCAAGGCGCTCCCGGCACGCGCGCCAAGCTCTGGGCCAGGGTCTGCCAATACCTACGCACCTCAGAGCAATGCGCCCAATGCATCAACCAAGATCCCAACCTGCGGGGCGAGGTGAGCAGCAGCGATTACTACGCCGAAGCGCCCAGTTTTGATTTCTCGGCCACGCCGGGAGGGGCCAGTGAGCCAACGGGTTCCCCTTAGGTCAGATGGGCATCCCTTAGGGTGGAGGCCGTGCCCGCCGGGCACATCCCCAGCCCATGGATGCTCCCTCTGGCATTCCTGGTGATGGCGGAGGTTTCCTCAAGGGTCCGGCGGCTCCCGCCGCTGATCTCCCTTGGCCCATCCGCTGATCCCACCCATCACCGCGCTGGCCCGCCAGGTGGCCGAACCGGCGGGCCTCACCGTGAAGGAGGTGCATCTTCTTTCCCACCTCATCCCGATGACGGTGCAGGTGGTGGTGGAGCAGAGCGATGGTGGGGATGTCACCCTGGAGGCCTGCGCAGCCCTCAGCGGCCCGCTCGGAGAGGCACTTGAGGAGGCCGAGCTCCTGGAGTCGGCCTATGTGCTGGAGGTGAGCAGCCCCGGCCTGGGCGACCTGCTGGAGACCGACAGAGACTTCACCAGCTTCCGGGGCTTCCCCGTGGAGGTGAAGCTCCGCTCTGAGGAGAAGGTCCTCAGCAAAAGCGGACTTCTTTTGGGCCGCACGGAGGACACTCTGTCGATCAACGTGCGTGGACGCACCCTCAGGCTCCCGCGGGACGCTGTGATCGAGGTCCGCCTGAGCGCCACTCAGGAGCCCTAATCCGCTCCTTGCGATTTTCTTTCCCCCTTTCCCTTCCATGCCATGGCCCTTGTTTTGCTTCCCGGCCTCAACAACCTGATCGAAGACATCAGCGAGGAGAAGAAACTCCCTCCCCAGGTGGTTGAGGCTGCACTGCGAGAAGCTCTGTTGAAGGGCTACGAGCGCTATCGACGCACTCTCTATCTGGGAATCAGTGAGGATCCCTTTGATGAGGAATACTTTTCCAACTTCGATGTTGCCCTCGATCTTGAGGAAGAGGGTTATCGCGTACTGGCCAGTAAAATCATCGTTGAAGAAGTAGAAAGCGAGGATCATCAAATCGCGATTGATGAGGTCTTACAAGTCGCTGAAGACGCCCAAATTGGCGACACTGTCGTTCTTGATGTCACTCCCGAAAAAGACGACTTTGGCCGCATGGCTGCCTCCACCACCAAGCAGGTGCTGGCCCAAAAGCTTCGGGATCAGCAGCGGCGCATGATCCAAGAGGAATTTGCCGACCTCGAGGATCCGGTGCTCACCGCCCGAGTGATCCGATTCGAGCGGCAGAGCGTGATCATGGCGGTCAGCAGCGGTTTAGGGCGGCCAGAGGTGGAAGCGGAACTTCCCCGGCGAGATCAGCTCCCCAATGACAACTACCGGGCCAATGCCACGTTCAAGGTGTTCCTCAAGGAAGTGAGCGAAATTCCCCGCCGGGGGCCCCAGCTGTTTGTGAGCCGGGCCAACGCCGGTCTTGTGGTCTATCTCTTCGAAAATGAGGTGCCAGAGATTCAGGAGGGGTCAGTGCGCATCGTGGCTGTGGCCCGCGAGGCCAATCCCCCCAGCCGGTCGGTGGGGCCACGCACCAAGGTGGCCGTCGACAGCGTGGAGCGGGAGGTGGATCCTGTTGGGGCCTGCATCGGCGCCCGGGGCTCCCGCATTCAGCAGGTGGTGAATGAATTGCGTGGTGAAAAGATCGATGTGATCCGTTGGTCAGCCGACCCTGGCCAATACATCGCCAACTCCCTCAGCCCGGCGAGGGTGGAAATGGTGCGATTGGTGGATCCCGAAGGCCACCACGCCCACGTGTTGGTGCCCCCTGATCAACTCAGCCTGGCGATCGGCAGGGAAGGGCAGAACGTGCGCCTGGCCGCGCGGCTGACCGGCTGGAAGATCGACATCAAAAACTCCCAGGAGTACGACCAGGGCAAGGAAGACCAAACCGTGGCGGTGCAGATCGCCCAGCGGCAGGAGGAGGAAGCCCAGCAGGCGGAGGCGGAAGCCCGATTGGCCGCGGAACAGGCCGCCAGGGCCGAGGAAGATGCCCGCCTGCGGGAGTTGTATCCCTTGCCTGAAGATGAGGAAGACTCCTCCTACGAAGACGAACCCCCTGCTGATTTCAGCCCGACCGATCCGGAGCCGACCGGCGCCCAAGCGGATCCCAATGTTGAAGAGGTTGACGGCGAAGACCCCGAAGCTGAGCTGTTGGCGGCAACGGAGGAGCGGTAATGCCTCCCCAGGGTCGGCCCGTGCTGCGACGCTGTGTGGCCTGCCGGCAACTCAGGGACCGGCAGGAGCTCTGGCGGGTGGTGCGGCTCGCCGAAGGGGGTCTAGCCATGGATCGGGGGATGGGGCGCTCGGCTTATCTGTGCCCCCAGCCGGATTGCCTCGACGAAGCGCGTCGTCGAAGGCGCCTGCAGCGGGCCCTGCGCTGTGCTGTGGATGACACGATCTTGAACACCTTGGAGCTGCGCCTCCCCAGACTGCACCCACTGAGGCAAGATGACCAATGGCCCCAGCTTGGCTGTGGCTCGGTGGCAATTGTTGCCCCGCCCGATCGGAGACCTGAATGACCAGCAGCGGCAAGATGAGAATTTATGAGCTGTCACGGGACCTGGGCCTGGACAACAAAGACGTGCTCGACGCTGCCGAGAAGCTCGAGATCCCTGCGCGCAGCCACAGCAGCTCCATCAGTGATGAGGAGGCCACCCGGATTCGCGCCCTGATCCGTGGCCAGGGACAGCCCGCTGGCGCTCCGGCTGCCCAGCCAGGGCCTGGGAAAACCATCCTCTCGGTCAAGAAAGCCCCAGGGCAGCCTTCCACTCCGGCCGGTCCCCAGCCTGCAAAAACGCCGGCTGGGCCAGCTCGGCCCGTCGTCGCTCCGCCCCCACGGACGTCTCAGCCCGCGCCGGCGAGCCCAGTGCGCGAGGACAAACCCGCCGTCGTCCCCAGCCCCAGGCCCCTGCCGCGGCCAGCGGCCGCCACCCCGCCTCCGACCCGGCCCGCAGCCCCTTCCACTCCCCCTGCCGCAAGCCCCAGGCCCCAGGCGCCCCAGGCGGCCGCCCCGCCTCCGCGGCCAACGGTTCCACCCCAGCGGCCCGCCAGTGCCCCATCCCAGAGCAACCGCCCCCCAACCCCGCCGCCCCCCGCCAGGCCCATGGCCGGGGCTCCTGAGCGGCCCGCGGCCCCACCCACGCGGCCAGCGGCTGCTCCGCCGGTGAATCGCTCGGCCCAGTCCCTGCCGCCGCAACGCCAGGCTCCAGGCGGTCGCCCTCCCCTGCCCTCCACCAGTCCGCGACCGGTCAAGCCCGGCACCCCTGCCAGCGGTTCCGGCAGGCCCCAACTGGTTGGCCGTCCCCAACCCGGGGGACCGCCCCCCCCAGGCAGCGGATCCCGACCTGCTCCCCCCTCGCCCCGGCCCCAGCGCCCTGGTGCCCCGGCCCCCATCCGCCAGGGCACCCGGCCTGCTGGCCCTCCGGGCCGCAGCCCGGGAGGACCAGGGGGCCGGGGCAGCACCCCACTGGAGTTGTTTGGCAAGCCGATCCGGCGAGATGGCTCCAGTGGACCCCCAACCCCTGGTGACACCCCCCGGGCCGGAGCTCCAACCCGGCCGGGACGGCCCACCGGCATGCGGAAGCCCATGGCTCCCGGGGAGCTCATGCAGCTCCAGAAACCCAGTGGCCGGCCCACCGCGGCCCCACCAAGGCGGCCCGAGCGCAGCGGTGAAGGTGGCAAAGCAGAGGGTGATCAGCCCCTGGTACCCACCACCGCCACCCCGCCCGCTCCCCCCCGCAGGCCTGGTTTCAAGCCCCCCCAACCGGCAGGGCCGGCCCGCGCCCGGCGTCCCGACTGGGATGACAGCGCAAAGCTGGAGGCCCTTCGCAGCCGCACACCCCAGAAGCAGCGCCAGAAGGTACACATCATCGGGGAAAACGATGATGCCCTCACCGCCGAAACGGGTGGCTACGCAGGTGAACAGGAAGCGATGGTGCTGCAGGCCAGCCTGGCCCGCCCAGCCAAGCCTCGTGCCGCCGCCGCCGCGCCCAAGCCCAGCGTGGCTGTGCGCAAACGCAAGAAGGAAACCACCCGGCAGCGTCAGCGCCGCAGGGCCATGGAGCTGCGAGCAGCCCGGGAGGCCAAGGCCCAACGCCCAGAGATGCTCGTGGTGCCCGATGGGAACCTCACGGTGCAAGAGCTTGCCGACAAGCTCGGCGTGGAGAGCTCGGAGATCATCAAGAGCCTCTTCTTCAAAGGCATCATTGCCACGGTCACCCAGACCCTGGATCTGCCCACCATCGAAACGGTGTCCGACGAGTTCGGCGTTCCCGTGCTCGAAGACGACGTGCAGTCGGCGGCCGCCAAGACCGTGGAGATGATCGAGGAGAGCGATCTGGCGCATCTCATCCGCCGGCCTCCGGTGGTGACGGTGATGGGCCACGTCGACCACGGCAAGACGAGTCTGCTCGATGCGATCCGGAAAACACGGGTGGCGGCGGGGGAAGCCGGGGGCATCACCCAGCACATCGGCGCTTATCAGGTCGAGGTGCCCCATGGGGGCGACATGCGCAAAATCACCTTCCTCGACACCCCGGGGCACGAGGCCTTCACGGCCATGCGCGCCCGAGGCACCAAGGTGACCGACGTGGCCGTCCTCGTGGTGGCAGCTGATGACGGCGTGCGTCCCCAGACCCTGGAAGCCATCAGCCACGCCCGCGCTGCGGAAGTGCCGATCGTGGTGGCCATCAACAAGATCGACAAGGAAGGGGCCTCACCGGATCGGGTGAAGCAGGAGCTCTCCGGCCACGACCTGGTGGCCGAGGACTGGGGCGGCAACACGGTGATGGTTCCGGTGAGCGCCATCAAAGGCGACCAGATCGACCAGTTGCTGGAGATGATCCTCCTGGTTTCCGAAGTGGAGGATCTGCAAGCCAACCCCGATCGCATGGCCCGCGGCACTGTGATCGAGGCACACCTCGATAAGGCCAAGGGTCCCGTGGCCACCCTGCTGATTCAGAACGGCACCCTGCGCAACGGGGATGTGGTGGCCGCTGGCCCCGTGCTCGGCAAGGTGCGGGCCATGGTGGATGACAGCGGCAAGCGCGTGAAGGTGGCTGGCCCCTCCACCCCGGTGGAGGCCCTGGGCTTCAGCGAAGTGCCCACCGCAGGGGATGAGTTCGAGGTGTATGCCGATGAGAAGAGTGCTCGGGCGGTGGTGGGCGATCGCGCCACGGAAGCCCGTGCCAGCCGTCTGGCCCAACAGATGGCCTCCCGTCGGGTGTCCCTGGCCTCGATGTCGGGCCAGGCCAGCGAAGGGGAGCTCAAGGAGTTGAACATCATCCTCAAAGCCGATGTGCAGGGCAGTGTGGAGGCGATCCTCGGCTCCCTCGAACAGCTGCCCCAGGAGGAAGTGCAGGTTCGGGTGCTGCTCTCGGCCCCGGGAGAGATCACCGAAACCGATGTGGATCTGGCCGCCGCCTCCGGTGCCGTGATCGTGGGCTTCAACACCTCCATGGCCCCGGGAGCCAAGCGGGCGGCCGACGCCACCGGGGTGGATGTGCGCGACTACGAGGTGATCTACAAGCTGCTGGAGGATATCCAGCTGGCGATGGAAGGTCTGCTGGAACCCGAACTGGCAGAGGAAGCCCTTGGCGAAGCGGAGGTGCGGGCCGTGTTCACCATCGGCAAGGCCGCTGTGGCGGGTTGCTACATCACCAACGGCAAGGTGCAGCGCAACTGCAAGGTGCGGGTGCATCGCGGCAAGGAAGTGGTGTTCGAAGGCGACCTGGATTCCCTCCGTCGCAACAAGGACGACGTCAAGGAGGTGGCCACCGGCTTCGAGTGCGGCATCGGCTGTGATCGCTTCGCCTCCTGGCAGGAGGGGGATCGGATCGAGGCCTACAAGCTGGTCACCCAGCGCCGCACCCTGAGCACCTGACACCGGTGAACCCACGCACGGAACCCCTCCTGTGGATCCAGCTCCTGGGTCTGGTCGTTCTTCCCCTGGAGGCCCTCTTGCTCCTTCTGGTGCTGGGGGGAAGCAATCCTGGGCCGGTGCCTCTGGTGGAGGAGCTGCTCTGCTGGAGCCTGGGGGCAGTCGCGCCGGCCCTGCTGCTCTGGCGGGTTCCCGCGGACGTGTGGTCCGTACTGCTGGCCCAGATTCCAGCCCGGGGCCGGCGGGATCTGCAACAACGCCTGAGTCGGTTGCAGGACGCCCCGCCCCTCAAACTTCTTGGGCCCGCTTTGGGAAGCGTCGCCCTCCTCCCCCTCCTAATCCGTCTGGATCAGCAGTCAGCCATTGCAACCCCCCTCTGGCGGCAGGGCCACCTCCCCCGTCCCGCGGCCCTGCTGCTGGCTGCCCTGCTTCTGGCCCTGATGCTCTGGCAGTGGCAGCAACTGGTCCAGGCGATCTGGCTCCTGACCCGCTCCGAGAAGACGGTGATCGCCACCCCGCCCATGGGCCTGGAGGAGCACATGGAGGCCAGGCTCAGCCTGGGGGTGCCTCTGCTCCTGCCCTCCCCCCTGAGCTTCCCACCCCCATCGGCTCGCCCCATCTCCTCGCCGCCACGGGATCCAATGCCCAAGGCAGACCCGGAGCGCGATGCCCCCTCAGTTGTCGACGGGTCGCCGGTGGCGGTCGAACCAGAGCAATCCCCCGCAGACGAGGAGAGCACTCACCTGGATGAGCCAATCGGTTGAAGGCACCACTTCACCAGATGCCCCTCTCATCGCCATCGTGGCCAGCCCCACTGCAGCCGAAGCGAGGAGGGCAAACCAGAGGGCCCGTCTGAGCCCCCGCCAGGGGGTGCGGGCCTCCTGAAGGAGGCGTTCCCTCAGCTCTGGATCCAGTTTTGATCCCACGGCAATCCAGGAACTTGGGGAATGCTAATTTCGGGCCGATGCCGGTGTAGCTCAGCGGTAGAGCAACTGATTCGTAATCAGTAGGTCGCAGGTTCAAATCCAGTCACCGGCTTCATCCAGACCATTTTTTTTAGGGCTCACGGGATTCCTAGAGCCTCCCGTCCGCCACCAGCTCCTCCTCAAATCCGAAGGCAGCGGGATCCACCAGCCGATCGGTGAAGAGCAAGCCATCGAGATGATCGCACTCATGCTGCACCACCCGGGCGTGAAAGCCGTCCACTTCCCTCTCATGGGCCTGTCCGAAGGGATCACGCCAGGCCACTTGAAGGGTTTGCCAGCGCGCCACCTGCCCCCGCAACCCAGGCACACTCAGGCACCCTTCCCAGCCCACCTGGGTTGCCTTGCCCAAAGGGGTCAGCAGGGGATTGATCAACACCGTTTCCGGGATCGGTGGGGCCTCGGGATAGCGGGGATTGCCGTTGATCCCGTAGATCACCACCCGCCAGGGCCATCCGATCTGGGGAGCCGCCAGCCCCGCCCCCTGACGGGCAGCCATGGTGTCCCGCAGATCCTTGAGCAACTCCCCCAACAGGTCGCCACCGAACCACTCTTCTGGTACCGGTGAGGAAAGCCGCCTCAACCGGGGATCCCCCAGGCGCAGCACGGGGCACACCGCCACCTCAGGTCTCCAGGGAAGGGTCGGTCCCACATTGCCACCCGCCCACAAGAGGCCACCAGCCACTGGCCGCGATCAGGGCCTGATCGCTGAGCGCGGCACTGCGACTGAGCTCAGACAACTGGCTATCGATCAGGGAAGCGTGGAGGGCCTCACCCATGGCCTGGCGCAGCTGGGGGCTGGCAGCAAAGGCAGCGGCGGCCTCCGCGAGTGTGGAAGGCAGTGGGGGCGCCTGCTCGCTCGGGAGGTGGGCCGGATCGCCGCTCACGGGGTCAGGCAAGAGCCGAGGCCTCTTCAACCCATCCAGCACCACGGCCTGAACCGCTCCCAGAAGGAGATAGGGATTGGCGGCAAGATCAGCCATCTTGAGTTCCAGATGGGCGTCGGCCCCATCCGCAGCGGAGGGGATCAGGCGGAGGGCAGCCTCCCGGTTCTCGACCCCCCAGACCTGAAACGGCGCCGACCAGGAGCCAGGAGACAGGCGGCGATAGGACACGACGAGGGGACAGGCAAGCGGTAGCAGGGCCGGCAAGGCTTCCAGAAGGGCTGCCAGCACAGCCTTGCCCCCATCTGTGAGACCTGCAGTTCCTCCGCCCCCCTGCAACAGGGGAACTCCCTCCTGCTGCAGGCTCAGATGCAGGTGGCCGCCGTTTCCCATCAGCGTCGCCCCGGGCTTGGGGCTGAAACTGCAGCGCCAGCCGAAACGGCGGCTCACCCGCTGGATCACCAGCTTGGCCAGCACCAGCCGATCCGCCGCCTCCAGGGCGGACCCTGGAGCCAGGGACAGTTCGAACTGGGAGGGTCCATACTCTGGGTGGAACTGCAACCAGGGAAGGCCCGCTGCGTCGAGGGCATCGATGAGGGCCCCCGCGTAGTCGAGACCCTCCACCAACCGATCGGCCCCATAGGGCCCCCCGGAGACCACGGGCTGGGGGGTGCCATCGATTGCGGGGACGGCCACCATCCACTCCAGCTCAAAACCCGCCCGCAACTCGACCCCCGCCGCTGACAGCCACTCCTGCTGACGCCGACAGAAGGAGCGTTGATCCCCGGCGTAGGGCCCACCATCCCGCTCCCAGCGCTCGCCGGCAGCCCACCCCCAACCGCTGGCCGGCTCCAGGGGCAACAGGCTGGCTGGATCGGCCCGCAGGCGCAGGTCTCCATCGGGCCGGGCCAGCCGATGGGCCGGATCGATGGAACCATCGGCCCCGAAGGCATCCGCCACAGGAGAAAACCCCACGCCCTTCTCCACCGCACTCGCCAGGGCCGCCAGCGGCACCACCTTCACCAGGGGCGCACCGGCATGGTTGATCCATGTGATGGCCACCCGGCGAACCCCCCGGTCGGCCAGGGCAGAGGCCATCTCAGGCACATCAACAGCCATGGGCCGGCTCCACGCTCTACGGGCATGATCGCTCAGGACTGCTGAAGACCCATGGCCCATCCCCCTCCCGAGTGGTGGCAGAGCAGGGCCATGGCCCTCCTGCTGGTCGATCTCCAGCAAGGCACCTGTGGGGACGCCCAGCCGCTGCGGCAGCCGGCCTTTGACCAGCACTTTCACCATCACACCCTGCCGGCAGCTGCTCGGGCCCTGGCGGCAGCCCGACAGGCTGGCCTGGAGGTGATCCACACCGTGATCGCCAACCTCACCACAGACGGAAGAGATCGCAGCCTGGATTACAAACGTTGCGGCATGGGCTTTGCGCCGGGCAGCCGGGCGGCTGAGGTCATCCCCGAGCTCACACCGGGCCCGGATGAACTGGTGCTGGCGAAGAGTTCCTCGTCTCCCTTCAGCTCCACCACGCTGGACTATCTGCTGCGCAACATGGGCATCCGCACCCTGATCGTGATGGGACTGCTCACCGACCAGTGCATCGACCACACCATCAAGGACGCCGCGGACCGGGGCTATCGCGTGGTGTGCCTGGAAGATGCCTGTCAGGCCATCACCCCGGAACGCCATAGCCACGCCCTGGCCTGCTTCCAGGGCTATGCCGCGCTGATGAGCGTTGCCGCTTTTGAAGGGGTGCTGACCAGCTATCCCTCCACCACCTCCTGACCCGGAATCACCAGGGGGCGGCGGTGGGCCAGGTTGCCGAAGTGCTCCCTGGCCACGGCCAGCAACTGCCCTTCGCTGGGGTGAGCGATGGCGAGGGTTTCCACCCCCACCAATCGCTCCAGAAGGTCGGGGCGGTGGCGGCGCACATGGGCCAGGAGCAGTTGGCGCATATCGCTCTCGCCGGTTCCATGGCCCAGGAGCAACACCGCATCAGCCCCCTCCATGGCCTGTAGGAGCCGATTCAGGTAGTCGTAATCCCGAGGCGCCTTCTGGCCAGCGATGTCACGGTCGTGTCGATGGCTGAGGTTCTCCCCGCTCCCCCAGAGTCCGTGAGGCGTGAGCACGGCATGCTCCACCCCATCACCCTCCAGCAAGAAGGTGTCCGTGCGGTGGTGATCCAGATGAATCACCAGCCGGCGACTTTGATCCCCTCTCGCCTTGGGAGCCTCCGCTTCCGGATGGTCGGGCGTGACCCCAGCCTCCTGGAGCAGATGCCGCACCCTCAGCACCGCCTCCGGATCCAGGTGGGGGTGGTGGGCGCCCTCCCCCACCTCCAGCCAGGTTTCCTGGCCCCCAGGGAGGCGAATCTTCAGACGGCGACCATCGAGAGGGGTGACTTCACCCCCCAGGGCATGGAGCAGGGCTTCCACCTTGGAGGCGCGCAGACCATGGGCCAGGGGGTGGCTGTAGAGAGCCTCCAGGGTGCGCAGGTGTTGGCGATTCATCAACAGGGCAACCGCTGAGGCGAACCTATCGACGGCAAGCCGTATCGCATGCACCCGTCACAAAGATCCGCTCAGGCCTTCTCCACTTTGATCACATCAACCGGTCCCTGGCCCATGCGCTCGAGCTCGCTGGCGGCCCGCAGGGCCGCCTCATGGGTTCGGAAGAGATGGGCCTGCTCGATCAACCGCACGTCGATGATGCTCTGATCCCGCCGGTCAATGCCCAGAAAGGCATCCATGCCCATCCGCCTGAGCACATAGCGCTCAGGCTGGCTGCAGGCCAGAGGGTTCGCCGAATCGATTCCGGGGGTCCAGAACGGCATGGACTCGTACACGCGACGCGCCAGAACGACAGAAGCGTTCACAATTTAGTTGCCGTGGGGTCTGGCGACCTTGCGAACGGTCCAGCCGCCTCAATGGTTGGTAGCAGCCTGCCCGGCCTCCGAGAGATCCTGGTGATGGACTTCGGCCCACTGGACGAGCTGCTGGGCTTCCCAGAGACTCTGGGTTGTCAGGCAATGGCGCCGGGGATCGCAGATGCGATAGGAGCCATTGGCTTCAGGGGTGATGGTGAACCCCGCCGGAGTGGTGATGGTGTCGTCCACGGGGGTGGAGCAGCGCCTTACCGGGCTACTCCCCCGGGCGCCCCCCTTGGAAGGGGGAAGGAAAACCGTGAAACGACTCGTTGCAGGACGGCCCATGGCCCAGCCCGGCCCCTCGCCTGAGATGATGGGCTGGCTTTTCAACCGCCGGGATGTACACAGACTGGACTGCTGTCATTCTCCTGTTGCTGACCGCTGCTCCTCTGGCCGCCGTCGTGGGCACGACAGCCTTCTTCATCTGGCGCTCGAAACGATCGGGCGTGCGGTGAACACCCTCGGCCCAGGCAGTCCAGACAGGTCCTGAACCTCCCATCCGCCAGCCGCAGGATCCCGCTCCCGCCGCAGCGTGGACAGGTTCGGAAGGCTGACACTCCGGCTGCGGAAACCGGAGCGGGAAACGAAGACATGGGGCCGACAAATGGTGTTGGTTTACACACTTTGCCGCGCCTGAGCCCGTTCGCACGGGGGGGGAATCCGGAAGGTTTGTGAAGACTTCCTCATCACCTCTCCAAGGGTGGATGTGCCTCTGACTTCCGCCAGCAACTCCTCGGCGCTCAACCGTGTCCCATCGGGAACAAGACCGGCACTGGCCGCCAGTGTCCCTATGACCGCAGGAGGGTCCATCCCCTGCGCCCGCTGAGCCTCCAGCCCTTCCGAGGCCAACCGCTTGCTCAGGCGATGGCCCTGCTGGTCACAGAGAACCGGGACATGGCCGTAGCGGGGTGGGGGAAAGCCCAGGGCCTGGGTGACGGCCACCTGGGCTCCGGTAGCCCACCAGAGGTCAGCCCCTCGCACCACATGTGTGATCCCAAGGGTGAGCTCATCAACGGCCGTGGCCAGGTGGTAAGCCACCACCCCATCAGCCCGTCGGAGCACCACATCCCCCACGTCCTTGACCCCATCCAGCTCGGCGGCGGGTCCCCAGCACTCCTGCCAGCCGATCGGTCCCTCTCCCAGTTTGAGGCGCCAACTGGGCCAACGCCCCTGGTGCTTGCCCCAGAAGGGGGCTTGGGGCCTGCAATGGCCGGGATAAACCGCCAGCCGTCCGTGAGGAGCCGAGATGTCGGCCAGGAGCCTGCGGCTGCAATGACAGGGATAAAGCACATCGGAGCGACGTAAGGCCGAAAGCACGGAGGCATACAGCCCCCTGCGCTCGCTCTGGCGAATCAGGGGCCCATCCCAGTGCAGTCCTAGCCAATGAAGGTCGGCAAGAATCGACTGCTCCGCCCCGGGCCTGACCCGCGGGTGGTCCAGATCGTCGATGCGCACCAACCAGAGGCCATCGCAACAGCGAGCCTGCAGCCAACTGAGCAAGGCTGTGCGGAGGTTGCCCAGATGGAGAGCACCACTGGGAGACGGGGCGAAACGGCCCCTCACCGCCTGTTGGCGCAAGGCCAGTCCCCGTTCAAAGTGGTTCCTCAGGCTGGCGGGCAGGCAGACCAGGCTCACGGATGAAAAAGCGGCCCTGGCGGGCCGCTCGCTGACAACGGGAACCCAGGGCGATCAGCCCTGGACGCGATCCTTGAAGAGTTTGCCGGCCGTGAACGCGGGCACCCGCTTGGCAGGAATCTTGATCTTTTCGCCGGTCTTGGGATTGAGACCCTGGCGCTCGGAACGCTCGCGGGGCTCAAAGGAACCAAAACCCAGGATGGAGACCTTTTTTCCCTCCACCACAGAATCGATGATGGTGTCGATGGCGGCATCCACGACCAGTGAGACATCGGTCTTGGTGAGCTCGGTGCGGGCAGCAACGAGATTGACGAGATCAGCTTTGTTCATGGGTTGAAGTTGGGCCTCCGGTGAGCGGTCTGAGGGGGAATTGAATGGGGAGGGAAGGCGAATCGGAAGGTCGACCGCCACTGGCGTTACGCCGCCTAATGGTATGGGGCTTCTCCCAATGCGGCAACAACAAAAGTCAGGAACAACGGGCTTTTTGGCCCATGAGCAAATCGGCCAAACATTCAGAAGGTCGTTGGATCAATCCCCTCCAGGGTCCCCTGGAGCTGGCCGAGAAGGGAGGCCCCGTCTCGCACCAAGGCTTCTCCCGCCAGAGCACCCAAGGCTGCTCCGCTGGCGATCCAGGCCGGCGATCCCGGCGGCAGCCAGTGCAAGAGCCGAGCCACGCTGCGGCGCTGACGCGGTCCGTGAAAGCCCCGTGAAGACAACACCGGTGCGAGGATCTGGGGGGCCATTGGCACGAGCAGGCGCCCACAGAACAAGCCATCCACGGCTCCCGCCACTCCGCCGCAGACATGAAGCACGGCCGCCCCCGGGCTGGGTCCAGGGGTCCATAGCAGAGCCAGGCCCTCCGCCAGCTGGTGTTCGGCCCCGAATGATGTGAGGTCCCTGACCCCCGGCAGAAGATAGGCCTCCTGCTCCTGCACCAGCACAGGCCAGCCCATGTGCTCCTGCACCCTGCGACAGGATCCATGCCCATCGCGCCCGAGCAGGACGATCCATCCAGGAGAGGCCAGGGCTCTGGCTTTCAGAAAAGCGAAGGTGGCCTCACTCTCCGGAGGGCAATCCACCAGCACCCCCCCACCATGGGTCTCCAGAAACCAGGCGCTCCCGCCATGGGTTCGGGGGTTGGGGGGAAACAACCACACCCCTGGCTCCACCTCACGAGGAGGGCGGCCCGAACGTTCCGACCCTGGAGAGAAGGCCGATCCAGCCATGGCCCACACAGACAGGGGACACCAGGGACCCTAATTTGGCCCCAATCGCTCCCCTTTCCGGTGATCAGGATTGGTCAACCCTGGCCGTTGGGGGCAACGGCAACCCAGCGGGGGGTGAACTTCTCTGTGGTAGCGCCCCTGGCCACCCGGGTGGAGCTACTGCTTTTTGCAGATGCGGAGGCGGATGAACCCAGTGAGGTGATCACCCTGGAAACGCCCAACCGTTCAGGAGACCACTGGCATGTGGAAGTGGAGGGGGTGGGCATCGGCTGCTGTTACGGCTACCGGGTGTTCGGCCCCCTAGAGCCCGGCAACCATGGCTTCAACCCCTCGAAGGTTCTGCTCGATCCCTGTGCCCGGGCCATCGGCGGGTGGGATGGCTACCAGCGGGGGGCGGCGGTGGGCGCGATTCCCAACACCTCCTCCTGCCTGAAGGGGGTGGTGACAGAGAGGGATCGCTTCGATTTCTCGGCGGCCCCACGGCCACGCCACAGCTGGCAGAAAAGCGTGATCTATGAGCTCCACGTTGGGGGCTTCACCCAGGGTGCCGGCTGCCCCGTGCCGCTGGAGCGGCAGGGCACCCTGCTGGGATTGATCGACACCCTGCCCTATCTCCGGGAGTTGGGAATCACGGCCATCGAGCTGCTGCCTGTGATGGCCTTCGATCCGGAGGATGCCCCCGCAGGCCGCTACAACCATTGGGGCTACAGCCCCCTGAGCTGGATGGCCCCCCATCCGGACTATCTGGTGAACCCCGATCCTCTCCAGGCGCGCAACGAGGTACGGGAGCTGGTATCCGCCTGCCACCGGGCGGGATTGGAGGTGCTGGTGGATGTGGTTTACAACCACACCACCGAGGGCAATCAGGCGGGGCCCACCCTGAGCTGGCGCGGCTTTGCTGATTCCACTTACTACCACCAGAACAGCCGGGGCGACTATTTAGATGTGAGCGGGTGCGGCAACAGCATCGCCGCCAACCAGGCCCTGACTCGCCATCTGATTCTGGAATCCCTCTGCTGCTGGGCCAATGAACTCGGCATCGACGGCTTCCGCTTCGACCTTGGCATCGCCCTGAGTCGCGGGCACGAGCTGACCCCCCTGGACCACCCACCCCTCTTCGAAGCCATAGAGGCGCACCCGGAGCTGAGTGATCTCAAGCTGGTGAGCGAACCCTGGGATTGCGGTGGGCTGTATCGCATGGCCGACTTTCCCGCCCGGCGAGTGGCCACCTGGAACGGGCGCTTCAGGGACGACATGCGCCGTTTCTGGAAAGGAGATGAGAAGTGCTGCTGGCCCGTGAGTCAGCGCCTGGGCGGCAACCCCGATCTCTATGGGGGCCAGCCGGCTGCGCTGGGGCGGAGCATCACCTTCCTCACCGCCCATGACGGTTTCACTCTTGCGGATCTGGTGAGCTACAACCGCAAGCACAACCTGGCCAATGGGGAAAACGACAGGGACGGGGACAACCACAACAACAGCTGGAACCATGGCGTGGAGGGGCCCAGCACGGACCGGGCCGTGATGGCCTTGCGGGATCGGCAGATGCGCAACCTGCTCACCAGCCTGATGCTGGCCCCAGGGGTGCCCATGGTGCTCATGGGGGATGAGGTGCGACGGAGCCAAGGGGGCAATAACAACAGCTGGTGCCAGAACAACCTGCTGGGCTGGATGCACTGGCAGCCCGACGGAGGCGATCTGGCCCTGCGACGGTTTCTCTCCCGGTTGATTCAGCTGCGCCAGCGACTGGCGCACCTGCTGAATCCCGAAGTGCCCATCAGCGAAACACCGCGGCGGCAAGGGGACGGCCCTGGCCTCTGGCGGGAATGGCATGGCGTGGAGCTGCACAAGCCCGATTGGGCCAGCTGGTCGCACAGCCTGGCCTGGAGCCTCCACGACAGCCGGCAGGGTCCCCTGCTCTGGTGTGGCTTCAATGCCTATTACAAAGCCATGCATTTCGATCTGCCCCCCTCGCCGGAGGGCTGGATGCGGGTGATCGACACGGCCCTGCCGGCGGATGAGGATCTACCGGAAACGCCGGAACGCTGGCCCCCTGGAGGTGTCCCCCTGGAGAGCCGCAGCCTGATGCTGATGCTCCATCCATCGTTGGTGCCGAGTTAAGGGGCGGAGCAAGCCAATGACAGATCGGTGGTGTTCTTCCAGACGTTGTGATAGGGTTATGAGCTGCGCCTGAGGGACGAGAGTTCTGAGGAGCGCAGCCCTTGCAACCTGAGAGGCAGGAGCCCGACGGTGTTGTAAGGTGAAGGAGTCGCTGAGAGGCGACGCGCCGCCG
>JAYKIG010000057.1:0-13648 GCA_035286045.1 Cyanobacteriota bacterium | reverse complement strand
GTGCATGCATGAATAGGCTCAGGGGGAAAGCACCCGAATCCAAGCCGATGGTGGATCAGAGAACCCGTATCGTTGCCGCCGTGCTCAACGGTCTCAAGCTCCCCCCCCGGTTTCGCCTGAAAATGGTCAAGGAGGATCCCATCCGGCTTGAGCTGAGTCTCACTCCTGCCTACGGCAAGGATCCCATCCTGGTGGGCATCGTTGAGTCGCAGGATCTGGTGGCCCGGCGGGATCGGGAAGGCAGAATCCCCAGGGATCTTCAGGGCACCTGGGACTGGACCGTCCGCCATGGAAAGGTGACCACCGGCGGTTGGAATCCCTACCTCAAGGAAGCCCTCCAGACGATGTTTGAAACCGGCTTACCCGCCATCGTCTACGAAGAAACCACCGGCGAGGTGTACCACCCCGTGGATGGCATCCGCCACGTGCGTTAGCTCCCTGTCTGCGTCACTTCCGATCGATGGGCAGCTGCCTGCCATCGTGGCGGCGCTGATGCCAACGGGCGCCACCGTGCTCCTGCAGGCTCCTCCGGGGGCGGGCAAAACCACCCGGGTTCCCCTTGCCGTCCTGGAGACTCTGGATGGGGCCGACCAGCTCCTCTTGATCCAGCCCCGACGCCTGGCAGCACGAGCCGCCGCCCAGCGCCTGGCCCAGTCCCTGGGAGAGCCGGTGGGGGAACGGGTCGGCTATAGCGTGCGACTGGAGAATCGCCGCAGCCCTCGCACACGGCTTCTGGTGGTTACCCCTGGGGTGGTGCTGCGAATGCTCCAGGCCGATCCCGCCCTGGAGAGCTGGGCCCTGGTGGTGTTTGACGAGGTGCATGAGCGCCGGGCTGATCTGGATCTGGCCCTGGCCCTGCTTCGCCAGGCCAGGCAGCTGCTGAGGCCTGAGCTGCGTCTCCTGCTGATGTCCGCCACCCTGGATCTGGAGCCTCTGGCCGCGGCGCTGGATGGGGCCACCGTGGTCACCTCCATGGGACGCTCCCATCCCGTGGAGCTTCATTACCAATCTCCCCGCCCCGAGGAACCCCTGGAGCGACAGGTGGTTCGGGCCCTGGAGTCCTGGTGGCTGCCTGAGCGGGGCAACGGTGAAACGGTGCTGGTGTTCCTGCCCGGACAGCGGGAGATCCGGGGGGTGCAGCGGGCCATCGCCGCTACCCCCTGGGGGGAGCGGTTGGCCTGCGTTCCCCTCCATGCCCAGCTGCCCCTCGCTGCCCAGAGTGAGGCCATCAGCCCCGCCCGTGGATCGGAGGGCAAGGTGGTGCTGGCCACAGCCATCGCCGAAAGCTCCCTCACGCTGGCGGGGGTTCGCCTGGTGATCGACAGCGGATGGAGCCGTCTGGCGCGCTTTGATCCCTCCACCGGCATGGATGGTCTGGTGACGGTGCCCTCCAGTCTGGCCAGCGGGGAGCAGCGTCGGGGCCGGGCGGGCCGACTGGGGCCTGGCGTCTGCGTCCGCCTCTGGAGTCCTGCCGAGCAGGAGCGCCGCCCCCCGTTCACGACTCCCGAAATTCTGGATGCCGACCCCCTGCCCCTCGCCCTCCAGCTGGCGGCCTGGGGGGCGGGCCAGGGGCAGGATCTCCCCTGGCTGGATCCTCCCCCGCCCGCACTCCTCGCTCAGGCCCTGGCCCTGCTGATCCAGCTGGGAGCCCTGAATGGGGAGGGCCACCTCACAGATCACGGCCGTTCCCTGCTGGAGGTGGGTCTGCACCCCAGGCTTGGCCACATGCTCCTGCTAGCGGAGCCCCAGGGATGGCTCCCCCTGGCGGCTGCTCTGGCGGCCCTGCTCACCGAGCGGGATCCTCTGGCGGGGCAGCAGGTGGGCGGCGACCTTTTGCTGCGCCTCGATTGGTTGTTGGCTCCTACCCCCACCGCAGCGGGACATCACCGCCTGCTGCGCCGTCTGCAGAAGGATCTGGAGCAACAGGTGAGGCGGGCGGTCTGCCGCCCCCATCCCCAGGAGCCCCCTTCCGATCCGGATGGGCAGATCACTGCCCGTCTCATCGGCTGGGCCTACCCCGAATGGATCGCCCTCTCCAGAGGCCAGGGCGATGGGCGCTTTCTCCTGCACAACGGGCGGGGAGCCAGGGTGCATCCCCAGGATCCGCTTGCCTCGGCAGAGGCCCTTTCTATTGCTGCCGTGGATGGGGTGGGTCAGGAGGCGCGGGTGAGGCTCGCCGCGCGCCTGGAGCATGAAGGCCTGGTCGACCTGGCGGCGCCTTCTCTCGTGGTGCGTCAGCAGGCCCGCTGGGACCCCGTTGCTGAGCGGGTGCGCTGTGAGGAGGAGGAGTGTTTCGGGGCCCTGGTTCTGGCCCGTGGGCCCTGGCCGGAGGCCCCTGAGGAGCAGGTGCGTCAGGCCATGGTGGCGGGGCTGCAGGCGATGGGGCTGGAGGCACTCCCCTGGACGCCGGCCACCCGGCAGTTGCAGCATCGGCTGGCCCTGGCCCATCTCCATCTCGGCGCGCCTTGGCCGGATCGGCGCTGGGAGACCCTCAAGGCCCATCCGGAAAGCTGGTTGACCCCTTTTCTCGATCTCTCCATGCGAAGCCGGGCCGATCTGGCCCGGTTTCCCCTGGTGGAGGCGCTCTGGGGCGATGGCCCGTGGCAGGCCCGTCAGCAGCTGGAGTCCCTTCTGCCCACCCACCTGCCCGTGCCCTCCGGTCGCAGCGTGGCCCTCGACTACAGCGGTGAGACCCCTGTCCTGGCGGTGAAGCTGCAGGAAATGTTCAGCCAGCTGCAGACCCCTTCCCTGCTGGAAGGACGTTTGCCCGTCACGCTCCACCTGCTCTCGCCCGCGGGCCGTCCCCTGGCCATCACGTCCGACCTGGAACGGTTCTGGCGGGAGGGCTATGCCGCCGTCCGGCGGGAACTGCGGGGGCGCTACCCGCGCCATCCCTGGCCCGATAACCCCGTGGAGGCCATCCCCACGGCCCTCACCCAGTCCCGGCTGCGGGCTGCCCGCAACGCCCCTCAGAAGTGAGAGGTGAGCAGGGAGGCAAAGCCGAAGTGCCTCAGCCCCTCCACAATTCCCTCGCAGCCGTGGGCCCTCGCCCGATAGGTGCACTGCAGTGTGGGGAAGGCCTCCACCAAGGCGGGTTCGGCGTTGCCCACCATCACCCCTCGAAAGCCCGTTGTGAACATGGCCAGATCGTTCAGGCTGTCGCCCGCGGTCACCACCGTTTCGGAGGGCACCTCCAACCACCGGACCAGCTCCATGAGGGTGGTGCCCTTGTTCACCCCGGCGGGGAGCACATCGAGATATTTGTCCCCGGACACCAGGCAGTCCACCCCCATGGCTTCCACAGTCTCGAGGTGAGTGGTGTCCAGGATCTCCGGATCGATCAGATAAGCCAGGCGCCGCACGGCGCTGACGGGTTGGGCAGAAAGGCCCGGGATGGCCTGAAGGAGGGGGAGCACCCGTTCGGCCTGCCCGTGCCATCGCCGTTCGATGGGCTCAATCACGTGTGGAATGGGGGTCAGGCTCACGCCACAGGCCACCGTGCAGCCCACATCGCCGATCACCAGGTGGGGCGCCCCCAGTCCCATGGGGGCCTCCTGCTCCAGGACCCGGGCGATGGAGGCCAGATCCCGGCCGGTGTTGAACACATGCAGCACGGTGTCCTGCCGGCTGGCCAACCAGCGGTAAAAGCGCCTTCGCCACCTGGGGTTGCCCTCCAGCAGGGTGCCGTCCAGATCGGTCACCAGCACCAGCTCGGGTGCGGATGGCAGCTGGGTCCGGAGGCTCTTCTCCAGCTGCAGGCGGGAGCTGGCCGGGAGAGGAGGGGGCTTGGGAAGCATGGGGGAGGCCAGGGCCGCGCCCGATCCTCGGCCACCTTGCGCTCTTTGCCTAGGGTGAGCCCCAGGAGAGCGCACGGGCGGCATGGAACAGAACGCCGAGGTCCTGGAGGCCCATGAGCTCCTCCTTCCCCGCCATGGCCTGCACCGCTACACCGTGGCCTCTCTCAATGAGGCCATCGCCACCCTGATTGGCAGAGGATTTGCGCCCCGCTTTCTGCTGGAGGCCACCGTCAGCCGCCCCCAGCTCAAGAAGGGACACCTCTGGCTCACCCTCACGGATGGGGAAGCCACGGTGCAGGGAGTGATCTGGTCGTCCCAGCTGCGCAGGCTCAGCTTCGTGCCCGAGGACGGCGATGGCGTCACGGTGGTGGGCAAGCTCAACTTCTGGACGGCCCGGGCGGCCCTGTCGGTGCAGATCCTGGATGTGCGCCCGAGTCTCACGGCTGTGATGCGGCGGTTTGAAGCGGTGCGGGCCCGGCTGGCTCCCGAGGGCTTGTTCGACCCCGACCGGAAACGGACCCTGCCCTCCTGGCCCTCCCGCATCGCCCTGCTCACGAGCGTGCCCAGTTCTGCTCTGGCCGACATGCTGCGCACCGTCGCTGAGCGCTGGCCGCTCACCGGCCTGGTGGTGGTCCCTGTGCCGGTGCAGGGGGCGGTGGAAGGACGGGTGTGTGAGGTGATTGGGCGCCTGGCGGCCCAGGCCGATGCCCTGGGCCTGGAAGCCCTGGTGCTGGCCCGGGGGGGCGGCAGCAGGGAAGATCTGGCGCTGTTCGATGGCGAGAACCTGGCCCGAGCCCTGGCGGCCTTTCCCCGTCCTGTGGTCTGCGGTCTCGGCCATGAGGACGACACGACGATTGCCGACCTGGTGGCGGACTACCGGGCCGCCACCCCCACCGCTGCCTTGGTGGCCCTGCTGCCCGATCAGATGGCGGAACGGGCCGCCCTGCTGCAGATGCGGAGCCATCTGCGTCAGGTGGTGGGCTGGCGTTTGCAAAGTCTGCGCCGCCAGCTGCAGCAGCAACAGACCCGTCTGGAGTCCGTCCATCCTCGCCGACGGCTCCAGGAGGAGCGCCGGCGTCTGGCCCACCAGCGTCAACTGCTGAGAGCCCTCTCCCCACGCCATCTGCTGGAGAGGGGCTTTGCTTTGCTTCGGGATCCCCAGGGGCGGGTGGTGCGCTCCATCCGCCAGGTGTCCTCACGGGATACGGTGAATCTCCAGCTCATGGACGGGAGCCTGGATCTATTGATCCAACGGGTTCATCCCTCTCCAGCCGCCGATCCCTGATGACGGATTCTCGCAGCGACCGACCCAAGTCCAGATCCCGACAGTCCCGCCGCGCCGAGGCGTCCGAGGGCGGTTCAGAGATCGGCGGTCTCACCTACCGAGAGGCCCAGTCCGCCCTGGAGCGCAGCCTGGTGGACCTCCAATCAGACGATCTGGATGTGGAGCGCATGACCGAGTTGTATCAGCAGGCCTGCGCCTACGCCGACCGCTGTGACACCCTGCTGCAATCCGTGGAGGCGGAAGTGATGCTCTGGGATCCCGACCATCCCGAGGCCCCGCCCCAACCCCTGAACCCATGACCCCAGCACACCCGTCCCCTCATCCAGCCGGGGAGTCTCCCCGTCCCCTGGCCTGGATCTATCTCGCCCTGGCCGCGGCTGGGGCGATTCTGCCCTGGCTGGCCAACCTGGCCTTCATCCGCAGCACCGGCCAGCCCTTTGATCTTGGCCTGTTTGTGCAACAGGCCAACGCCAATCCCGCGGCCCAGTCCCTCTCCCGAGATCTGGCGGTGGGCGCCTCGGCGATCACCCTCTGGATGGTGGTGGAAAGCCGGCGCCTGAAGATGCGGGGGCTGGTTTGGGTGCTGTTGAGTTGCGTCACCGTGGCCTTTGCTTTCGGCGCCCCCCTGTTTCTGTATCTGCGGGAGCGTCGTCTCCAGGAGCTCGCCCGGGAGGGAGGGGCAATCGCCTAGGAGCGCTCTCAGGCACAAAAAAACGCTGACCAGAGCCAGCGTTGGGGGGGGTGCGCCTGATTGGGCATCGCGCCTCAGCGGTAGACCCCGTCGTTGATCCGGTCGAACCCTTCATTGAGGGCGATGGAAGGAGGGGTCACCGTGAAATTCGCCTTGTACTTCTCGAACAGCTCCTTCTGGCGAGGTGTCAGGTCCAGCTTGAGGACGTCATCCACGCTGGTGTAAGGGCCGCCGAGGACAATCTTCCCGGCCAGGGTCGGATACATGCCGGGGTACTGCTGAAAACGCCGCACGGAGGAGTTGTTGAGATCCACCTTGCCGGCGGATTCGGCAATCTTGTCGTCAGCCACGTTGCGACGGTCCGCAGCCTGGGCGGCAGCCGGAAGCAAGAGGCTCACAAGCAGTCCGGCCAGGGCAACACCACCCATCAACCAGGCAAGCAGCCGCTTCATCACGCCAAAACTCCGTTGAGGAAAGTTCAACGTTACAGAACCCCTGTGGAAGCAACCCCTGGCGGATCTCCGCCATTCGCAGTTCTTCAGATCAGCCCGCTCAGGTGCGGGGCCAGAAGGGCCGCCCCGAGGAACAGTCCATCCACCAGGAGAGTGGAGGCCAATGCGGCTGCCGCCACCTGATTCGCCCCATCCCCTGCCCAGAGCTGGCGCGACATCTGAACAATCCACCAGCCCGCCAGGACCAGTGCCATAACAGGAAAGGGATGGAGGAGGTGCTGGGCCGCGTTCTGAAGCAGGGGCCCGGCCTCGACAGCGCTCGCCTGAACCACCTGGGGCCAGAGAGGCATCAGGCCTGTGGCAGCAATGAGGCCATCCGTGGCGGCCGTGCCCAGGAGGGAGGCCAGGTAAAACCAGGCGCCGATCCGCCAGCGGGTCTGGAGCCCCCCGATGGCCAGGGGCAGGGCAAAGGCTTCAATCGGCAGGTGCCAGAACGGATACTGCCGACACCATCCCCAGAAGAGGGATCCACCAAGCCAGCTTCCTGCGAAACCCACCAGCAGGATTCCCACCCTCTGACGGGCGGGATGGGGATGGAAGGCCCAGAGCAGTCCCAGCATCAGCAGGGGGACTGTGCCGAGAGCCGCACCCATGGGGGAAAGGCGGACCAGGGGGGCCTGAAGAAACACCGGGCCGAGGGTGAGGAAGGCGGCGAGTGCGGGGAGCGCCGATTCCCCCAGGGCCTCGATGGGGCTGGCCGGCAGGGAACGGGCTGGAAAGCTGCTCGGCGGTACCCCGATCACTGCGGCTGTGAAGAAAGATGACCAACCTTAAGGGGTGTCTGCCTTGGCACGCGAAGAGCCTGGGCATAAGGTCGCACGAAAGTGCAGCCCCCATGTCGCTCGCCGCCCCGGCCCAGCCCCTCTCCTTGGTGGAGGCCTGTTGGCACGCCCTGGTGCTGGGAGTGGTGCAGGGCCTCACGGAATTCCTGCCGATCAGCAGCACAGCCCACCTGAAGGTGGTGCCCGTGCTCCTGGGCTGGGGCGACCCTGGGGTGGCGGTGACGGCGGTGATTCAGCTGGGCAGCATCGCCGCGGTGCTGGCCTACTTCCGCAACGATCTGGCCGAAGTGATGCGGGGGATCTCGAGGGCGTTTCGCCATAGCCAATGGAGCGATCCCCAGGCCCGCCTTGGGGTGGCCATCGCCCTGGGCACCCTCCCCATCCTCATCGCCGGCCTGCTGCTGAAAAGGTTTGTCCCCGATTACGACGCCTCCCCCCTGCGGAGCATGACCTCGATCGGGATCGTTTCGATTGTGATGGCCCTTTTGTTGGCGCTCTCCGAGCTGGTGGGACGCCGTCGCCGCCGCCTTGATGATGTGCTGCCCCGGGATGGGGTGCTGGTGGGACTGGCCCAGGCCCTGGCCCTTGTGCCAGGGGTCTCCCGCTCCGGCAGCACCCTGACGGCTTCCCTGTTCGATGGCTGGCAGAGAGCGGCGGCGGCACGCTTTTCCTTTCTTCTGGGCATTCCGGCCATCACCCTGGCCGGTCTCGTGGAACTCAAGGGAGCCTTCGAGGCTCCTGCCAACGGAGGGGCATTGCCGATGGTGGTGGGCATCCTGTCGGCCGCCTTGGTGTCCTGGCTGGCCATCGCCTGGTTGCTTCGCTTCCTGCAGAACCACGGCACCTGGGTGTTTGTGATCTACCGCCTCGGTTTCGGGCTGATGATCCTGCTCTTTTTCCGCCAGGCCATCTGATCCATCAGAAGCCTTCCCAACCTTCAGACTGGTTTCTGCCGTGTTCAAAAGGCGTGTGGATTGAGCCGCCTGCCGGGATTCCCCTCCAGAGCCTCCAGGCAGGGGATACCCCACGCCTTCCCCAACCCGCCGAGGTGGTGGGGGTGGAGCCCGGTTCGATCGGGGAGGAGCTGGGCTTTCAGTGTGGCGACCGGCTGCTCAGCGTCAACGGCATCCGGCCCCGCGATCTCATCGACCTGCAGATTCTTTGTGGGGAGGAGGAGCTCACCCTGGAGGTGGAGGATCCCCAGGGGACCCTTCACCATGTGGAGCTAGAGAAGGAGGCGGATGATGGCCTTGGGCTCGTATTCCGCGAGGCGCTTTTTGATGGCCTGAAGCAATGCAATAACCATTGCCCCTTCTGCTTCATCGATCAGCAACCCCCCGGCCATCGGCGCAGCCTTTACCTCAAGGACGACGACTATCGCCTGAGTTTTCTCTATGGCTCCTATCTCACCCTCACCAACCTCAGCCCAGCGGACTGGCAGCGGATCGAAGACCAGCGCCTCTCCCCGCTCTATGTCTCCGTTCACGCCACCGATCCGGAGATCCGCAGCCGCTTGCTGGTGAATCCCAGGGCGGCTCTGCTGATGGAGCAACTGGCCTGGTTTGCCGAGCGGCGCCTCCAGGTGCATGCCCAAGTGGTGGTCTGCCCGGGGCTGAATGATGGTGCAGCCCTCACCCGCACGATCACCGACCTGGCCCGGTTTGGGGAGGGGGATTGGCCGGCAGTGCTCTCCACGGCCGTGGTGCCCGTGGGCCTCACCCGGTTTCGCCCCCCTGGGGATGTCCTCCGCCCTGTGGATCCCGCCTGTGCCCAGGAGGTGATTCGCCAGGTGGAGCCCCTCCAGCAGCAGTTCCTCCAGACCCTGGGCAGCCGATTCGCCTGGCTCTCGGATGAGTGGTATCTGCTGGCAGGCCTTCCTCTGCCGCCCAGGCCCAGCTACGAAAATCTTCCCCAACAGGAGAATGGAGTGGGCAGCATTCGTGCTTTTCTGGAGGCACTTGAGCTGGCGACCACCGACCTGCCGCGGGCGTTGGCTCGCCCCCGGCGTCTGAGCTGGGTTGTGGGGGCTCTGGTGGCGCAGGCGCTCCAGCCGGTGGTGAATCGCCTCAACAGGATCCAGGGCCTGGAGCTCCTCCTCCATGGGCTCCCTAGTCCCTATTGGGGACAGCAGCTGGTGGTGACGGGATTGCTGACCGGTGCAGATCTGCTGCAGGGGTTGGCTGGCCTGGATCTTGGGGAGGAGCTCCTGCTGCCAACGGTGATGTTGCGTCAGGGAGAGCCTGTGTTTCTGGATGACACCACCCTGGAGGAGGTGGCCCGCCAGCTGCCCGTGCCGATACGCCTGGTCACGGGGGCGGAAGATCTGGTGGCCGTTTGCAGCGGCAGTCTTGATGAGGGTGCCTAAGCTCCGTCGGTTGCTGGTTGGCCCGTGGGGCGCTCCCGATTTCTTTCCACAGCGCTCCTCTTTGCCGTTGTCGGTCACGGAGGTGCCTGTCTGCCGGGCAAAGCCTCTCCTCCTGACCCTGGTCAACCCCCTTCCACTGGGGAGCCTGCTGCCCCGTCGCCTGCTCCAGCGGAGGTGGCTCCCTCGCTGCCCTTGCTGCCCCGCCAGGTGCTTCCCCTCGCCCCTGCCGTGCTCGGACCGCGGCCCAGCTCGAATCCCAACGTGATGGCGCCGGCGTCCAAGCGCCTGCCTGCCGACCAGCCTGATCTGGTGGCCCCACCTCCCCTGGCTCTGCCCAATCAGCCCCAGCAGGTGCGAATTGAGGAATTGCGGCCCATCAGCCTGGACGAAGCGGAAACCATTGCCGAAGTCAACAGCCCAGACCTGAAGATTCTTTCCAGCCAGGTGGACCAGGCCCAATCCGCCCTGAGGGCGGAGATTTCCCGCTGGTATCCCTCTCTTAGTCTGAATGCCAACAGCCTGCCAGCGACCACCACGTCCCAGAACTACAACCGGGTTTCCAGCCTGAACCAATCAGCCCGTGTAAATGGCTACCGAGTGCAGACCATCACGGCTATGGATGCCTCCCTTCAGGCCACCTGGACCCTGATCGATCCGCGGCGAGTGCCCTCGATCGCCGCCGCCCGCGACCGGTATGAACAGGCCAAGAATTCCTATCTCATCGGTCTGCGGGAGTTGCGGCTCCAGGTGGCCCAGGCCTACTTTGATCTTCAGAACGCCGATGAGCAGGTGCGCATCGGCCAGGAATCCGTGCGGGCTTCGCTGGTGAGTCTGCGGGATGCCCAGGCTCGCTTCCAGGCGGGTGTGGCCACCAAGCTGGAGGTGCTGGAGGCCCAGACCCAGCTCGCCCGTGACCAGCAGCTGCTCACTCAGGCCCTCTACGGACGCACGGCTGGATCCCTGTCCTCGTCTCCGGGTCAGGCCATCGCCCGACGCGACCTGGCAGCGCTGTTGGATCTACCGCAAAATGTGACCCCAACCGCCAAGGATCCGGCGCGGGTGGTGGGTGCCTGGATTCCCTCCCTTCAGGAAAGCATCGTGGCGGCCTATGCGTTCCGTGAAGAGCTCGATCAGATTCTCCTAGATATTTCCATTGCCAACAGCACGGCCAACCGGGAACTGGCTGCTACCCAGCCGGTGCTGAGCCTTTTCAATAGGTTCGGAGTCAGCCGCGGCACAGGATCGTCTTACACCCCTGGCTTGTCCGCCTCCTCCTTCCAAATTGACCCCTCCACCGGTGATCCCTTCTCCCTTGAAAACCAGCCTGATCGCCAATGGCAGGTCGACAATGCCATTGGCATCAATGTCAGCTGGGAGATCTTCGATGGAGGCCGGGCGAGAGCGCTTTATCGACAAAACAAACAGAAAGCGCAGGAGGAAACCTTTAATTTCTCCAAGACCCGCGATCAGATTCGCCAGCAGGTGGAGGTCAGTTTTTATGAACTGCTCACCAACAACCGCAACATCATCACCACCTCCAATGAGGTGCTCTCCGCCAGAGAGTCCCTGCGTCTGGCCCGTCTGCGTTTCCAGGCCGGGGTGACCACCCAGCGCGAGGTGGTGGATACCCAGCGCGATCTCACGCAGGCCGAGGTGCGCTACTCCCTGGCGATCACGAACTACAACAAGAGCCTGGCCGAGCTGCGCCGGCGCACCGGACTCGACCTGATTGCGCTTTGCCAGAGGCCCAATCTGCCATCCTCGCGGCCACAATCCAGCATGTCGGATGTGCCGATCGAGCCCACCCCCCTGATCCCCGCCTGCCAGGCTGGCGGTCTCTCCTCCCGTCCAAGCCCCTCACGTCCGTGAGAACCTCAGCACCGGATGCCGGGCCGACTGGTCTCTCTCTGCCCGCCACCCTGCGGCTTGGTCTGTTTCAGGGCTGTCTGGGGGCCCTGGCGGTCATTTTTGCTGGGCTCCTCAACCGGGTGATGATCAGCGAGCTGGCGTTTCCGGGCCTGCTTGTGGGTGGTGCCCTGGCCTTTGAGCAGTTCGTGGCTCCCAGTCGGATCTGGTTTGGTCAGATGTCCGATGCCCGCCCCATCGGCGGGCGCCATCGCCTTCCCTACATCTGGCTTGGCACTCTGCTCTTCTGTGGCCTGGCCGTGGTTTCTGTTCCCCTGATCTTCCATGTGGCCGATCTGTTGCGGGAAGGATCGAGAGGAGCCCTCTTTGGAGGTATTTCCGCTCTCTGTGGACTGTTTGCGGCCTATGGCCTGGCGATTTCCCTGGCCAGTACCCCCTATCTCGCCCTTGTGATCGACCGGACCACCGAGCAGGAGCGTCCGCGGGCGGTCGGTCTGATCTGGTGTCTGCTTACGGTGGGAATTGTGGTGGGGGCCATCGCCATCAGCCTGAGCCTCCGTGGTCTCGACGGTGTCACCGATCCCTCCCGTTTGCGGGAGGTTCTTTTCGGATTCATGGGTCGGGCCGTGCTGGTGGTGCTGGCACTTACCGTGGTGGCCACCCTCGGGATGGAACCCCGATCCCTCTCCCCTCGTCAACGGTTATCCGCCAGGGACGATGGACCCACCTTGCCCCAGGCCTGGGCGCTGATCACCTCCAGTCGGCAGGTCCTGGTGTTTTTCTCCTTTCTGGTGCTCTTCACGCTTGGGCTGTTTCTCCAGGATCCGATCCTTGAGAGCTATGGCGGCGAGGTGTTCGGCATGCCGATTGCCGCCACCGCCTCCCTGAACGCGATCTGGGGGATCGGCACCCTGCTGGGATTGCTCTGTGGAGGGCTCTGGATTGTCCCCACGCTCGGCAAGTTCAGTGCTGCCCGACTTGGTTGCCGGCTGATTGTGACCACTCTTCTGCTGTTGTTGCTCGTGGGGGTCACCGGGCAAGTACCTCTCCTGCAGGCGGTGATGCTCCTCTTCGGCCTGGCGGCAGGAATCGCCACCAACAGTGCCCTGGTGCTCATGCTCGATCTGACCCTTCCCCAGGCCGCCGGAACTTTCGTCGGGGTCTGGGGCCTGGCCCAGGCGCTCTCCCGAGCGTTGGGGAAGGTGTTCGGTGGGGGATTGCTGGATCTGGGGCGTGCGCTGCAGCACTGGTGGTTTCCTTCCATCCCTTCTGCGTTTCCTGCCTACGCTCTTGTTCTTGGGGTGGAAATCCTGGTGGCCCTTGCCGCTCTGTTCATGCTCTCCCGCGTGAACCTGCAACAGTTTCGGGAAGATACAGCCAGAAGCCTCAACAAAGTGATCGCGATGGAGCTCGGATGAGCATCGCCTCTGCCCACGCTCTGCTGGATTCCAGACTTTCAACCCTGATCGACGCTGTGGCAGCACGCCAGCGCAGTGATTTCGGCCATGTGGTTTCTGATCTCAAGGACGATGGCACCCTGATCACCGCTTGTGATCGCTGGAGTGATGCGACGATCGTTGAGGGGTTGCAGAGCCTCTATCCGGGGGAAGGGATTCTCAGCGAGGAGGGCGACCGCCATCTGCCTTCATCCTCCGCGTTCTGGGTGGTGGATCCGCTGGATGGCACCACCAACTTTGCTGCGGGAATTCCCTACTGGTCGATCTCCCTGGCGCGCTTTGAGGGAGGAAGGCCGGTGCTGGCCATTTTGGATGTGCCCCCCCTCGGGCAGCGGATCATCGCCCGGGCAGGTCAGGGGGTGTGGCGCAATGGGGAGATGGTCGATGCCCCAGCCTCCAAGGCCCATCCCGGGGGATGCGTTTCCCTGTGCAGCCGCTCGATCCGGGTGCTGCAGAAAATTCCTGATCGCCCTTTCCCAGGCAAGGTGCGTCTTTTTGGTGTGGCCAGCCTCAACCTTGTGAGTGTGGCTACCGGCCAGACCGTGGCAGCCCTGGAAGCCACCCCCAAGATCTGGGACCTGGCGGCAGCCTGGCTTGTGCTCCAGGAACTGTCCTGTCCGATCCGCTGGTTGCAGGCAGACCCAGCCTGCATCCCTCCTGGAACGGATGTCACCTCCATGGGCTTTCCCACACTGGCTGCGGATTGCGAGGCCACCCTGCAGCGCTTTCTCCCATGGGCCGCTGAGCTGGGATAGGTGGGCACCGCTTGTGATAGGGTTATGAGCTGCGCCTGAGGGACGAGAGTTCTGAGGAGCGCAGCCCTTGCAACCTGAGAGGCAGGAGCCCGACGGTGTTGTAAGGTGAAGGAGTCGCTGAGAGGCGACGCGCCGCCG
>JAYKIG010000056.1:0-44459 GCA_035286045.1 Cyanobacteriota bacterium | reverse complement strand
TCACCGTCGTGACCACCTGGCCTGCCACATTGCTGGTTTTCAGCACGGTGGTGCCGATGGTGGTGAGCATGGTGAAGGAGGCCGCCATCAACGCGGGCGCCACCACCACATTGGGCAGCGCCGCCGTGGATCCCACCGCTGGCAGCGCCGACAGCTCATAGGCAGCCGGATCGAGCACCCACAGGGCCGTGAGCAGCACACCTCCCGCCATCCCCACCAGCAGGTAGCCGGACGCGGCCCCCATCACCACCGAGACGGTGACAAAGGGTTCCTGGGTCAAGGTTCTGACCTTGCGGTACACGGCAACGGACAGAAACAGCACCCAGATGATCACGTGGGGGATGGTGAAGGACCGCCCCAGCGATGGCCAGAGGGTGAGCGCCAGATGCCAGAAGATCTCCATCACAATCGCCAGAGCACCCAGACCGAAGATCAGCGGGCGGCTCCGGCGCAGCGGCGAATAGCGGCTGATGAACGCCATCAACACCAGGGCCAACAGGATCAGCAGCACCGACAACAAGCCGATCCGAACCTGGGCCAGCGGCAACAGCAACAGCAGGGCCACTTCGGTGGCCAGCACCATCCAATAGCCCTGGTGGCGTCGTCGCAGGCGAAGGATCTCTGCTTGGGTGATGCGCATCGGGGAGGGAGCCGTCCAGCCGATTCCCTACAAGCCCGGGCTGCTCTGCATGATGCCGCCGTCGGCAAAGATCGTGGTGGCGGTGATGTAGCTGGCCGCATCGCTGGCCAGGAAGCCCACCACCCGGGCGATCTCCTCAGGTTGGGCCATGCGCCCTAGGGGAATGGCGGCGTTGAGCTTGGCCAGCAACTCCGGATTGTTCATGGTGGAGTCGTTGATCGGCGTGGCCACGGCGCCGGGGCCCACATTCACCATGGTGATTCCGTGGGACGCCAACTCCAGGGCTGCGGTGCGGGTGAGCATCCGCACCCCTCCCTTGGCACAGCAGTAGGGGGTGTTGTCGGGCATGGGCCAGTCCTCATGCACCGAGGAGATGTTGATGATGCGACCCCCACCCCCCTGGGCGATCATCTGCTTGGCCGCGAACTGGGTGGCGAAGAACACCCCCCGCAGGTTCACATTCAGCACTTTGTCGAAATCGTCCGGGGTGGTATCGAGGATGGAGGTGCGGGTTTCAATCCCCGCATTGTTCACCATCACATCCAGCCGGCCGTAACGAGCCACGGCGGCATCCACCAGCCGCTGCAGATCCTCCAGCTTGCTCACATCAGCCTGAACGCCATAGCTGCTGCCGCCGTAGGCACCAATCTCGTTCTCCAGCTCCTCGGTAGCCTCGGGATGGGATCGGTAGTCGATCACCACATTGGCGCCGAGCTCTGCGAGAGTTTCCACGATCGCCTTGCCGATCCCGCTGTTGCCACCGGTGACAATCGCAACCTTCCCGGATAGCAGGTTGGAGAGGGCCTTTCCGGCCATGGGATTGCTGCTTGTCATCGGATCATCAGGCTGAAAAAACCCTAGCCATGCGCGCTGAGGCCGGCAACAAGACGTGCGGTCTACCCTCTGAGGGAACTGGTCGGCGCCATGTCCCTGCCCCACATCGCAAGCATCGGATTCACCTGTGCTGATCTCGGCGCCACCACCGCGTTCTTCTGCGAGGGCCTGGGCTTCCTCCGCGACGGCGAGCCCATCGAGCTCTCGGGCGGTCCCTACCTCGCGCTGCTGGGCCTTGGCGACGGCGTGATTCGTCTGCAGCGGCTGGTGATCGGCTCGGAAACCCTCGAGATCACCCAGGTGATCGACCCGGGGGCCGGCAAGCGGCCCGGCCGTCCCATTCCTGCCGACTCCAGGTCGAACGATCGCTGGTTCCAGCACATCTGCCTGGTGGTGTCCGATCTGGATCGGGCCCTCGAGCAGCTTCGCCCTGTTCGTCCCACATGCAACGCTGACGCCATCTCATCTGCCCCCCAGCGCCTGCCGGAGTGGAACCGCTCCGCGGCCGGCATCGTGGCCTACAAATTCCGCGACCCCGAGGGCCATCCCCTCGAGTTGCTCCAGTTCCCGCCCGACAAGGGCGACGCCCGCTGGCACCCCTCTCCTGCGGGCGGACCCGTGCTCGGCATCGACCACAGTGCCATCGGCATCGCCGACTCCGAAACCAGCCTCCGGTTTTACGAAGGCCTGCTCGGCCTCCGCCTGGGGGGTGATGGGGTGAACCATGGCCCGGAGCAGGAGAAGCTCGATGGCCTTCCCGGTGCCCGGGTTCGCATCACCTCCCATCGCTGCCCGGAGGGTGCGGGCATCGAGTGCCTTGATTACCGGCAGCCCGCGGGCGGTCGTCCCATGCCCCCCGACCAGGCCCCCCAGGATCTTGCCCACTGGCAGGTGAGGCTGCGCGTGAAGGATCTGGAGGCGGTGGCCGCCAGCATCAGCGGGTGTGGGGGGCGCCTGCTGAGCGGAGGGATCGTGAATCTGGGAGATCAGGGGCCGTTCATCGGCGCGCAGCGGGCCCTGCAGCTGGCGGATCCCGATGGCCATCGTCTCCAGCTGATTGAGGGGTGAGTCCCGCGAGCAGCACGGTGAGGGAGCGGCCGGGCACGGTCCATTCCCCCCCCTCGATGGCCGGGGCCCCATCGGGGGGAACGATGTCCTCCGGGGAGGGGCGGGAGGTGTCGATCCAGCGGCGCCAGAGCTCCTGGCCGCCATCGGGGGGTGGGAGCTGGAAGGTGAGAGGCTCCCACCAGGCATTGACCATGGCGTGCCAGCGGAAGCCCCCATCGAGGCTGAGGATCGTCACGGCAAAGGAGCGGGAGGAAGGGCTCAAGTCCGGTTGATCCAGGGTGATGCCGTGCCACCGCACCTGACGGCGCTGCACCAGTTCCGCCAGGGTGAGCCCCCTGGCCCCGGCACTCCAGAGGCCACGGCGGTAAGCGATCAGCTCCCGCACAAACCGGTGCAGGTCAGCGTTCTGCTCGAGGAGGGTCCAGTCCAGCCAGCTCATGGCGTTGTCCTGGGCATAGGCGTTGTTGTTGCCCTGCTGACTGCGGCCCAGCTCATCCCCCATCAGCAGCATCGGCATCCCGAAGGAGAGCAGGAGAAGGGCCAGCAGGTTGCGGCTCTGTCGGCCCCGCAGGCTGAGAACCTCCGGATTCCGGCTGGGCCCCTCCTCCCCGCAGTTCCAGCTGGCGTTGTCGTCACTTCCATCCCGATTGTCTTCGTTGTTGGCTTCGTTGTGCTTCCGGTCGTAGCTCACCAGATCCGCCAGAGTGAAGCCGTCATGGCAGGTGATGAAATTCACGCTGGCGGAGGCCTCGCGGTGCTTGTGGCCGTAGAGGTCCGGGCTGCCGATCAGCCGCTGGGTCGCCGCTGGCACCAGCCCCGCATCCCCCTTCACAAACCGCCGCAGGTCGTCGCGGTAGCGGCCATTCCACTCTCGCCAGTTCTCGCCCACGAAGGATCCCACCTGGTAGAGCCCTGCCGCGTCCCAGGCCTCGGCGATGAGCTTGGTGCCCGCCAGCACGGGATCGGTGTCGATATCCAGAAGCACGGCTGAGAGCGGCGTGGGCTGACCGGTCTCGTCCCGGTCGAGCACGGCGGCAAGATCGAAGCGAAAGCCATCCACATGGAGATGCTGCACCCAGTGGCGCAGGCTCTGGCGGATCAGGCGGCGCACCACTGGATGGTTGCTGCGCAGAGTGTTGCCACACCCTGTGTCGTCCACATAGCCGCCCGCCGCATCGTGCAGGTAGTAATCGCCATCGGCCAGGCCGCGGAAGCAGAAGCTGGGCCCTTCCGCTCCGCCCTCGGCGCTGTGGTTGTACACCACATCCAAGATCACCTCGATGCCGGCCCGGTGCAGAGCCTTCACCATGGCGCGGCATTCCTCCAGGGCAGCCAGGGGGTCGGGTCGGCTGGCATAACCGGGATGGGGCGCGAAGAACGACACGGGCTGGTAGCCCCAGAAGTTGCGCTGGCCCGGCGGGGCGGCCAGGGGATCGAAGGCGAAGATCGGCAGCAGCTCCACCGCCGTGATCCCCAGATCCACCAGATAGGGGATGCGTTCGATCAGCCCCAGGTAGGTGCCCGCTCGATCCGGCGCCACGCCAGAGCTGGGATGGGCGGTGAACCCCCGCAGATGGAGCTCGTAGATGATCGTTTCGCTGGGGGGCTGTCTGAGGGGCCGATCCCCCTCCCAGTCGTAGGCAAAGGGATCCACCACCACGCCCTTCATCGCCGTGCCCCAGTCTCCCCCGGAGCTGCGGCCCGTTGCCCGGCTGTAGCCCGGGGGCATCACCACGGCCATGGTGTAGGGATCCAGCAATAGGTTGGCGGGATCAAACCGCAGTCCCTCCTCAGGTCGGACGGGGCCGTCAACACGCCAGCCGTAGAGCTGGCCAGGCCCGATGCCCTGCAGCTCGCAATGCCAGTAGCTGCCGCTGCGATGGCAGGTGGGATCCAGGGGAAAGATCTGGCTCGGCTCCCCGGCCCCTGGCGCCTCGAACAGGCAGAGAGCCACAGCCGTGGCTGCCGGAGCATGGAGGCTGAAGTTCACCCCCCCATCCCTCGCTGTTGCCCCGAGGGGAGCGCTCCAGCCTGGAGAGAGGCGGCCGGTGCTGGCTGTCATGGTGTCTGCCCCGGGCGCAGGGATGGCTTACAGCCCCGATGATGGCCCCACTTGACGGAAAGCACCCACGGGGATGGCTGAAACTCCATGGCAGTCCTCCTCCCCTGGCCAGGGGCTTCGGTGCCTGCTAGAGCTGGCCGTGGTGGGAATGGCGGTGGGGGTGGTCTGCTGGCCCCTCAATCTGCTGGACCGCTGGCAGGACTCCCTGCTCCACCAGCTGCCGGCCTTCGGTGCCACCTGGAATCGCACCAGCGTTGCGCTGCTTGTGGCCCCCCTGGCGGTGATGCCGTTCTTGATCCTCCTGCAGACACGGGTCTGGCCCCGCGGGGCCGGCTCCGGCATTCCCCAGGTGATGGTCAGCCTGGAGGATCCGCAGCGCACGGACGAGCTGATGGCTCCCGTGCCCACGGTGCAGCGCCTCATCCTCTGGTCGATCGCCACCCTGGCCCTGTTCCCTCTGGGCAGGGAGGGCCCGGTGGTGCATCTGGGGGGGGCGCTGGTCGTGGCCCTGCGGCGCTGGTGTCCAGGCCTGCTCGGCTGGATGGGGACAACGGAGCGGTTGGCGGTGGTGGGATCCGCCGGCTTGGCCGCCGGCTTCAACACGCCTCTGGTGGCAGTGCTCTTCCTGGCGGAGGAGTTGATCGGGCGCTTCACGCCAAGGCTGATCTGGCCCGCCCTGGTGGTGTCGTCCATGGCGGCCCTGGTGAGCGCCCTGGGCCACCAGCCGGAGTTTGCCTTCGGCCTCCTCAGCACCAAGGCCATCGAGACCGATCAACTGCTCTGGGCCGTTCCCTTCGGCCTGCTGGCAGGCCTGTCTGGGGCCCTGATGGCGATGCTGGTGCTACTGATCGCCAGGCGGTGCCTGCCCCTGGCGCGCCGGCATCCCCTTGCCCTGGGCCTGGCCCTGGGGGCGATGCTCTCGCTGCTGGGTCTGGCCAGCGGTGGGGCGGGCTACGGGGATGGAGGAACCCTGATGGCATCCCTCGCGGACGGGCAGCCGACATCCTGGTCGGCCCCACTGGCCCTGCTGGCCCGATTGCTGGGACCGGGCCTGGCCCTGGGGATGGGGGTGCCGGGAGGGCTGATCGATCCAGCCCTGGCCCTTGGCGCCCTGCTCGGCCACACCCTCGCCGACGGGTTGGGCAACGGCTCCCTCGCCATGGCCCTGGGGATGGCCGCCTCCCTGGCTGGCGCCACCCAGCTGCCGGTGGTGAGCCTGATGTTTTCCCTCCGGCTGATGGGCGATCAACAGCTGTTGCCTGGGGTGTTGCTGGCCTCCGTGCTCGGAGCCGCAGTGGGGCGGCTGATGATGAAGAAAGCGATCTACCACGAGCTGGCTGGGCAACTGGAGGCCGGCCGTTAGAACGTCTGCCGCCGGTGAAAGCGGCCCAGCACCAGGGCGATCAGCACCGCCAGATACAGCTGACCGGCCACCGTGATCGCCAGGCAGCCGGTGGCCGGCAGCAGCTCTCCCGGTTTGGCCAGCGAAACACCCGTGGTGGTGAGGGCCTGGAACGCGGCCACCACCATGGCCGGAAACACCCGCAGGGGATGGAGCCTTGGATCGAAGTCGGGCGCCACGAGGCTGGCATTGAAGGCCTGAGGTTGCCAGAGCAGCAGGGTGTGAAGCAGGAAGGCCCCGAGATAGCCGATCAGCAGATATCCCGCCGCCGCCCCCATCAGCACAGCCAGGGTGACATAGGGCTCAAGGATCAGCGCTTTGGCGATGCGCAGGAGGAAGGTGCCGATGAACAGCCCCCAGACCAGCAGATGAAGGATCGCCAGGTGCTGGGCCAGGGGGGTGTCCGTGATCAGGATGGCCAGCCAGCCGATCTCGCTGGCGATGGCGGCGATGCCGATTCCGTAGAACAGCCGTCTGCGGGCACGCAGGGGCGAATATCGGGTGAGGAAAAGCATCATCACCAGGGCCATCAGGATTGCCATGACCGGGGAGATGAGGGGCACCTGGCGGGCGAGGGGCTGGATCAGCAACACCGTGCAGATCGCCAGCAGCAGCAGGTGGTAGCCGCGATGGCGCCGGCGGATCCGCCGCACGTCCTCCCGCCCGATGGGACGGGGCTCCCCCAGCGGCGGCCCGGGGCTGGCGGCTGGTGCGTCTTCGTTCACGCGCGCCACAGTAGAGCTCCCGGGTGAGCGTGCCGGGATGATGGCTGGCGCATCATGCCCGGCGTTCATAAGGTGTCGGCATCAGCCGCGCCTCCGTGATCGAGACACTGGAACCCATCGATCTCACCCTGGTGGAGATCCTGGTGCCCGCCGCCGGCAGCGGGCTTGCGGGCATCGGTCTGCTGCTGCTGCGGCTGTTCATGGGTCTGGCCTTCATCCGCCACGGCTGGCCGAAGCTGCGCAACCTGCGCACCTGGGCTACAGCGATGAAGACGCCCGAATGGCTCTGTTTCCTCTCCGCCGCATCGATGTTCGGCGGCGGCATCGCCCTGCTCCTGGGGCTCCTCACCCCCCTGGCCGCGTTCGCGATCCTGGTGTCGATGGTGTACGCGATGGTGCTGGAGATCCGCTCGGGTTTTCCCTTCATCGCTCCCGATCCCTATCAGATCCCCCAGGGCGACTATGCGGGGCCGATGGGCGTGGGGGAACCGCCCAGCTGGGAGAAGGCCGCTATGTACACGGTGATGGCCCTGGTGCTCATCCTCTGCGGCGGGGGCATCCTCTCCCTCGACAATCTCCTCATCACCGACGCCCTGAAGGCCCTGCTTGCCTGATTCCACTCCGCCGCTCCTCACTCTCCGCCAGCGATGGCAGGGGATCAGCGAGCACGACCAGGTGGGTCTGTGTCTGCTGGCCATGACGGCGGGGGTTGTGGGCTGGGCCCTCTTCTGCCCCGTGCCCACGGAGGTGCGGGGCGAGGGGGTTCTGATCTATCCGGACAATGCCGGCGTACTGGATGCGAGGGCGGCTGGCCAGGTGCGTCGGCTGCGGGTGCGGGCTGGGGATTCCGTGCGCCGGGGGCAGGTGCTGATGGAGATCGACCTGCCTGTGCAGGAAAAGCAGCTGCTGCAGCAGAAGGGCAACCTTGCCCTGCTGGAGCGGCAGAACATCCAGCTGGATGAACGGGATGCCCTGCGGCTGGAGGCGGAACGGGCGGCGCGGGATACGGCGCTGGCCAAGCTCCAGGAAGACAGGCGACGCTTTGAATCCCTTCAGAGCACCTACGCCGGCAAGCTGCGCAACCTCGAATGGCTGGCCAAACGGGAGGTGGTGGCTCCTCTGTCCTCCGAGGTGGTGGGCGCGGAGCAGGGCCTCACCAACACGGGCGCCAGCATCGATCAGATCCGGATTGAGGAGAAGCGGGTGGTGAGCGACTACGAGAAGGTGAAGCTTGCTGTGCAGACGGAGGCCCTCCAGCGCCGCTACCGCATCGAGGATCTCCGCCGGGAGATCCGGGTCACCCAGGCGCGCTTCGATTTTGATGGCCGGGTGCTGGCCGAGCGCGATGGCCAGATGCTCGATCTGCAGGTGATTGAAGGCCAGACCGTGGCCATGGGGCAGCGGCTCGGCACCATCGGTCGGGGGCGCAGCGGTGATGCTGCGGCAGATCAACTGAAGGCTGTGACCTATTTCTCCCCCGCCGATGCCCGGCGCCTGCCCCAGGGTCTGCCGGTGGAAGTGGTGCCGCTCTGGAACCAGCGGGGCCGCTTCGGAGGCATCGAGGGCAGAGTGAAACAGGTGCTCACCCTGCCCGCCACGGAGGAAGACATCTCCACCACGATCGGGAACCCCCAGCTGGCGGCCTCCCTCGTGAAGAATGGCCCGGTGATGCGCGCCGAGATCGAGCTGCTCCGTGATCCGGCCAGCCGGGATGGCTACCGCTGGACCCTCTCCCGTGGCAGTGGGGTGTTCCCGGTGCGGGAGGGCCTCACAGTGGCCACCTACGCCTATGTGGAATGGCGGCCCCCCCTCTCCTATCTCGTCCCCGGCATCCGTTCCCTCACCGGCGGCTACCGCAGCCGCTCCATCGACCGCACCTGGGATCAGCCCTCTTTGCGCCAGCCTGGATCCCTCCCCTGACCACCCAGCCCCATGGGCCGATGACCGATCCCCCACGCCTTCCCTCGCCCCCCTCCGGTCTGCTCCGGCAGGAGCTGCCCTGGTTGGTCGCTGAGGCGATTCTGCTGGTGGTGCTGTTCCATGCCAACCCGCCCGAGCTCTGGTTCTGGCTGGTGGTGTTGCTGGTGATCCTCGGCTATCGCATCGAGCGCTGGTGGTCATCCCGCACGCCCTGAGGGGAGGGAAGCTGCAGCTGGGGTTGCACTGGCAGGTTGGGATCGTTCGGGGTGGTAAGCAGCTCCCGCAGCAGCCGTGCATAGGTGAGGTTCACGGCCACGGTGGCGTTGAGCCGTTGCACAAGGCTGGCGATCAACCGCTCCTGGGTGAGCGACACCTCCACCTCATTGGAGAGGCCGGTCTTGTAGCGCAATCGCACATCCCGGAATCCCTCCAGGGAGGCCGCCACGCCCCGGCGGGCGGAGGCCAGGCGAGCCAGGCTGGCCTCGTGGTTGAAGAAGGCGGATTCCAGCCGCAGGCGAATGGTGTCCCGCTCGCTCGCGTAGCGCTGGGCGATGGCGGCCGCCCGCTGCTCCAGGGCCCGCCCCTGGGCCCGGGTGGTGCCCGCATCGAAAAGCAGCCACTGCAGGGTGAGGGCCACCGACCAGTCAGCGCCGCTGCTGTTCTGCACCGGCACCACGGTGGTGCCGCAACAGCCGCCATTGCGGAGCTGGAGATCGAAAGTGTTCACGGTGCTGGCATTGGCGCCGGCCTGAGCCACCAGGGCCAGCCGGGGGAGCAGGGCCGCCAGAGCCGCCTGGCGCTCCTGCACCAGCGCCTCCCGGGTGGCCAGGAGGACATCCAGGGCCGGATTGCCCCGGTAGGCCCGCATCAGGCTCGTCTCCAGGTCGAGGGGCCAGCGCGCCAGCACCACCACCGGATCCCCTGCGGCGGGGGTGAGATCGGCCGGCAGGTTGAGCAGCAGGGCGAGCTGGCGACGGGCAATCGCCCGATCGGCCAGGGCCTGGATGAGGGTTTCCTGGTTGGCCGCTTCGATCGCCTGGCGGCGGAGCACATCCAGCCGCGGCACCAGACCGGCCTTCTTCAGGTCGAGAGCGTCCTGAAGAATCACCAGGTCGTTGCGCACGGCGGCGTCCTGGATGCGGACGTTCTGATCGGCCTGCTGCAGCTGAAAGTAGGCCTCACTGACCTGGAGCTGGAGCTGGCGCAAGTCGTTGGCATAGGCCTGCCGCTCGGCATCCAGCCGTGCCCGCGCTGCGCGAACGGTGGGGGTGCGGGCGAAATCGAGCAGGTCGTACCCCAGCTGCAGCCCCCCGAAGCCTCCGCTGCTGGAGGTGTTGAAAGAGACGGCGCCGCCGCTCGGCACAAAAAAGGCCCCGCCGGGCTCGAAGAGAGGACCGAGTCCGAGCGCGCCGTTCCCCACCGGGGCGTTGAGGTTCGTGCGGCTCTGGCCGGTGAAACCGGCGGCCAGAGCCTCCAGCCGCGGCCAGTAGGTGCCCAGGGCCGCCTGGAGGCTGGCGAGGGCCGCAGCCACCTCGTTCCTTCGGGCCTGGAGGCCGGGGTTGGCGGCAAAGGCAATGGCGAGCGCCTGCTCCAGGCTCAGGGACTGAACGCCTCCGCCCTGCAGTTGGCTCTGCTGGGGCAGGCTCAGGGGCGGCGGAGCGATCGTACGGGTGGGATCCAGGGGACCGCTGGCCGGTTCATTGGCCCGCAGGAGGGTGGCGGGCAGGGGGGGAGCTGGTTGGAGCAGATCGGGACGGGTTTCCTGTTCCTTGGGCAGGAGGCTGTCGAGCACCTGGAGCTCCCGATCCAGCTCACGCCAGCTCTTCTCCAGGCGCTCCGTGCTGCGCTCCAGGGGGCGGGGAGCGGCCTGGGCAGCTGGGGGATCCCCCCCCGGGGGGGCGAGCGGCAGCAGCAGGGCCGCCACCACCCCGAGCCGCCATACCCGCGCAGCAGCCCTAATCAAGGGGGGGTCCTCCACGGGGGGGCCGCCAGCTGCAGCGTCCGAGGACGGGGGCCCATGGATCGCCAGAGAGCTTCCGTGCGGACGATGGCCCGCTCCGCCTGACCGCAGCACACCAGCCGCACCGCATGGCGCTGGAGCCTGGGAAGGTCGTCGCTGGCCACGCTCGTGTCGGTGAGCAGCGGTTGCAGGCCCTGCCAGCTGCTGGGTGGCTTCCAGTCCGGAAGGGAGGGGGGGCGCAGGGGATCGGAGCTGGGCAGGGCGATCAGGGGCGCCCAGAGCCGCAACCGGTCGGCCACCGCGCGCAACACATCGGCTTCCCCCTGTTGCAGGGCCTCCAGGGGTCCTTGGGCGCCCGGCACAGGGGCCTGCTGAACCAGACCCTCCAGCGCGGAGATCAGGGAGGAGCAGGTGTCCATGAAGCTCACCAGCAACCTGGTCTGGGGATGGCTGTGGGCGGGATCCCCCAACTCATTGCGCACGGCCTTCAGTCCACCCCGGAGGGTTCCAAGCTGTTGGCGCAGGGACTGAATCGGGGACCCCTCCTTCGTCGCCCCGCCCATCGGGATGGTGGGGAAGGCAGCGGGGTCCTCCAACCGGGTGGCCACGCCATCGAGGGCCACGGCCAGAGCCTGCAGCAGGGCAGCCAGGTTCCGCCAGGCCTCGGGGAGGGCCCTTGCGGGCCAGAGCAGACGCATGCTCATCACGCCCGCCACGATCCCTGCCATGGTCCAGAACAGCCGCAACGGCACCCAACTCGCGAGCTGCTGGTCGTGCACGAGCCAGCCCATCACGATGATGAAGCCCCCAACCTTGTAGCCGACCTCCAGTCCGAGGAGGCCCCCAAGCAGCCGCAGGGCCCCGAGGATGAGGGCGATGGCCAGGGGGAAGGGGACGCCGGTCAGGCCCTTGAGCCCCAGAATCAGCAGGCCCATGCCGAGAAGGGAACCAAGCATGCGTTGCTGGCCGAGCCACATGGATCCACCGAAGGTGCCTGTGCAGACGGCCAGCACGGCCAGGGGCATGTAAATCCCGAAGGGCAGGGAGCTGAGGGTGGCAAAAGCATTGGCCAACCCGGCGGTGAGGGCCAGCCGGAGATCGGCGCGGATCAGGGACATGGGGCCACCAGGCGCAGGGTCGCCAGGGAAGCCGTCAGGGGCCGTTGTTCCTCCGCCAGGGCCAGCAACACCAGCAGGGGGAGGTTGTGACCTTCCGCCAGGGTCTGCCAGAGCGAGGGCGCCGGGTTGGCCGCGGATGCCGGGGCGCCGGAGAGGAGGGTCTCCAATGCCATTACCGAGGTCTGGAGGGGATCTTCCAGATCTTCGGGGGCGGGGGCCTGTGCCGGCGACCGTGGCGGAAGGTTGAGCAGCAGCCCTTCCCAGGCGCACCAGTGATGCTGCACCCGCTCCCAGAGCTTGAGGCGCTGCGACCAGCGCTGCTGGTGGAGTCGCCGGGCATGGGGCCCCCGCAGCTCCTGGGCCAGAAGGCGCTCCATGGAGAGAACGATCTGGCTGATTCGATCCCGCGGGAGAGGCTCCGGTGGGCTGGTCAGGCCCTGAAGCCAGAGGCGATGGGCCCTGCTCTGGGCCATCAGGGTCGATCGGAGTGTCGACTCCATCCTCTGGAGCTCACGCACTCCGTTGCGGGGCCAGAGAAGCAGGCCCACACCGATGGCGATGGCACAGCCGATGGCCGTATCCAGACTGCGCTGAAAGGCGTAGTCCCAATTGAGCTCCTCATGTTTGGGGATCATGAGGAACATCAGGCTCACCAGGGCGGCCGTGCCGAGGGAGCTTTGCAGGCCGAGAACCCGCAGCACCGGGATCATCAGGAGCAGGGAGACCAGCACGCCGATCCACCCCCCCAGGATCGTGTGGACCACAAAGGTGATCAATCCACCGAGAAAGGTGCCCACGATGCGGCCGATCCCCGCTTTGAGGGATTGCTCGGTGTTGTCGTCCACGACAACGACAACGGCCGTCAGGGGATACCAGGCATAGGCGATGGAACTGAAGCGGAGGGCAAGCGCAGCCGTCAGGAAAGAGGCGATGGACAACCGCAGGGTCTGACGCAACAGGTCGTTGGGCATGGCGGCATCCTGGCCCTAGGGGTTGGTCGTGATGGCCTGATCTACCGGCTCCGGGGCCAGTTGGCTAGCAGGATTCCCCCAGAGCCGTGCCCGCTGGTGGATCAGCAGCACGGAGATCATGGCGAGCCCCGCTCCCAACCACTGCTGGGTGCGGAGCTGTTCCTGCAGGAACAGCACGCCGCAGAACACGGCGAAGACCGGCGTGAGGAAGGTGAGGGCGGTGAAGCCGGTGAGATCCCCCTGGCTCGCGAAGAAGAAGAAAAGCCCATAGGCCAGGGCACTTCCCAGCAGGGAGGCATAGGCCATCAGGCCCCAGTCGAACGCAGTCCAGTGGGGGAGCAGGGGATGGCTGCCTTGAAGGCCCGTGAGCAGGCTGGCCGCCAGGAGGGGCACCCCCCCGATCAGCATGTGCCAGCCGGTGACGGCCACCGGATCGCTCTGGCGGGTTGCGTAGCGGCAGAGCACGGTGCCCACGGCCATGGCGGCCGCCGCACCCAGCATCCACACCTCCCCCCAGGCGAGGGGGGCGGCCCCCAGGGTGGCCGGGCCCTGCAGCATCCAGTGCCGCAGCCAGCCGCCGGGCAGGCCCAGCAGGAGGATGCCCACCAGGCCCAGCATCAGGCCAACCCAGCCCACCGGATTGATAGCTTCGCCGAACAACGCCCGGGCCAAAAGAGCCACGAGCAGGGGCTGGCAATCGATGAGCACGGAGCCCAGCCCCGCGCCGGTTTCGCTGAGGCCATGGGCCAGGAACCCCTGAAACAGGCTTGCATCGATCAAAGCGAACAACAGGAGCCAGGGGCGGTCAGCCGGGGCTACGGCCAGGGGGCGGCTGAGCAGTGCCGCCGCCCCCAGCACCACCAGGCCGGCCGGAAGCAGCCGCAGGCTGGCGAGCAGGAAGGGATCGCAGCCGGCCAACAGGGGCTTCATGGCCGCCATCGAGGTGCCCCAGAGCGCGAAGGGGGCCATCATCAGGAGCCAGCGAAGCGGAGTGGCCAGGGGCATCGAGGATCCTGCCTTCGGGTGGGAGGGCTCTTTTTAGGATCCTCGCTGTTGCTGATCGTAAAGATGCCCTGGCCCTGGCGCCGCAAGACCCGTCGAACCCTGGCGCGCATCGCCATTGAGGGGCCCATTGGAGCGAGCACCCGCACCCGGGTGCTGAAAGCCATCCGCCAGGTGGAGGAGCGGGAGTGCCCGGCCCTGCTGCTGCGGATCGACACGCCGGGCGGCACGGTGGGCGACAGTCAGGAGATTCTCGAGGCCCTGCTGCGCCTGCGGAAGAAGGGCTGCCGGGTGGTGGCTAGCTTCGGGAACATCGCCGCCTCGGGGGGGGTGTATGTGGCGATGGGTGCGGAGAAGATCGTTTCGAACCCGGGCACCATCACGGGCTCCATCGGGGTGATTCTCCGGGGGAACGACCTGTCGCGCCTGCTGGATCGGGTGGGGGTGCGTTTTGAAACGGTGAAGAGCGGTCTGTACAAAGACATCCTTTCGCCGGATCGGGCCCTGAGCAGCGAGGAGCGGCAGCTGCTGCAGGAGCTGATTGATTCGAGCTACGGCCAGTTTGTGGCGGCCGTGACCCAGGGGAGGGGGCTGGAGGAAGAGAAGGTGCGCACCTTTGCCGATGGCCGAGTGTTTTCCGGGGAGCAGGCCAGGGATCTGGGGTTGGTGGATGCCCTGGGAGATGAGGAAGCGGCCCGGGAGATGGCGGCTGAGCTGGCGGGGTTACCCCCGAAAACCAAGCCCGTCACCTTCGGCAAACCTCCCCAGCGCTTTGCCGGTGTGTTGCCCGGGCGATCGATGCTGAGCAGGATGGGGCAACTGATCACCATGGAGGTGGGCTGGAGTGGCCAACCGCTCTGGCTCTATCGCCCCTGATTCACACCCGATCCGCATGGCCTCCCCTGTCCTCGAGTTGTGCGCCCTGCGCGGGGCCACCACGGCGAGCGCCAACACATGCCAGGCCATTGATGAGGCGGTGAGCGAGCTGATTGAGGCCCTGGTGGAGGGCAACAACCTTGAGGGGGCCCGGCTGCTGTCGGTCACCTTTTCCGTGACAGCCGATCTCGATGCCTGCTTCCCCGCGGCCGTGGCCCGTCGGCGGGTGGGGTGGGGCAACGTGGCGTTGCTGGATTGCCAGCAGATGGCGGTGCAGGGGGATCTACCGCGCTGCATCCGGCTGCTGGCCCACGCCTGGCTGGAGACGGGCCGCAACGTGGTGCACCCCTACCTGCGGGAGGCCTCCAGGCTGCGGCCGGATCGGGCCGGCAGCGCCCCAGCCAGCTCCCCCTCCGACCACTGAACCCCAGTGCCGATGGGTGGCCTTCCGAGAATTTAGGAATACGTGGGCTCTCGCCCCTCCCCCCACCCATCCCCTTGACCTCTCTTCTCGCCCTGCTGGGCCGCACCACTGCCGTTGCCGGTTTGGGAGCGGGCCTGGCCCTCGCCCCCCTGCTCACCGGCTCCCTTGTGGCGCCCCCCCCGAGCCAGGCCCAGGGAACCCCAGGCCTGATGGAATTCCGCTGGGACAACAGCAAGGATTACCGCAAGCTGTATTACTTCCAGTCGGACACCCAGCGCCTCAAGCTTTCCGACTACTACCTGATTCTGAAGCCGAAGGATCGCAAAACGGCGATCCTGAAGCTCACCGTGTCGATGCCCAAATCCTTCGACAGCAAGATTGATCCCAAACGGGTGAAGCTCTGCAAGATGAGCGAGGGCGGCATGCTGAAGCGCACCCGCTGCGAGAAGGAAATTCCTGCCACGGTGGAAGTGAATGCCAAGGCGGGCACGTTGGAGGTGTTCCCCGATACCCCCATTTCCGACAAGAGCACCGTGGGGGTGTACATGCGGATCTACAACCCCTTCAACATCGGCATGTATCAGTTCAACGCCCTGGCCCAGGCCCCCGGTGATATTCCGGTGTCGAGCTATCTGGGCAGCTGGCTGATCCAGATCGACGCCACTACAGGGAACTGAAGGGCGGCTGATAGGGTGGATGGCTGAGAAAAACGTGACATGACCAAGCGCACTCTGGAGGGCACCAGCCGCAAACGGAAACGGGTCTCGGGTTTCCGCGTTCGGATGCGCACCCATACGGGACGCCGGGTGATCCGGGCCCGCCGTCGCCGCGGCAGGGCCCGTCTGGCGGTCTGATCCCGGGTCTGGTCGGTGTCTCTGCCCCAGCAGCATCGCCTCCGGGGCCTGAAGGTTTTTGATCGGATCTATCGCCAGGGGCATCGCTTCCACGGCCGCTGGCTCACCCTGCGGGTGATGGTGGCCGATCCTGCCCTGCTGACTCCCCGGGATCAGCCCCACCCCACCAGCCCCTGGCGCTGCGCGGTGGTGGTGAGCACGAAGGTGAGCAAGCGTGCTGTGCGCCGCAACAGGCTGCGGCGCCTGATTCACGCCACCGTTCTGGCCCATCCACCGCAGCCGCAGCAACCGTGCTGGCTGGTGTTCAGCCTGAAGCCCGGCAGCATCGACGCCGAAGAGACCCTTCTGCTGGGAGAATGTTTGTTGTTGTTGCAAAAGGCAGGGTTGCGCGATGGGCACCCAGACCCCAACGGTGCCGGCGGGAGCCAGCATCCAGGAAGACGTCTTCTATGAAGGGGGCCCCGCCCGCGGCGACCTCATTCTCAATCTGCTGTTCGGCCTCACCCTGATCGGCCTTCCCTTTGCGGTGGCCGCCTTGGTGCGGGCCGTCTGGCTGCGCTTTCGGATCACCAGCCGCCGCATCGAAGTGAATGGGGGCTGGATGGGCCGGGATCGCACACAGGTGGTGTACAGCCAGATCCGGGAGGTGCGCTCCGCCCCCCGTGGCCTGGGCGCCTGGGGCGACATGGTTCTGGTTCTGGAGGATGGCTCCAAGCTGGAAATGCGCTCCGTGCCCCGGTTCCGGGAGGTGGAGGCTTTCATCGAAGAGCGGCGCAAGGCCTCTCCCAAGGCCAACAAGACCGTGAAGGTGTCCACCGGCTTCGTCAACCCGGAGGCCACAGCCTCCTGAAAAGACGGTTCTCCGTCTTACCCCCCTGCGCTCCTGGTGGCCTCCATCAGGCACACTGACCCACGGATCCTTGCTCTAGGCCCCATCTGTGATCGGCTACATCTCCGACAACCTGCTGCTGCCCATCCTGGATTTCTTCTATGGATTGGTGCCCAGCTACGGCCTGGCGATCATTGCCCTCACGGTGGTGATCCGTCTGGCCCTGTTCCCTCTGAGCGCAGGATCCATCCGCAGTGCCCGCCGCATGCGGATTGCCCAGCCGGTGATGCAACAGCGGCAGGCGGAGATCAAAACCAAGTATGCGAACAACCCCCAGAAGCAGCAGGAGGAACTGGGCAAGCTGATGCAGGAGTTCGGTAGTCCCCTGGCGGGCTGCCTGCCCCTGGTGGTGCAGATGCCCATCCTGTTTGCCCTGTTTGCCACCCTGCGGGGATCACCCTTCGCCGATGTCCCCTACACCCTCAATGTGAAGGTGTTGCCCCAGGAGCAGATGGCAGCGGTGGAGGCCAAACCCTTCAACACGCCCAGCCACTCCATTTTCGTCACCGCCACCAAGCATGTGCCCGTGATTGGCACCCTGGAGAAGGGCACCAGGCTGGGGGTGGGCGACAGCGAAACGGTGACGCTCCACGGCAAGGACGGAGCGAGCTTCGATGCCGTGCTGAGCAGCGTGGAGAACGGCGACAGCTTCAGGCCCACCTGGAGCGTCACCAAGGGGGAAGGGGTGGTTTCTGTGGATCAGAACGGCACCATCAAGGCCATCAGCCCCGGCGATGCGGTGGTGGAGGGCAAGATCCCTGGCCTGGCAGCCCGCAGCGGCTTCCTCTTCATCAAGGCCCTCGGCCAGGTGGGCTTCGTCACCGACGGCGCCATCAACTGGGACATCGCCATTTTGGTGGCGGCGTTCGGCGCCACCTTGTTCATCAGCCAGATCCTCTCCGGCATGGGGATGCCCGCCAATCCCCAGCAGGCCACGGCCAACAAGATCACACCGGTGATGATCACCGCCATGTTCCTGTTCTTCCCCCTGCCCGCCGGGGTGCTGCTCTACATGGTGGTGGCCAATATCTTCCAGGGGCTGCAAACCTTCCTTCTGAGCAAGGAAGCCCTTCCGGACAATCTCCAGCAGATCCTGGAGAAACAGATGGCTGCCCAGCCGGTCACCGTGGGCGCCTCGGGCGATCGCCTGCCCTTCGAGCCCAATTCGAAGAAGTGAGCCTTCAGCTCCGCCCGGTTCCCCTTGCGGAGCTGCGCACTCTGCCGGCGGGCAAGGTGTGGGAGGTGGATCAACCCATCGCCGGGCTGGAGAGCCTCACGCCGGTGCGGGGCCAGGTGGCGGCGGTGCACCACGGCACGGCGCTGGAGGTGAGCGGGGAAGCCGAAACGATCATCACCCTCTGCTGCGCCCGCTGCCTGCAGGACTACAACCAAGGGCTGCGGGCGGAGGTGCGGGAACTGATCGAGTTTCGCAGCGCTCTTCCCGCTGCAGACGCCGACCCATTGGCCCCCCTGGGGGACGATCTGGATGATCGGCTGGATTCGACGGGCAGCTTTGATCCGGAACGCTGGTTGTTCGAGCAATTGAGCCTGCAGCTTCCCCTGGTGAACCGCTGCGGGAAGGAGTGTCCGGGCCCCGCGAGCTGGGGCAGTGGGGCCTCCGTGGCCGATCCCCGCTGGGAGGCCCTCAAGGCCCTCAGCCAGCCCCCCGCCTGAGGCAGGCCATGACACCTCCTGCGCTGGTGGAGCAACTGGATCTGTTGATCCGCTCCCGCACCCCCATTCTCTGGATCCGCACCCTCGAAGAAGAGAGAGTGGAGAGCCTGCTGAAGCAGGTGGCCCAGCGGCTGGGGGGGCGCACGCTCTGGAGCTGGGATTTTGTGAGCGGGCTGCAGGGTGCGGCGGGCCGGGAGGGGGAGGCGGCCCGCAATCCCATGGGCGCCCTCGAGGTGATGGCGGCCGTGCCCACCGACGAGGGCGCCATGCTGCTGCTGAAGGATTTTCACCGCTTCACGGAAGATGCGGGCATCTGCCGCAGGTTGCGCAACCTGGCCACCCGCCTGCGGCAGGGGCCCCAGACCCTGGTGATCACGGCGCCCCGCTGGGACCTGCCCGGGGAGCTGCAGGACAGCATCACCACCCTGGAGCTACCCCTGCCCGATGCGCCGGCCATCGAGCGGCTCCTGGCCTCCATCGCCCAGGCGAGTGGCCATCCCCTGCCCCCCGACCTGCTCGATGAGCTCACGGCCGCCTGCCATGGGCTGAGCGAGCAGCGGGTGCGGCAGCTGGCGGCCCGGGCCCTGGCCCGGAGGGGGCAGCTGGGGGAGGAAGACCTGGCGGAGGTGCTGGAGGAAAAGCGGCTGGCGATCGCCCGCAGCGAACTGCTGGAGTATTGCCCCACAGAAGCCACCCCGGCCGACATCGGCGGGCTGGAGGCCCTCAAACACTGGCTGGAGCAGCGGCACCGGGCTTTCAGCGAGGAGGCCCGCCGCTTCGGGCTGCCCTTGCCGCGGGGGGTGCTGCTGCTAGGCCCCCAGGGCACGGGCAAATCGCTCACGGCCCGTGCCATTGCCCACAGCTGGTCGATGCCCCTGTTGCGGCTGGATGTGGGGCGGCTGTTTGCCGGCCTGGTTGGAGCCAGTGAGGCCCGCACCCGGGAGATGATCCAGTGGGTGGAAGCCCTGGCGCCCTGCGTGCTGTGGATCGATGAGATCGACAAGGGCTTTTCCTTCGGCGTCGGCGATGGCCGCAGCGATGGGGGCACGAGCCAGCGGGTTCTGGCAAGCCTGCTCACCTGGATGGCGGAAAAAACGAGCCCGGTGTTTGTGGTGGCCACAGCCAATGCGGTGGAGCGCCTCCCGGCGGAGCTGCTGCGCAAGGGCCGCTTCGATGAGATCTTCCTGCTAGAGCTGCCCGATGCCCAGGAGCGGCGGGCGATTCTCGATCTGCAACTGCGCCGCCGCCGCCCCCAGCACACCCTCCCCCTTGAGGTGCTGGTGGATCGCACGGCGGGTTTTTCGGGCGCCGAGCTCGAGCAGACCGTGATCGAGGCCATGCACCTTGCCTTCGGGGACAACCGCGACCTGCAGGAGCCAGACCTGATCGCGGCGGCCAGCCAGGTGGTGCCCCTCTCCCGGACGGCGCGGGAGCAACTGGAGGCCCTGCGGCAGTGGGCCAGCAGCGGCCGGGCCCGCCCGGCCTCGGATCAGCGGCTGAACGATTGATCTGCCGACCATCTCCTTGTAACGCTTGTATGAAGAACTTCCACGCTGGGTAACAACCTGGCGTGCAGACCTGGATGGAACAAAAAACCACGCATAGCGTCTGCGAAGTCTCCTGGAAGAGCCCATGCTCCCTGGCCCCGGTTCCCGTTTCCCCGGTCCCCGCTCCCAGGGTGAGCTGGCCACTCAGCTGGCGGTAGCGAGCCTTGGCGCTGGCGTCATCACCAGCCTGGCCGTGGCCCAGGGCCAGAACCCCCTCACCGCCCTGAGCATCACCCTCTTCTCTGCCATTGCCGCCGTCGCCGTGGGCCAGGTGCTGTAGGGCTCGGGGCTTCAGAGCTGCGGCGGATGAGCCCCCTCGCGGATGCGGTGGCACAGGCGGCGAGACCAGCCGAAGCAGGCGGCGGCGCCGAAAAGGGGGAAGGGGCCGGGCACTGGGGCCACGTTCCAGCGGATGATGTCGTTGGCGGTGTAAGGATCGGTGGGATTGGCGGGGGCGAGGGTCCAGGTGTTGTAGACACCGGGTGTGGTGAAGCCCAGATCCGCAAGGGTGATGGAGGGGAAGATGTTGATGGAAGCGATGGGATCACCTGGGGCATAGGAATCTGCGATGGCGAAGAGTGTGTCGCCGAATCCAGATCCGAAGTTGGTGCCAAAGACGAGCGCTGTGGCCGGGCCGCCCCCATTCCCTGAGGCAGGGTAGAGGCCAGTGAAGGGAAAGGAAGGCCTGAGGCCCGGAGTGAGCTGGTAGAGAGGGGATGTGCCAGCTGCGGAGCAGAAGGTGCCGTTGTTGCTGAGGCTGGAGGCGATGGATCCCTGGGCCCCGTCGGAACTGAGGCAGGTGATGCCGCCGGGAAGTGGCTGGGGCAGCTGCAGGCTGCCCTGGGAAACAACAACCACATCCAAACCGCTGGCATAGATGGTGTAATCGAGAACAGCCTGGCTGGGCAGGGGGATGGCCAGCACTGCCAGGCCCGCAACCAACGGCCAGGGAGAAGGGCGAAGGGCCAGGTGGATTCTTATCATGGCAGAGGGTAAGTTCCAGCACCAATATTACTTATTCTGGAGATATTTCAAGGCTGCGGGTAATTATTGGGCCCGCGAGAAGAAGGGGAAATCCTCCAATTGCCTGAGGAGGGTACGAACCCGCTCTCGAGCCAGCACCTAGGTTGTGGTCTGGTTCAGGCCACGAACACCCTTTGAGCAACCCTGCTGCCACGGGCCTGCGGAGCCTCTGCCCGGCTCTGGCCAACAAGACCTATTTCAACTATGGCGGCCAGGGGCCCCTGCCCACCCCATCGCTGGAGGCCATCACAGCCACCTGGCGGCAGATTCAGGAGGTGGGCCCATTCACCACCGCCATGTGGCCCGTGGTGGAGCAGCACTCCCAACGCCTCCGGCAGCACCTCGCCGGGTGGTGTGACGCCCCGCCCCATCGGATCGCCCTCACGGAAAACGTCACCATGGGCTGCGTGCTGCCCCTTTGGGGGCTGCCCTGGCAAGCCGGCGACCAACTGCTGCTCAGCGATGGGGAACACGACGGGGTGGTGGCCGCCTGCCGAGAGCTGGCACGCCGCTTCGGGCTAGAGATTCGAACCCTGCCGGTGCAGCAGCTGCGCGGCGATGCGGCGAGCACGGCGACATCTTTGCTGGAGGGTCTGGAGCGGGGCCTCACCCCCCGCACCCGCCTGGTGGTGCTCTCCCACCTGATCTGGACCACGGGCCAGCGGATGCCCATCGCCGCAGTGGCGGAGCGGCTCAACGCCCACCCCAACCAACCCTGGCTGCTGGTGGATGGCGCCCAGAGCTTCGGCAGCCTGCCCCTCGCCCCTGATGCAGCCGCCGCCGACATCTATGCCTTCACCGGCCACAAATGGGCCTGCGGCCCCGAGGGGCTGGGGGGGGTTCTGCTCTCAGAACGGGTGCTGGCCGAGAGCCGGCCCACCCTGATCGGCTGGCGCACGCTCCAATCCGAAGAAGCCCCAGGGGAAGGCTTCCATCAGGACGGCCGTCGCTTCGAGGTGGCCACCTCCTGCACCCCCCTGCTCAGCGGCCTGCACACCTCCATGAACCTGCTCGACGGGGTGGGTTCCGCGGAGGAACGGCTCGCCCTGGTGCGCCACCACTCAGAAGCATTGTGGACGGGGCTTCAGGGCATCCCGGGCTGCCTCCCCCTGCTGCTGACACCACCGCCGGCGGGCCTGGTGAGCTTTCAGCTGCATCGCGCCGATGGCACCTTGCTTGAGCCCGATCCTGAGGTGGCCGCCCTGGGCCATCAGGGGATCTGGCTGCGCAGCCTGCGGGATCCCGCCTGCCTGCGGGCCTGCACCCACGTCACCACCACCGCGGAGGATCTGGAGTGTCTGCTGGAGGCGGTGCGCCAGATCGCCCGGCTGCACGGCTGCTAGCAACCACCAAACAGGGCAAGACGGAGAGGAGCATGAAAAAAGGGGGCCCTGAGGCCCCCTCACTTCAGTGATCGCCAACCGATCAATAGTCGGCTTCCGTGCTCAGGAAGGTGCTGTGCACCCAGCCGGCCAGGAGGGCACCCACGATCGGGGCCAACCAGAACAGCCAGAGCTGACCCATCGCATCGCCACCAACCCAGACAGCCACACCGGTGGAGCGGGCGGGGTTCACGGACGTGTTGGTGACGGGGATGCTGATCAGGTGAATCAGGGTGAGGGCCAGACCGATTGGCACACCAGCAAAGCCGGTGGGAGCGAGGCGATCGGTGGCCCCGAGGATCACCAGAAGGAAGAAGAAGGTGAGGATCACTTCGATCACCACGGCCGCCCAGAAGCCATACCCCCCGGGGGAATGGGCTCCCCAGCCATTGGTGGCCAGGGGGTTGCTACCCGTGAGGCTGAACCCACCTTCACGACCACCGGCCACCATCCAGATCACACCACCAGCGATGATCGCTCCGAGCACCTGGGCCACCACATAGGGGAAGACGTGGGAGCCGCGGAACTTCCCTCCGGCCCAGAGACCAAAGGTGACAGCGGGATTGATGTGGCAACCGGAAACATGGCCGATGGTGTAGACCATCGTCAGGAGGGTGAGGCCGAAGGCCAGGGACACACCCAGGAAGCCAAGTCCAAGGGGATTGGCTGCAGCGTCGTTGTAAGGGAAGGCAGCGGCGAGGACGGCAGAGCCACAACCACCGAGCACCAGCCAGAAGGTACCAAACAACTCAGCCAGAAACTTTTTGGAAAGTGGAACAGCGAGAGCCATTCAGGAGAAAATGATTGGGGAGACAACCAGATCATGACGTGAGCTGGTGCAATGACAAGCCAATGTGACAAATGGATGACAGTTCCGGAGAGGAAGCTGCCGTGGAGCCTATACACAACGCGTAAATGTGACGATTTTTTTCGCTGAAGAGCAAGAACCATGGAAGAAGCTAGGGACTCGCTTTTCACCGCGAGAACTTAAGGATTTCTTAATACTTTTACCTTGATCTTTGCTCTTTTGGCTTAATCCCTAGGCTCGCGAGCGGCGTGGAGGCGGCATTGGGACGTCGTGGAAGCAACGTTGTGCATCCAATTAGAAGTGTGACCTGATTTGCTGCGCCGTGTTGTTGCCAATTTGTCAGTTCTATATAGGGTGTCGCTGTAGGGCTGTCAGGCGGAGACATCCGCTGGAACTGCTCAACATTTGCGCAAGATTCAATTCTTCCTTTCTTTTTCCCTAGTCGTCTAGAGGCATGATTGCTACCCCATCCCGAGTCTTTCCAAGGCTGCTGATTGCCTCAGCCGCCTCCGTGGGCCTGTTTGCCGCTGGCAGCAACGCCCTCGCAGCCAGCAGCGCTGAGCTGATCAAAACCGCTGAAGCCGCCTGTCTCGAGGCCGCCACCGCCCAAGGCTGGCGCGCCGACCTGGCCAAGGTGATCTCCAGCAAGGCCCTGAGCGCAGACAAGGTGGAAGTGGTGTTTGACCTCTCCAAAGATGGAGTCAACACCGCCCGCCTCACCTGCCCCTACACCGTTGGCGAGGGCGTGGGCGGATCCTTCGCCGCCAGGACGGACGCCCCTGCGGAGTCAGCTGCCGCACCTGTGGAGGCTGCTCCCATTGCCGACGCCGGGACCCCGGTGGATCAGGGCAAGGCCTGGTGGCTCCTGCTGCCCCTGGCCCTCGGTCTGGGCTCCTGGCTCTGGCTCCGTGGCCGCGATGACGGCGGCGTGCACTCCTACGCCACTAGCGGTACCACCACGGGGGCCGCCGGCGGGGCACGCACGTACTACGCCGCGGAAGCCGCTGCTCGCGACGGCCTGCTCGAAGTGCGTGAGCAGGCCGATCTGGGCTCCCGGGTGCTGCGCCAGATCCGCAACGGCGACACCTTCCAGCTCACCGGCATCCGTCGCCGCGACGCCTCCAACGTGGAGTGGCTGGAAGTGAACAACGGTGGCTGGGTGCGCGATGCGGAAGTTCGCTACGACCGCAACGTGGTGCGTTTCACCTGATTCAAGAGCACGGGTTCAGCACTGGCTGGACCCGTTTTTTTTTCATCCGCAGCGCAGGCGGAGGGCCTTTTCCGCTTCCTCGCGATCGTCGAAGTGAATCTTGGTGGTGCCGAGGATCTGATAGTCCTCGTGTCCCTTGCCGGCGATCAACACCAGATCATCCACATCGGCACCAGCGATGGCGCTGGCAATGGCCTGGGCCCGATCCGCTTCCACCACAACGCGGGTGTCGGAAGGAATCCCGGCCATCACATCGTCGAGGATGCGGTGGGGATCCTCCGTGCGCGGATTGTCGGAGGTCACCACCACCGAATCCGCGAGCCGGGCCGCAATTCCCCCCATCTGAGGCCGTTTGGTGCGATCCCGATCGCCCCCACAGCCGAACACGCAGATCAGGCGCCCCCTGGTGAAAGGCCTGCAGGCAGCCAAGGCACTCTCCAGTCCATCGGGGGTGTGGGCGTAATCCACCAGCACAGCAGGGTGACGGGCGCCACCAGGGGCAGGCACCCTCTCCATGCGCCCCGGCACCCCTCGGAAGGTGGGAATGGCCTCGAGCAGGCGCGCCAGAGGGAATCCCTGCAGCTGCAGAACACCCACGGCCTGGAGCAGATTCATCAGGTTGAACCGACCCACCAACGGGGATTGGAACGCCCCATGGCCCTCCGGGGTCTGCAGAACGCCTCGGACCCCATCGGCCGCCATCTGCAGATCCTGGATGCTCAGCTCCATGTCGTCCCTGGCCAGGGAGCTGCGCCAGCAGGGCAGGCCATCCGCCCGCAACTGTTCGGCCAGCCGGGCGCCCCAGGGATCATCCACATTCACCACAGCTCCCCCCTTCAGCAGTGGAGAAGCAAACAGCCGGCACTTGGCCTCGAAATAGGCCTCCATGGAGGGGTGATAGTCGAGATGGTCCTGTGTCAGATTGGTAAAGACGGCACCGGAAAACCAACATCCCGCCACCCGGTGTTGATCCAGGGCATGGGAACTCACTTCCATGGCGGCGAGCAGTGTGCCACTCTCCACGGCCTGGGCTAGCTGACCCTGCAGCAGATCGGCGAAGGCCGTGGTGTGCTGGGCCGTCACGCTATGGCCAGGCCAACGGTTCACCAGGGTGCCGAAGAGAGCAGAGGGGTGCCCGGTCTGGGCGGCGAGGTGCTCGATCAGGTGGGTGGTGGTGGTCTTGCCATTGGTGCCCGTCACCCCGATCAGGCGGAGGCGACGACTCGGGTGGTTCCAGTAGGCCGCCGCGAGCTCTCCCACCCACTCGGCCACCGGATCCGGCACCACCACCACCGGATCCTGGGGGCCGGGGGGATCAGCCTGGGCAGCGGCCTGGCTGATCACAGCCGCAGCGGCCCCATTCCTCAACACCTGGCGCCAGAACTGCCCACCATCCACCGTGGTGCCAGGCAGGCCGAGAAAAAGGGTGCCGGCACTGATCCGCCTGGAATCGCAACTGATGCTGGTGAGCTCGGCATTCACCAGGGTGGAGGAGATGGGAAGGCCCACCTGGCCAAGCAGGGAATGGAGCAGTTGCGTCATGGGCGAGGTCGGTGGAGCAGCCGATCGAACTCAAGCGCGCCCACCCTGGCATGGGCGTCTGCGACGCTCCATGACCAGGGTGAAAGCATGGGAGGTGGCTTGCGCCATCTAGCCGGCGTGACGCTGCAACCAGGCCTGCAGTCCCTGCCCCCGGAGCCTGGGGGGCACCGGGGGCAGGGGGGAGACCTGGAGATTCTCCCCGCTCTGACCGCGGGAACCTGGCCTGGCCAGCACAGGCACGGAGAGGCCATAGCGCGCCTGGAGGGCCGGATCCCCATCCACATCCACCACCTGCAGATGATCCGGGGGGAGGAGTTCCCGCAACCGCTCCTCCAGCCCCTCGCAGAGGCAGCAACCCTTGCGGCTGTAGAGAATCAAGGGATCCATCAATCGGGCACAGGATCGCAACCGCAGGGGGTGAAGGGATGGCAGCGGCTCAGGCGCCGCACACTCAGCCAGCCGCCCCGCCACGGTCCGTGGCGCTGAAGGGCCTCCGCGGCGTAGGCGCTGCAACTCGGGATGAACCGACACCTGGGGCCCAGCAGGGGGGAGATCCACCGCTGATAGATCCGAATCAGGGCCAGGAAGGCTTCCGTGAGCCAGCCCTCTAGGATGGAAGATTGGCGCTGCATGGGCGTTGGCCGGTCAACCTTTTGAGGTTGCTCCAGCTTGCCTGCCCGGTGGCACCAACGTCCCTTTGCCAATCCTTTTCCATGTCCCGTTACCGCGGCCCTCGCCTGAGGATCACGCGGCGCTTGGGAGACCTTCCCGGTCTCACCCGTAAGTCCGCCAAGCGGGCTTATCCCCCCGGTCAGCACGGCCAGGCCCGTCGCAAGCGCTCCGAATACGCGATCCGTCTCGAAGAAAAGCAGAAACTCCGTTTCAACTACGGCATTTCCGAACGTCAGCTGGTGCGCTACGTGAAGAAAGCCCGTGCCCAGGAGGGTTCCACTGGAACCAACCTGCTCAAGCTTCTCGAAAATCGACTCGACAACGTCTGTTTCCGCCTGGGCTTTGGCCCCACCGTCCCCGGTGCGAGACAGCTTGTGAATCATGGCCATGTCACAGTGAATGGCCGGGTGGTGGACATCCCCAGCTACCAGTGCAGAACTGGCGATGTAGTGAGCATCCGGGAGCGGAAGGCCAGCAAGACATTGGCGGAAGGCAATCTGGAGTTCCCTGGCCTAGCCAACATCCCGCCCCATCTCGAGTTCGACAAGGCCAAACTCAGCTGCAAGGTGAACGGACCAATCGAACGGGAGTGGGTGGCCCTGGAGATCAATGAACTCCTGGTGGTGGAGTTTTACAGCCGCAAGGTGTAAGTCAACCCCCAAACTCACCACAGAAGCCCCTGCCTATGGCAGGGGCTTTTTGCCGTTTGCGTATCATTGAAAAACTCGTTACCTTTACGCCAACCAGTCAAAACCCCTTCTTTGCTGGCCTTCCCCCCCCTCGGGCTCGCTAGCCCTTTGAACCAATGTCACGCTTCCCCATCCACAAGATGAAAGCCATTCCACTCACCCTGGCAGCAGGCCTGGCGCTCACGCTGGCCAGCCCACCGCCCCAGGCTCAAGCGCTCACCATCACCATGCTTGAGTTTGGAGATGATGTGGTGATGAGTGGCAGTGGCTCCCTGAACTTAATGGCCCTGAATGGACCCATTGCGGATCTGGGCTCCGATCCATTTGTGTATCCCTCTTTCAGCTCTTTCCTGCTCGGTTCTTTGGGTGCAATCGACGCTTACGGCGGGGATATCACCTTCCCCACCGACTTTGGTCCAGGCACGGCCGGCGTTCTCGGTGATGGCAGCGGCGAACAGTTTGGCCCCGTTCAAGTCTTCGGTTTCGGCCAGGAGATCTGGGTGCCCAGCGGTTATCAATCGGGAGCTCCCCTCAATGCGTCGGCCATTTTCCAGGGAGAAACCCTCGCGAGTCTTGGAGTCAAACCCGGTACCTACGTCTGGTCCTGGGGATCCGGAGTTGATTCCGACGACCTGACTCTCCACGTGGAGCAGACCATTCCTCCAGTGCCTGGTCCCTTGCCCCTTCTGGGTGCCGGAGCGGCCTTCAGCTGGAGTCGCCGTCTCCGCAAGCGTTGCCTGCAGGCTCGCCGCTGAAGAAACGGGGGGGGTCACTCCCCCCCGATCAAAACCTCAAGGGCGGCGCTGACATCCTCCTGAGCCATCAACGCCTCCCCCACCAACGCCGCATCGGCTCCAGCGCTCAACATCCGATCCAGATCCTCCCTCCTAGAGAGGCCTGATTCACTCACCAACAGGGTTTTGCGCGCAGCAATCTGTTGGCCGTAAATGTCCATGACCTGTTCGGTGGTGGCCAAATCGGTGTGAAAGGTGCTCAGATCGCGGTTGTTGATGCCGATCATGGGCACCTCCTGCAAACGCAACACCCGCTCCATCTCCTGGGCGTCGTGCACCTCCACCAGGGCCGCCAGTCCGAGGCTGCGGGCCGCCTTGAGCAGATAGCCTAGGTCGGCATCCTCAAGGATGGCCGCAATCAGGAGAACAGCATCGGCTCCTGCGGCCCGGGCCTGATAAAGCTGGTAGGGAGACAGGATGAATTCCTTGCAGAGCAGGGGAAGATCCACCGCGTCCCGCACGGCCACCAGCACCTCAAAGCCCCCTTGAAAAAAGGTTTTGTCGGTAAGGACGGACAGGCAGCTGGCCCCCCCCGCCACATACCCCCGGGCAATGGCCACCGGATCAAAATCCTCCCGGATCACCCCCTTACTGGGGCTGGCTTTCTTCACCTCGGCGATCACCGCCGGCTTGCGGCAGGCAGCCCTCAAGGCCGCTACGAAATCCCGTGGCGGAGGGAGCTCTGCCACCTGACGCTTCAGCTGATCGAGGCTTACCCGCTCCCGGGCCGCGGCAATCTCCCGATCCTTTTCCCAGACGATCTTCTCCAGGATGTGGCGGGGCTCCTCCTCGGGATGGCGGATGCCGTATTCCAGATGGGCCACCTTCACCGAAGGGTTGGGAGGCCGGCGACGGATCTCCATCTCAGATCCCCCCAGCAGGGGAGAGGGCCATGGCGGCTTGCTTATAGGCTGCCTCCACCACCTCGCTGAGAGTGGGGTGGGTATGCACCTCTGTGGCCAGTTGGCGCACGCTCTGGCGGCGGGCCACCGCGTTTGCGATTTCCTGAATCAGATCGGCGGCATGCAACCCATAGATATGGGCGCCCAGCACCTCGCCACTGGCCTTGTTGTAAAGCAACTTGAGCAGTCCATCGCTCTCCAGCTCGGCAAGGGCTTTGGAATTGGCCTTGAAATAGCTGCGCACGCTGCCGAGTTCAAAGCCCTCCTTCGCCGCCAGATCCTTTGCCTCCTTTTCACTGAGACCCACTGAGCTGATCTCCGGATGGGTGAAAGTGGCGGCGGGGATGGAGCGGTAGTCGATCTCGCGGGAGTGACCGAGGATGTTGTCGATCGCCACCGCCCCCTGGGCGGCGGCCGTATGGGCGAGCATCATCTTTCCGGTCACATCGCCCACGGCCCAGAGGTGGGGCACTGGTGGAGCGTTCTCCCCATGGCTGGCCCGCACCTGCATAGTTCCATCCACCGCGATGAAGCCCCGTTGGGTTTCCACACCCACCGCGGCGAGATTCAGATCCTGGCTCACGGGAACCCGCCCCGTGGCCACCAACACCGCATCCACCTCGAGGGTTTCCACCGGTTCACGGGTGGCCATGTCCACCAATTCAATTTTCACCGGACACCCCGGGGTGATGGTTTTGGCGAGCACGCCGGCGCGGGCATCAATCTCGCGCCCATCAATCAGCTGACGGGCAGCGAGCTTGGCGATGTCGGGATCGAAGGTGGGCATCACCCGATCAAGGGCCTCGATCATCGTCACTTCGCAGCCGAGCGCCGTGTAGACGTCGGCAAATTCCAGGCCGATGTAGCCGCTCCCGATGATCGTGATCCAGCGGGGCAGCCACTCCAGATTGATGGCCTCATCACTGGTGAACACCGTGCGTCCATCGGTGGTGATGCCAGGAGGAACGAACGGATCGGAGCCGGTGGCGATAATCACCTCCCGGGCCCGCCACACCCGCTCCACCCCACTGGCTTCCCGCACGGCCACCCGCTGGGGGCCCTCCAGCCGGCCCTTGCCCCGCAAGATCGCGACCCCTGCCCGCTCCAGGGTCTTGGTGAGGTTGGCCCGGATCGTCTCCACCAGCTGGCGGGCATGGTCGGCGATCTTCTGCCGTTCAAAGCGCACGGGCGCGGCATGGATGCCAAAGGCCTTGAGATGGTCGGCATCCGCCAGTTCCCGCACCCGACCACTGGCGGCCAGGAGGGCCTTGGAGGGCACACAGCCCCTGTTCACGCAGGTGCCGCCCATGTCGCGACTCTCCACGATCGCCACCTTCAGGCCATGGTCGGCACCATGTTTGGCCGCATCAAAGCCGCCGTAGCCGGCTCCGATCACGATCACGTCGTAATCAAAGCTATCGCTGGAGGCCGGGGAAGAGGAGTCGCTCACCGGGATCGGGGTTTGCTGGTGGGGGCATTCTCACTCTCTCAGGGGCCGGGGGTCTGTGCGGAGGCTCCAGCGCCCAGCTGCTGGCGGCGCCGCTCCAGAAGAAGAGGAGCCGCCGCCACCGCCACATTGAGCGATTCCACTCCATTGCCAAGGGGGATGGTGAGCAGGTCATCGGCCTCCGCTAGCAGCTCCGGCCCCAGACCCGAGCCCTCATTGCCCAGCATCAACAGGATCGGTTGCTGCCAATCCAGGCTCCAGTAGGGAAGCCCTCCCAGTACGACCGTGCCCAACAGGCGCGTTCCGGCCGCCCTGGCCTGCCGAAGCAAGCCAGGCAGTTCCCCGCGGCTGAACCGTCCGATCGGCAGGGCCAGGCTGGCGCCGCTGGAGGCCCGCAGCACCTTCGGCTGCCAGGGATCGGCCCCCTCCACCAGCCAGACCTGTTCCACCCCGGCCGCCAGGGCGGTGCGCAGGATGGTGCCCAGGTTGCCCGGATCCTGCACATTGTCGAGCAGCAGGCCGAAGCCGGGGGCCGATGGGGGAAGGAGCTGGGCCGGCAGGGTCCAGGGAAGGCTGCCCACCACCCCATCGGGATGGCGGGTGGTGGTGGCAGCCTCGATCACTTCTGCGGAAGCCTCCCTGCACAGGGTGGAGGGAGGGAGGGACGCAAGGAGATCTGCATGCCGGGCCATCCAGGGAGCCGTAGCCAGCAGGAGATCGGGGGTCAACCCCAGCCGGAGCGCGTCCTGGAGAAGGTGAGTGCCCTCAAGAAGCAACCGCTGCTGCTCCAACCGCCCCGCTGGCTGATGCAGGTCTCGCAGACCTTTCACCAGGGGATTGCGACGGCTGCTGATCGACTCGAAACCCACCCAGAACTCAGAAGTGATCGTGGCGCCGCACGTTCATTTTATCTTCAAAGCGAAGTTCCTTCTCCTGCAGATGGATGCCGCGAACAGCGGCGATCTGTCCATGAATGCCCTCAGCAGCGAGATTCTGAATCAATTGTTTCATCACTTCTTCTTCCACCTTGGCTTCATCAAAGCCCGCTGGAGTAAGGCTTTCGATAAATTTGCCAGCCTTTTTTGCAACAATCTCGGAGGAGTTGTTAATGGAAAGTAAAATCATAATGAGGTGATGCGGATGGGGAGACTTGAACTCCCACGACATTGCTGCCACTAGTACCTGAAACTAGCGCGTCTACCAATTCCGCCACATCCGCGGGCGTTGAGGCCTCAAGAATCCTAAACCATCGCCTCCTCGACCACCAGGCCCATCCCAGCCCTCTCAGCCAGACGAGCGTCTCGAGACAGTTCATCCGGCGGCACCTAGACGAAGCATGGAAACATTGTCAAGATTCAGCTGCGAATTGTCGTTGCAGGCCCCCTGCCCATGGTTCTTTCCATTGCGCCCTCCCACCCCACGCTCAAGCAGCCGAAGTTGGAGGTCGTTGGTGGAACCAAGCTGGAGGGAGAGATTCGGGTCAGCGGTGCAAAGAATTCAGCTCTTGTGCTGATGGCCGCCTGCCTGCTTACCAGCGATTCGTTAAGGCTTCGCAACGTCCCCCGCCTCACGGACATCGCGTCCATGGGGGAGATCCTGGCCGCCCTCGGTGTGCGCGTCACCCGTTCTGGCGAAGCCATCGAGCTGACGGCCGACCAAATCACCCGTGCGGCTCCTCCTTATGAGCTGGTGAACAGCCTGAGAGCCAGCTTCTTCTGTATTGGCCCCCTTCTGGCCCGGATGGGCACGGCCCAGGTTCCCCTCCCCGGCGGCTGCCAGATCGGCACCCGGCCTGTGGTTGAACATGTGAAGGGGCTCAAGGCCCTCGGGGCTCACGTCACTATTGAACATGGTGTAGTCACCGCTGTGGTGCCCGGCCCCAATAGTCGGTTGAGGGGGGGGCACATCCACCTCGATTGCCCGAGCGTGGGGGCTACCGAAACCCTGATGATGGCCGCCACCCTCGCCGATGGCGAGACCGTGATCGAAAATGCGGCCCAGGAGCCGGAAGTGGTTGATCTGGCCCGACTGCTGCAGGCCATGGGCGCACGGATCACGGGCGAAGGCACGCCCACCATCATCATCGATGGGGTGCAATCCCTCCACGGCACCGATTACGAGGTGATTCCCGACCGCATCGAGGCCGGCACCTTCCTCCTGGCCGGGGCGATCACCCGCTCTTCCCTCCTGGTCACCCCGGTGATCTCCGAGCACCTGGGAGCCGTGCTCACCAAGCTTGAGGAGTGTGGCTGCACCCTCGAACATGTGGGGAGGGGTGTGCGCATCACGGCCCGCCAGATCCAGGCCCTGGATCTGCGCACCCAGCCCTTCCCCGGGTTCCCCACCGATCTCCAGGCTCCCTTCATGAGCCTCCTCGCCACAGCCCAGGGAACCAGCCTGATCGTGGAGAACATCTTCGAAAACCGGATGCAGCACGTGGCCGAACTGCAGCGGATGGGTGCGTCGATCCGTCTGCAGGGCAATACCGCCTGTGTGGAAGGCGTTCCCCAATTGAGTGGGGCCCCCGTTCAGGGCACCGATCTTCGGGCCTCCGCCGCCATGGTGCTCGCTGGCCTGGCAGCCCAGGGCACCACAACCGTGAGGGGTCTGGAGTATCTAGACCGGGGCTACGACCAGCTGGAGCAGAAGCTCAGGGCCGTTGGGGCTTCCATCCAGCGTCTGAACGACGAGGGCTGATCGGGTTCACTCCCATCGCCCTCTAGATTCATTGCGCGGGAGCGTGCCGGAATTGGTAGACGGACTCGACTCAAAATCGAGCGCCTTCGGGCATGTGGGTTCGAGTCCCACCGCTCCCATCCCTGGAGCCGCGGGCGTCTCCGCGGTGATGAACACCTATGCCCGCTATCCGCTCACCCTGGTGCGGGGCAAGGGGGTGTGGGTGTGGGATCAGGCGGGTCGGCGCTACCTCGATGGGGTCGCTGGCATCGCCGTGTGCACCCTCGGCCACAGCAATCCCGCCCTGCGCCGGGCCCTTTGCCGGCAGTTGGGCACCCTGCAGCACGTCTCCAACCTCTATCGAATTCCCGAGCAGGAAGCTCTCGCTCAGGCCCTGGTGCAACGCAGTTGTGCCGAGAGGGTCTTTTTTTGCAATTCCGGTGCCGAGGCCAATGAGGCGGCCATCAAGCTCGCCCGCAAGCATGGCCACCAGATACGGGGCATCGAGCGGCCCCTGATCCTCACGGCAGAAGCCAGCTTCCATGGCCGCACCCTGGCGGCCGTCACCGCCACGGGCCAATCCCGCTACCACCAGGGCTTCCAACCCATGGTGGAGGGCTTCCGCTATTTCCCTTACAACGACATCGGCGCCTTCGAATCCCTCCTGGCCTCCTGCGAGGCGGACGGACCGGCCGTCTCCGCCGTCCTCATCGAGCCCCTCCAGGGGGAGGGGGGGGTGAACCCCGGGGATCCGGCCTTCTTCCATCGCCTGCGCCAGCTCTGTGATGAGCGTCGGATCCTCCTGATCTTTGATGAGGTGCAGATCGGCGTGGGCCGCAGCGGCCGCTGGTGGGGCTACGAAAACCTCGGGGTGGAACCCGATGCCTTCACCCTGGCGAAGGGACTGGGGGGGGGCATCCCCATCGGCGCCCTGGCGGTGAAGACCAGTTGCGACCACTTCACCCCCGGAGACCATGCCAGCACCTTTGGCGGCAACCCCCTGGCCTGCCGGGCGGGGTTGACCGTGCTCCAGGAAATCGAGCGCCGCAAGCTGCTCGCCCATGTGCAGACCATGGGGCAACAGCTACGGCAGGGACTGGAGGATCTGGTGCAGCGCCACCCCCACCAGCTGGTGGGAGTGAGGGGCTGGGGCCTGCTGCTGGGCCTGGTGCTCCAGCCGGACGGCCCCACAGCCCCGGATCTGGTGAAGGCCGCCATGGCTGAAGGGCTCCTGCTGGTCCCAGCGGGAGCGTCGGTGGTGCGCTTTGTTCCGCCACTGGTGATCAAGCCCCGCCATGGCCGGCAAATGGTGAAACGGTTGGAGCAGGCCCTGCAGCGCCTGTCTTGATGGGTCTGCCGGAGCCCGTCGACCTCGATTCCATCCTGGCCGCCTGCACGGGGCGCGGCATTGATCTGGGACTGGATCGGCTCCGGGCCGCCCTCGCCGACGGGGGCCATCCCGAACGCCGCTTTCCCGCCGTGCAGGTGGCCGGCACCAACGGCAAGGGCTCCATCGCCACCTTTCTCCACGCCATCCTCCAGGCCGCCGGGCTGCGCACAGGGGTGTACCGCTCACCCCACCTGCAGAGCTGGTGCGAACGGATTCAACTGGGCCGGCAGTGGATCGACGGGCCCACCCTGCAGGACGATCTTCGGCGCTGGCTTCCCATGGCCAGGCAGCACTCCCTCACGGTCTTTGAGCTGTTCACGGCCGCGGCCATGGATCGTTTCGCCAGGGAAGAGCTGGATCTGGTGGTGCTGGAGGTGGGGCTGGGGGGTCGGCTCGATGCGACGACGGCCCATCCCGAGCGGCGGGTGGTGGGGTTCGGCCCCATCGGCTTCGACCATCAGGAGTTTCTGGGATCCACCCTGGCCGAGATCGCGGCAGAGAAGGCCGGGGTGATGGCCTCCTCCCATGAGGCCATCAGTGGTCCCCAGGCCCCTGCGGTGATGGAGGTGCTGGAGCGGCAGGCCGAGCGGTGCCGCTGCGTGCTCCGCTGGGTGGATCCCCTTCCGGGCGAGGAGGAGGGGGGCCTGCCCCTGGGGCTCCCAGGCACCTTCCAGCGCAGTAATGGGGCCGTGGCCGTGGCCATGGCAGAGAGCCTCATCGGCCAGGGTTGGCCGATCTCCAACCAGGCCATTGTCCTAGGGCTGAAGCAGGCCCACTGGCCCGGACGGTTGGAGCTCCGCCGCTGGCAGAGCAGGGAGGTGCTGCTGGATGGGGCCCACAACCCGCCTGGCGCCTCAGCCCTGCGACGGGAGGTGGATCGGCTCAGCCAAGGCGATCAGGGGGCAGGCACCGGCCGCCGCTGGCTCCTGGCCATGCAGCTCACCAAGGACGCTCCGTCCCTGCTCGATGCGCTCCTGGCCCCCCAGGATCAGGCAGCCATCGTGGCGCTGGCCGATCTGCCCTGCTGGAGCGTGGACGCCCTGCTGGCGGCCCGCCCCGAGCTGGCTGGACGGCTGATAGCCGTGGCCCATCCCCAGGAGGGGCTGCGCTGGCTCAGCGCCCCCGGCCCCCTGCCCGTAGTGGCCGGATCCCTCCACCTGCTTGGGGAGATCTGGCCCCTGCTCGATCCTCCCGAGCCCGGCGATCAAGTTGCAGGAAGGATCAGCCGCCCGGGCTGACGCCTCCTCCAGCCATTGCCATCCTGAGGGGGTAAGGCTTTTCTCCCCCCATGTCGGTCTCACTGAGTCCAGACGAACGCAACAAACTCATGGGTGGCCCCCTGGCTGCCGCCATGGCCGTGATGGCTGTGGACATGGGCATCTTTTCCAGTGCCCAGGAAGCTCTCGCCCTCGGCAAGGAGCTTTCCGCCGCCGCAACCCGCTACGCCTCGAATCCCCTGATCGCCAGCCTCTTCGACCCCGAAGCCCTCAAGCAGGGCATCAATCCGGAAAAACCCCGCATCACGCCAGAGGATGTGAAGGAGGGCAAGGTGCTCGATCGGGCCCTGGAGCAGGTGGATCAGGCCATGAGCCTGGTGCGCACCAAGTGCGATGCCCCTACGGCCCAGCAATATGCCCAGCTCATCGTGGATGGCTGTGTGGCCGTGGCCGAAGCCGCCGGGAAGGGCCTGTTCGGCTCCGGGGAAAAAGTCTCCGCTGAGGAGAAAGCAGCTTTGGACCGGATCCGCCAGCATCTGGGGGTCACCGCCTGAAGGCTGAGCACATGCCCTGGGTTCCTGTTTTCTTGTCCACCTCCGACAGGCCCAGGGCTGGCCGCCCCAAGCGCCTGATCCAGCTGCTGGTGGCCAGCTGGATGGCGTTGCTCCTGCTGGTGCCCCTGCCGGCGATGGCCAGCTACGCCGAGCGGATCGACTACACCCTCACCAATCAGTCCGGCAAGGATTTCCATGGCCAGGACCTCAGTGAATCCTCCTTCGCCGGGGCCGTGGGACGGCAGGCCAATTTCGATGGCACCGACCTCCATGGAGCCATCCTCACTCAGGGCGCCTTTGCGGAAGCCAGCTTTCGAGGGGCCAACCTCACCAATGTGCTCATGGATCGGGTGGATTTCGCCGGGGCTGATTTCACGGGAGCCATCCTGCAGGGCGTGATCGCCTCAGGCAGCAGCTTTGCCGGTGCCAACGTGACCGATGCGGATTTCAGTGAAGCCATCCTCGATCGGGCCGACCAGGTGGCGCTCTGCCGCAAAGCCAGCGGCCAGAATCCCGTGACCGGAGTGGAAACCCGGCTGAGCCTGGGCTGCTGACGCTCCAGGGGCTTGCCTAACTAGGCCTGCTCCCACCAGCCCCGCAACTTGCCCGGATTGAGCAGGCCCTGGGGGTCCAGCCTCCGTTTGCAACCCACCTGCTCGCCATCCACCACCCCCAGTCCCCCATCCTCCACGGTGATCACGTGGGGGTCGAAGATCCAGGCACCTTCCTCCCGGCACTGGGCCATCAGCCTCTGCAGGGCGTCCACACCCTGATCGCGCAGCACGGGAAGGGCCGCCAGCCTGGAGGCACCCATTTGGCGCACGGCCTCCAGATGCCAGTGCAGGCTGTCGCCCCATGTGGCGTTGAGCGCCTCGAGGAAAGGGCCCTCCGGTTGGGGAAGCAGCATCTGCAGATAGGTCCAATCCGGATGCTTCGCCCGCCAGTGGAGCGTGGTGTGATTCCAGGTGAGTTCCCTCAGCGGCAGGCCCCGGCTGGTGGCCTCCGGTTCCTGCCACACCACCGCCCCTCCCCGCCCTGCCAGCCAGGCGGAGGCCAATGCCAGGGCATCCGGCGCCAGCAGCAGCAGCAAGCGGCTCTCGCCGGCCTCGGGCCTGGGGCAGCCCTGGGGCCAGGGCACGGCGGCCGCCAGATCCCCATCCAGCAGGCAGAGCTCCTGAAGGAGCAGGGCCGTACCTGGCAGCTCCTGGGCCGCTGCCAGGGCCTCACGGCTCTCGGCAAACTCCACCACCATTTGCCACCAGCCCACGGCTTCGGTGGTGGCCAGCTGCAGGGCCGTGAGAATCCCATTGGTGCCGTAGGCATGGTTCAGGGGCTCGCAGGCCTGGCCGTCCAGCCGCAGGAGCCGGGGCTGGGGCTCCACCGTCACCACCTCCAGCCCGAGGAGATGGCCCGGATCCCGGAGGAACCCCCACCGCAAGGACCCGATGCCCCCCGATCCGCCGGCGATGAACCCCCCCACGGTGGCGCTCCGGTAGGTGCTGGGGGCCAGTCGAATGGCCCGACCGTGGGGCAGGAGCTGGCGATCCAGCTCGGCCAGCAGGCAGCCGGCCTCCACCTCCACCACCCCCGTATCGGCCTCCACACCGCGCACCTGGTGCAGGCCCGTCATGTCCAGCACCACCCCACCCGCCAGGGGCACGCACTGGCCATAGTTGCCCGTTCCCGCTCCCCGAACGGTGAGGGGAACCCCATGGCGGGCGCAGGCACCGGCCACGGCCATCACCTCACCCACGCTGGTGGGGCAGGCCACCAGCTGCCCCTTGAAGCCCGCCAGCAGCTGACGCAACACCGGGGAATAGGCATGGAAATCACCGGACCATTTCTCCAGCTCCGCCGGACCTTCCAACAGGCTCAGCACTGGAACGCTCCGCTGCAGCTCGTCCACCAGGGCCCCGATCTGGGATGCCGAGGGCACGGGGGGTAGGGGGGGCAGGCTCAGAGAAGGCATCCGGGTCGGACTGGGGCGGTCTTTCAGTTTCCCTGGGCGATGGCCCCCCGGGCCGCGAAGGGTTCCAGTCGGCCGGATGGGGTTTCGGCCTGGGGGGGCTCCAGCCACAGGCCCTGCCTGAGCACCCTCCGCTGGGGGGTGCGGGCCAACAGGTCGCTCCAGGAGGTGGCGGCGAGCACCACCAGATCCGCTGGCCCACCGATGCGCAGAACCCCATCCCAGGGCAGACCCAGAAGCTGGGCTGGAGCGGTGGTGAACGGCGCCAGCCCCGCCCGTTCCCAGGGCAGCAGGTGGGTGGCCACCGCGCCCAGGCGGATCAGCTCGATGGGATCAAAATCTCCCCCGGGGTACCAGGGATCCTGCACGTTGTCGCCGCCGATCGCCACCGTGACGCCGGCCTGCTGGAGCTGGCGGATGGGGGCCTTCGGACGCTGGGCGGGGGTGCGCTCCGGATCCCGGTTCAGCAACCACAGATTGGTGGTGGGGAGCGCCACCACACCCACCCGCGCCTGGGCCATCCGATCGGCCAGCTGGCGGAGGGCCCGATCCTCCATCAATCCCATGCTGCTGGCGTGACTGGCTACCAGGGGCACCCCACAGCGCTGCTCCTTCAACACATCCCGCAACAGGTTCAGTCCCCGGGGGGGGGGCTGGTCGCTCTCATCGACGTGCAGATCAATGGCGCAGCCTTCCCGCTCCGCCAGGGCCAACAGGGCCAGCAGGGCATCCCGCTCCAGGCCCGTCTGGCTGAAGGGAGGCCCGAGCACACCGCCCAGGAGGCCCCCCTGGGCCCCGATTCGGCGGGCCAGCTGCTCCCCCTCCCGGCCCAGCCAGAGCTCGATCGGCACCAGGCCCACCAGTTGGAGATCCACCCGTCCAGCCCAGCGCCGGCGAGCCTGGCCCAGCACATCCCAACAGAAGTCGGCCCAGGGGCCAAAACTATCGATGTGGCTGCGGATGGCCCGCAGGCCATAGCGCCACGCCTGATCCAGGGCCCGCTCCACCCTGGCCTCCACCTGTTCGGGGGTGCGCTGGTGGGCCTCCAGGGTGTTGATGCGCAGAGCTTCGCCGATGGAGCCGGCCCGGTTGGCATGGAGGGGTGCGGAAAAGGCCTTGTCGAGATGGGCGTGGGCTTCCACCAGGGGGGTGAGGGCGAGGGGAAGGCCATGGCTGGGTTCGGGCCCCCCATAGGACTCCAGGCGGGTGAGCTGGCCCTCCTGGTGGCTGAGGCTCACCCGCACCAGCCCATCCGGATCGGCTTGCGGCAGGGGGAGGGTGGGATCGATCAGGCTGCGGGGGATGGCCAGGGGGGGGAGGTGGTTCAACGGCCTTCCCTGGAATCCCTGGGCTCATGGGCCTCCAGCAGCAGAAACTGGCCGGCCCCCGCCAGGGTGGTGGCCTCGTAGCGGGGGAGGCGCAGGTTGGGCACCTGGCGCAGCCCGGGGAGTAGGGCCGCAAGATCCAGTTCCGTGCGATACACGCTGAAGAGCCCCAGGTTGCTGCGCCGGGTGTTGGCCTGCACCAGCTTCCCGAGAATGGGTTTCTGGGAGCGCACCAGCTGGGGGCAGTGGCGGATGAGCAGCCCCCCCAGCATCCCGCTCAGGCCATCGTTCTGGCAGAGCTCCCTGGTGAGGAGGCTGGTGAGCTGGTTGCCGCCGAAGTCGGCGAAGGCCGCCGGCCCCGGATTGGTGATCACCAGACCTGCCGTCAGACCAGCGCCCATCAATGCCAGCGGCAGACAGCGGGAGACCGGTTTCACCGGTAGGGGCTCCAAAGCTCCTTCACGTTGGCAGAGATATGCCTGCAGCGCGCGCCCTTGGTGGTCTGGGCGTCAAGTGGTAGGTTCATCTCACCACGGCGGGCGTCGCCAAGTGGTTAAGGCAGCGGCTTGTGGCGCCGCTATTCGGGGGTTCGAGTCCCCTCGCTCGCCCTTTTTTTCCCTCCTTCTCCAGAGCGATTGCTTAGTCGCCTCTGAGGAAGGATTTCAGGTGTCCTGCAGGTCAGCTGGTGGAAAAGCCCCCGCCAGGAGCGCCTCCAGCAACCCCTCACCCCCATGCCGCACGGGATCGTCGCAGGGCAATCCCGTCAGGGCACCCACGGCCTCCACCGCTCCTGCCACCTCCTCCTCCGGCAGGTGAGCCGTGTTGAGGGCGATGGCTCCCACCTTGGGGCCAGCGGTGGTGCGGTCGGGGCGGGCGAGGGCGGCCAGGGCCTCCACCACGGCGATCACCTCTGGAAGGGGCGGCAGGGGCACATGGGGGGCATTGCGCACGGCGGCCTGGCCGGCCCGGTGCACCAGCAGCAGCTGGGTGGGTTGGCTGCCCCGGATCAGGGGAAGGGTGGCGGTGGAGCCCGGATGGCAGAGGGAGCCCTGCCCCTCCACCAGCACCAGGGTTTCAGGGGTGGACCCAGCCGCGGCCTGGAGCACGGCCTGCTCCACCGCCCCGGCCGCGTAGTCGACCCGCACCGCATCCAGGGGCACGCCCCCGCCACAAATCAGGATCCCGGCCTGACCCGTGCCGACAAAACGGGCGTCCAGGCCCCGCCGGCCAGCAGCGGCCTGCAGCTCCAGGCAGGCGCTCATCTTGCCCACCGACATGTCCGTACCCACGGCCAGCAGGCGCCGGCAGGGAAGCGTTGCCGCCCGGGCGGAGGCCACCGCCAGCTGGGCCGGCTCCTGCCGCAGATCCCAGATCCAGGCGCCGGGCTGCACCCGGGCCGCCAGCTCCCCGTCCTGCCCCAACCGGGTATGCAACCCACTGGCCACCGACAGGCCAGCCTCCAGGGCGGCCAGCAGATCGACGCGCATGGCCGCGGGGAGGAGCCCCCCGGCGGGAGCCAGCCCCACCACCGCCACGGTGTCCTGCGGAGCAGGCAGCAGGGGCAGGGCCTCCTGGAGGCTGGCCACCACGGGCACCGCACGGGGAATCCCGGTGAGGGTCTGAAGATCGGCGCCCCCATGGGCCGGATCCACCACCGCCAGGATCGGGCCCCGGCGGTAGCGGAGCATGGCCAGGCCTGTCTTGCCGCTCAGATTGTCGAGGCCGTGGTGTTGCAGCAACACCACCGGGGCATCAGCAAGGAGCATGGGAGGGCGCTAGAGCTCCATCCTGCCGCAGCCCCACCCCCAGACCCGGCCCCGGTCCGGGCAACACCCGATCGGCCTCCAGCCGGGGGCCACTGAAGGGATCATCGAGAAGGTTGAGATGGCTGTCGAGGTCGGGCCAGCGCACCAGGGGCAGCAGCTGAGCGGCGGCCCCATTAAGCAGGCGGCTGTCGGAGTAGCACCCCACCATGACCTCCAGCTCCAGGCTCCGGGCCACCTGGGCCATCAGCAGGGCCTCGGAAAGGCCCCCACTCTTGAGCAGCTTGATGTTCACCCCATCCACGTAAGGAGCCAGGCGTACCACGTCCGCCAGATTCCAGCAGCTTTCATCGGCCACCAGGGGGATGGGGCAATCCAGCTCGAGGGCCGCAAAGCCAGCCGCGTCGTCCTCCGGGTCGAGCCGGGGGGGCAGGGGCTGCTCCACCAGCACCACCCGGGCCTCCGCCAGCCAGCCCACCATCTGCCGGGCCTGATCCAGGGTCCAGCCCCCATTGGCATCCACCTGCAGCTCGGCGGCCACCCCCGTGACCTGCTGATGGGCCTCCAGGGCCGTGTTCACCGCCCGCACCAGGGCCCGATCGTGCTCCAGGCCCTCCGGACTCCCCAGCTTGAGCTTCACCCTGGTGGCCGGCAGGAGCTGCCACCAGCGCTGGAGGCGCTCCACCACAGACGGCACAGCTGCCAAACCCAGGGTGACGCTGGTGGGGGTGGCGACGGCAGGATCCAATCCCCAAAGGGCCCCCACGCCGGTGTCGTGCCGCTGGCCCCACCAATCCAGGAGGGCCAGATCCACCGCACAGCGGGCCGGGGGCGAGAGGGGGGCGAGCAGGGGCTCCAGGGCCTGGCGGGGCTGGGGATCCCTCCCCTCCAGGGCTGGGATCAGGGCCTCCAGTTCGGCAGCGATCGCCTCGGTGTCGTAGCGGCGGTGGCCGGCGTCAAAGCCACCGGTTTCCCCCATGCCAGTGATGCCGTCGTGGTGAATCGTGAAGAGAGCGTGTTCCACTGCCGCCGTGGTGCCCCGGCTGATGGTGAGCGGCACGGCCTTGGTGAGGGCAAAGCGTTGGAGGCGGCAGCGCATCGGCGGGCCATCCCAGCGGGAGGTTCACGCTCCACGCTGACATCCAGCGGGGAAGAGGGTGCAGCTCTCTTCCTTTCGGTGGGACCGATGGCCCCCGCACCCGAGCACTCCTCCGTGATTCAGGAGGTGATCGCCACGTTGTTTCACGAGCTGCAGGACTGCCGGGAGTGGTGCCCGGCCGCCTGGGCCTGGCGGTCTACTCGCCGCGGCTGGATGCGCTCGGCAACAGCGTGCGGGGGATTGAAGTCTGTCGCCGGCCCTCCAAACGGTTTGAACTGCACCTGTTCAACCGCAGCCCCCTCCACCAATCTCCCGTGCGCAACTGCTATCGGGGCACGGAGAGGCGGTCGCGCTGCTGGCGCGGCGAAGCGGAAGCCCGTCGGCTGGACCCCCTGCGGTCTCGCCTCGCGATCCTGCATGCCCAGGGCGTCCTCGATTTCGCGGCCATGGAGGTGGTGCTCTCCACCATGGAAGCGTCCACGGCCGACACCAGCGTGTGGGTGTTGGATTCTGGGCCAGGTGAACGAGCTGCTCCCCGCGGCCGCAGGAGTGCTGGCTCGTGAAGTGGAATGCCTGGCCGCGGCCGATGTGAGCCTGCTGCTGTGCCGCGCCGCCCATCTGGGGCTGCCGGGTCTGCCGTTGGGACAGGGAGAAACGTTTGAAAGCCTCGATCTGGCCATGGAGGCGGCGGATGTGGTGGCGGAAACGGATGGGGCCTGCTGGTGCCTGAATCGGGCGGAGCTGGATCGGTTGGAGGCCACCCATCCAGCGGCTGCCCTGGGGCTCCTGCGGATGCTGGCCCTGGATCTCGGCGAGAAAGTCACCCTCAGTGCCCAACAGCTCACCCTGGTGGAGCACCTTTGAGGCCGGGTCCGCAGTCATGGGGGAAACTGGAGGTTATGACGGCCACCCTTCCCCATCCCCCTGCCGCCGGGCCCGCTCCAGGCCAGGGCAGCTATTGGATCACCACCTTTGGCTGCCAGATGAACAAGGCCGATTCCGAGCGCATGGCCGGCATCCTGGAGGCCATGGGCTACCGCCAGGCCCAGGCGGAACTGGAAGCGGATCTGGTGCTCTACAACACTTGCACGATCCGCGATAACGCCGAGCAGAAGGTGTACAGCTATCTGGGCCGCCAGGCCCAGCGCAAGCGCGTCAATCCAAACCTCACCCTGGTGGTGGCCGGCTGCGTGGCCCAACAGGAGGGAGAAGCCCTGCTGAGGCGGGTGCCCGAGCTGGATCTGGTGATGGGCCCCCAGCACGCCAACCGGCTCGAAACCCTCCTGATGCAGGTTCAGACCGGGCAGCAGGTGGTGGCCACCGATGCGCACCACATCCTCGAAGACATCACCACGGCCCGTCGCGACAGCCAGGTGTGCGGCTGGGTGAATGTGATCTATGGCTGCAACGAGCGCTGCACCTACTGCGTCGTGCCATCGGTGCGGGGCAAGGAGCAATCCCGCCTGCCGGAGGCGATCAAGCTGGAGATGGAGGGGCTGGCCGCCCGGGGGTTCAAGGAGATCACCCTGCTGGGCCAGAACATCGACGCCTACGGCCGGGATCTGCCGGGCATCTCCCCCGAGGGCCGCCGCCAGCACACCCTCACCGATCTTCTGGAGCACGTGCACGCTGTGGAGGGCATCGAGCGGATTCGCTTTGCCACCAGCCACCCCCGCTACTTCACCGAGCGCCTGATCGACGCCTGCGCCGCGCTGCCCAAGGTGTGCGAACACTTCCACATCCCCTTCCAGAGCGGGGATGACGCCGTGCTGAAAGCGATGGCCCGTGGCTACACCGTGGATCGCTATCGCCGGATCCTCGAACGCATCCGCTCCCGCATGCCCGATGCGGCCATCAGCGCCGATGTGATCGTGGCCTTTCCCGGGGAAACCGATGCCCAGTTTCATCGCACCCTGGATCTGGTGGAGGAGATCGGCTTCGACCAGGTGAACACGGCGGCCTATTCCCCCCGCCCCAACACCCCCGCCGCCGACTGGCCCGACCAGCTGCCGGAAGCGGTGAAGGTGGAGCGGC
>JAYKIG010000055.1:0-7012 GCA_035286045.1 Cyanobacteriota bacterium | reverse complement strand
CGCACCCTGGATCTGGTGGAGGAGATCGGCTTCGACCAGGTGAACACGGCGGCCTATTCCCCCCGCCCCAACACCCCCGCCGCCGACTGGCCCGACCAGCTGCCGGAAGCGGTGAAGGTGGAGCGGCTACGGGAGCTCAATGCTCTGGTGGAGCGCAAGGCCAGGGAGCGCAGCGCCCGCTACGCCGGGCGGATGGAGGAGATCCTGGTGGAGGGCACCAATCCGAAGGACCCCAGCCAGGTGATGGGGCGCACCCGCACCAACCGGCTCACCTTCTTCCCCGCCAGCGATGGGCGCGGTGGCAGCCATCGACCAGGTGATCTGGTGCCGGTGCGGATCACCACGGTGCGTGCGTTTTCCCTTGGGGGAGAACCCGCCATCGCCCAGGCCACCTAGAGTTTGGGAGCATCACCCTGCCGTCCACATGCCAGAGCTGCTCCATCCGCACCAGGAGCTCCTGGTGATGCCGGACGATGGGGCCCAGGCGGTGGTGGCCCTGATCGACCAGGCCCGCACCCAGTTGCTGCTCAAGCAGTTCAAGTTGCAGTCGGAAACGGTGATGGACGCCCTGCGGCGGGCCAGGGAGCGAGGGGTGGACGTGCGGGTGATGCTCAACCCCCACACCTCCGGCGGGGATCGCTGGAACGATGAACCCTTTGCCCGTCTGCAGGGCTGGGGCATCAGCACCGCCTGGACCAGCGAGGCCTTCCCGGTGACCCATGAAAAATCCATGTTGGTGGATCAGGAAGCGGCCCTGATCTCCACCTTCAATTTGGCAGACAAATACTTCACCGAAACCCGCGACTACGGCGTGGTGAGCCGAAACGCAGCCGTGGTGGCCCAGGTGGCAGCGGGCTTCGAGGCCGATTGGCAGCGCACCTTTTTTGTTCCCGAACTGCACGTGGGGCTGGTGTGGAGCAGCGCCCACAGCCGGGGGCAGGTGGCCCGCCTGATCGATGCAGCCCAGAGCACCCTCTGGATTCAGCATCCCAAATTCGTGGATGCGGTGATCCTCGAACGCATCATTTCGGCCCGGGAGAGGGGCGTGAAGGTGCGTGTGCTCTGCGGCGGCAAGCACGGCATCAGCGACTGGGACGTCTACGACACCTTCGCCTCCCTGCGGGTGATGCAACGGTTCGGGGTGAAGGTGCGGCGCCAGAAACACCTCAAACTACACGCCAAGCTGATCCTGATCGATGGCACCTATGCCCAGACCGGCTCGATGAACATCGATCGCAGCGCCTTTGATCTGCGCCGGGAACTGGGCATCGAGAGCGATGCCCCCGAGGTGGTGGAGCGGCTGAAGGCCACCTTTGAAGCGGATTGGAAAGCGGCGGCCAAATACGCCGCCCCCGATCCCCTCGATCCCACCTTCCACGAGGAGGGCGAACTTCCCCCGGATCCCCACTTCGTGCATGACTGATCCCCTGGTGCCCCTCGCCCCAGCCCCGACCCAGCGCCAGTTGTTCATGGGCCTGCTGCAGGTGGCCCTCTCCTCCTTCGGGGGGGGGCTCTCGGTGTGGAGTCAGCGGATCATCGTGGAGCAGCGCCGCTGGATGGATAACGATGCCTTCCTCACCGGCCTCACCGTGGCCCGCCTGCTCCCCGGCCCCAATCAGATCAACCTGGCGGTGTATGTGGGCGCCACCTTCGGGGGCCTTCGGGGGGCTCTCACCGCCCTGGCAGGCATGCTCCTGGTGCCTTTCAGCCTGTTGATGGGGATGGGGCTGCTCTACTTCCAGCTCCATGGCTTGCCCCTGGTGGATCGGGTACTGGCCGGCATGGTGGCCGTGGCCGCGGGTCTGGCCCTCTCCATGGGATTCAAGATCCTGCCCACCTATCGGGCCGACCCTGTGGCCCTGGCGCTGGCCGCGGCCGTGTTCGTGGCCATGCAGGTGTTCCATGTGCGGCTGGTGCCCCTGCTGCTGGTGGTGTCGCCCCTGGCCATGGCCTGGTACTGGCCCCGCAAGGGCGAGGAGATTCAGCCGTGATGGCCCCCTGGGGGTGGGCCCTGCTCACCGCTGCCTCCACGGCCGCCGGTTCATGCGAGCCCACCCGGCTCACGGATCTGGGCCAAATGCTGAAGGTGATGGGCACCTTCCTTGGGCTGTCCCTCTTCTCCATCGGCGGGGGCAACACCCTGCTCACGGAATATCACCACCTGAGTGTGGAGCAGTTCTGCTGGCTCACCACCGCCCAGTTCAACGACCTCTATGCCCTGGCGGAGGCGGCCCCGGGTCCCAGTTCCATGCTGGTGGGCCTTCTGGGAATGGGGGCGGCCTGGCGGGAGGGGCCGCTCTGGGCCGTGCTCACGGGGGTGGCGGCCGAGGTGGCCATCCTCCTGCCCTCCACCCTGCTGGTGGTGGTGGTGTGCCTGGGCTGGAGCCGCTTCCGCCACTCCCCCTGGCGGCTGGCCTTCGAACGCGCGATGGGGCCCATCACCCTGGGGGTGCTGTTTGCCGTGGGGGTGAAGATCCTTCGCCTCTCCAACACCAATTCCACCGGCATCGTGGTGTCGCTCCTGGTGTGCGCCCTGGTGCTCACCTCCGGCCTGTCGCCCCTGTGGATGATGGCCGTAGCTGGGCTGCTGGGGGGCCTGGGAGTGATCCACCGCTGAAGCCCCCTGGTGCCCCGTCCCGGCACTGATACCGTTTGGCGTCTGCCATTCGCCCGCCCCCATGCCCGACGCGCCCCCTCCCACCCGAGTCGGCCTGGTGTTCGGAGGGGCCTCAGGGGAACACGACGTGTCGATCCGCTCCGCGGCCACCGTGCTGGGCGGCTTGCGAAGCGGCGCCAACCAGGAGCGCTACGACGTGCACTGCTTTTACATCGATCGCTCCGGCCGCTGGTGCCCCCAGGCCGTGGCCGAAGCGGTGCTGGCCCAGGGCAGCCCACCACCTGAGGAGCATGGGCAACGCCCTGGCTTCCAGGGATTTCCGGAAGGAGCCCTAGAGGTGGAGGTGTGGTTCCCTGTGCTCCATGGCCCCAACGGTGAGGATGGCACCATCCAGGGGTTGTTCACCTTGATGCAGGTTCCCTTTGTGGGGTCGGGGGTGCTGGGCTCCGCCATGGGGATGGACAAACAGGCCATGAAGGCCGCCTTTGCGGCCGCTGGTCTCCCCCAGGTGCCCTACATCTGCCTTTCGCGCAGCGATCTCCAGCCTTCTGCCGGCAGCGAGCGCCCTGAGGCACTGCTGGAGCGCATCGAAGCCGCCCTGGGCTACCCCTGCTTCGTGAAGCCGGCCAATCTGGGCTCCTCCGTAGGGATCAGCAAGGCCACCGACCGCTCCTCGCTCTGGGCCGGACTCCAGGGCGCCGCGGCCCTCGATCCCCGGATGGTGGTGGAGAAGGGCGTGGTGGCCCGGGAGCTGGAATGTGCCGTTCTGGGCCCCCCGGAGGGGCTGGAGGCCTCCGTGCTTGGGGAGATCCGCTTCGATGCCGACTGGTACGACTACGAAGCCAAATACAGCGAAGGGCGCAGCCACACCCTGATCCCGGCCCCCGTGGCGGAAGAGGTGCAGGACAGGGCCCGGGCCATGGCCGTCCAGGCCTGCCGGGCGGTGGGAGCCTCTGGTCTGTCGCGGGTGGATTTCTTCTACAGCGAATCTGAGAATGCCCTCTGGCTCAATGAAATCAACACCCTGCCCGGTTTCACCAGCCAGAGCATGTATCCCATGCTCTGGGCCGCCAGTGGCCGCCCCCTGACCGAGCTCCTTCACCGTTTGCTGCAGGACGCGAGAGAATCCGCGAAGTATCCCCTGATCAGCCAATAACGCCATGGGTCAAGGACTCCTCTGGTTACCGCTCTTGCTGGTGTTCGTGCTGCTCACGGGCCTGGGTTGGCTGGAGCGCAGACGGCAACGGCTGTTTCGTGAGTGGGCCGCAGGGGCCGAACTGGCCAAGCTGGATGCGGCAGGGGCGGCCCGGCTGGTGAATGGCGTGCTGAGCTGGGCCACCTTTGAGGCCGGCACCTTCCGTGAACTGGGTTCCTTTGAGATCAAACAGCTGGAACTCACGGAGCTGATGTCCCTCCGTTCCGGCGAGGCCCCCCTCACCGACGAGAGTCAGGGGGCTTGCAGGCTGCGCCTGGTGGGCGGTGGCCAGCAGAAGGATCTGCCCTTCAGCGAAGCTGACCGGGCCCGACGCTGGATGGATGAACTGATGGCCCGCTCCCGTTGTGAACTGTGAAGCGACGTTTTTCCCCATCGGCCAGGCCCGGCACCCTTCCCGGAATGGAGCGCCGTCGTGAGTTGCGCCGCCAGAGGCAGATGGAGCGGCTGCGGGATGGTTGGCGTGTGCTGGTGTACGCAGCCCTGACCGCGGGCCTGGGATTCCTGCTGCTGCGCGAGGGTTGGACGCTCCAGGCTCCCAACCAGGTGGAGGTGAGTGGCAGCCGGGTGGTGAGCCGGGAGCAGGTGATCGAAGCTGCGAAGTTGAAGTTTCCCCTGCCCCTGCTCACCCTCCAGCCCCGACTGCTGAGAAACAACCTGGCGGCCACCCTCCCGGTGGAGCAGGTGCGGGTGACCCGCCTGATGCTGCCCCCCCGGCTCCGGGTGGAACTGGTGGATCGGGAGCCGATCGCCCGGGCCCAACGCCTCACCCCGAACGGACCGGAAATTGGCTTTGTGGATCGCACTGGACGGTGGATCCACGCCGATCCCCGCACCCGCATGCGGCTGGGGGGCGAGGCCTCCATCCGTGTGGTGGGCTGGAATGAGCGCCACCTGCCCTCACTGGCCAAGGTGCTTGAAGCCAGGGAGCAGATCGGGCCTGGATTGAAGGAAATCCGGTTCGAACCGGATGGATCCCTATGGATCACCACCCGCGACGTGGGCCCCCTCCGCCTGGGCCCCGCCGATTCGAAGCTGGGGCGGCGCCTCCAGGTGTTGATTCACCTCAACCGCACCCTGCCCGCCCGACTGGCTGGGAAGCGGCCGACGAGCATCGATCTCACCGACCCAGAACAGCCGGAACTTAATCTTCCCTCACCGAACGCGACCCCCAGCCCAAACCGCCCTACACCTGCCCGCAGACCCTCCCCCTAGCGCTCTGCCAGCCAATCCACACAAGCAATTGCCTCCTAACCAATTTCGGGAGAAGGTACGAAACCCGTAACAGACGGGAAACCTTCCCTGAAGACATAATGCACCCACCCAGCAATGGCGCCTCTCCTTCAGAGGGTTCTGCCCCCCCATCGCCGACAGCGATGATGGGGTCCTCAGGTGGGTCTTTGCTTCGCGAGCTCCGTCCACCGTCACCGCAATCGCCCTCTCAGATGAGCCAGAGCACCTCCTCCCCTAACGGAATAATTCCAAGCCAGACGGCGCGCATCGAGGTGATCGGCGTCGGGGGGGGAGGCAGCAATGCGGTGAACCGGATGATCGCGGCCGAGATGCAGGGCATCGGCTTCTGGGTGCTGAACACCGACGCCCAGGCCCTGCTTCAATCGGCCGCACCCCAGCGGATTCAGCTGGGCCAGGCCCTCACCAGTGGTCTGGGGGCCGGGGGGAACCCCCTGATCGGGCAGAAGGCTGCCGAAGAATCCCGCGCCGAACTCCAACGCTCTGTGGAAGGGGCCGACATGGTGTTCATCGCTGCGGGCATGGGCGGCGGCACCGGTACCGGAGCGGCCCCGATCCTGGCCGAGGTGGCCAAGGATTGCGGCGCCCTCACCGTGGGCATCGTCACCAAGCCCTTCGGCTTTGAGGGTCGCAAGCGCCAGCGTCAGGCGGAGCAGGGCATCGCCCAGCTGGCGGAGCACGTGGATACCTTGATCGTGATTCCCAACGACCGCCTCCGGGATGCGATCGCCGGAGCGCCGCTCCAGGAGGCCTTCCGAGCCGCGGACGACGTGCTGCGGATGGCGGTGAAGGGCATCACGGAAATCATCACCCGGGCAGGCCTGGTGAATGTGGACTTTGCGGATGTGCGCTCGGTGATGGCGGATGCGGGCACGGCCCTGCTCGGCATCGGCGTCGGTTCGGGTCGCTCCCGCGCCAGCGAAGCGGCACAGGCCGCCATGAGCAGCCCCCTGCTCGAATCGGCCCGCATCGACGGCGCCAAGGGGTGCATCATCAATATTTCCGGTGGTAGGGACATGACCCTGGAAGACATGACCACCGCTTCAGAGGTGATCTACGACGTGGTGGATCCGGACGCCAACATCATTGTGGGGGCCGTTGTGGATGAACAGCTGGAAGGCGAAATCCACGTGACCGTGATTGCCACCGGCTTCGAAAGCGGCGGCGCCTACCGTCCGGAGCGGGTGGCCTCGGCCTTCTCCTCTTCGCTCGACGAAGCCAGTACTCCGGAGCGAGGGGCCAAGATCCCACCGTTCCTGGTGAACCGGCAGGGTCGCCTGGACGGGGAGAGCTGACCCGGACAAAGGGGTGACCCGGAGACCACGCCTGCCTAGAGCATCCCGTATGGCTGCTACCTTCCGGTCCTGACCAGGTTTGGGCGTCCAGGCCGCGTAGATCCGGGCCAACGACATCTTACCCCGTTCCCCACATAGGCTTGGGATTCATTTCCCCCTCCCCCTTGCCCCAACGGCCCGGCGATCTTCTCCTCCGTAAACAGGCGGGTTTGCCCATCACCATCCTCACGGCCTGGGACGCCCTCTCGGCAGCCATCGTGAGCGAAGCGGGTGCGGATGCCGTTCTGGTGGGCGATTCCCTCGCCATGACGGCCTTGGGCCATCCCACCACCCTGCCGGTCACCCTGGACGAAATGCTCCATCACTGCAGGGCAGTCGGTCGGGGCCTACGCCTGGTGGGGGGGGAAGCGCCCCTGCTGATCTGCGATCTGCCCTTCCTGAGCTATCAGTGCGGTCTGGATGAAGCCGTGGCTGCAGCGGGACGGGTGTTGAAAGAAAGCCCGGCGACTGCCGTGAAGATGGAAGGAGCGGAGCCGGAAACCCTCGCTGCCGCCGATCGGATGGTGCGGATGGGGATTCCGGTGATGGGCCATCTGGGCCTCACGCCCCAATCGGTCCACCGCCTGGGCCTGCGGC
>JAYKIG010000054.1:0-15857 GCA_035286045.1 Cyanobacteriota bacterium | reverse complement strand
CGCCAGCACCTCCTGCATCGGCCCATAGGTGAGGGCGTCGTAGGGCCGCTGCAGTTGCGGATGGCGGGCTGAGCCCAGCCAGGCCTCCACCGCCGCCGCGAAGGCCTCGGTGGTCATGCCGGCGTGGCTCACGGCGATCACCCGCAGAAGCCCATCGAAGTGATCGCCGGCCAGCAGGGCGCCGATGTCGCCGGCCAGGGCCGCCTGCACCATCGGGTCGCTGACCAGCTCCGGCTGGCGCTGCACCGCCCCCTGGAGCTCATCGAAAGCGAAGGCGGCCTGAAAGGGCAGCGGCTGCTCCGGCCAGAGGGTGCCGTCGTTGTCCACTACGGCGATGCGATCGGCCAGGGGGATGACATCGGGCGATCCCTCCTGGCTCACCTTGGCCAGGAATCCCAGGATCGCCGCCTTGGCGGGGCCCTCCCGCCAGGAGGGGAGGGGATCAGCAGCGGTGGAGGTCATGGAGCTTGGTCTGGGCCACCCCGTAATCTCCCACCTGATAGAGGCTCACCGTCTGGGCTCGGACGGGGAAGGGCTCAAAGGGTTCGGCCTTGAGGGCATCGAGGAACTCCCGCTTGCCGATGCCCACGGTGATGTGGGGGTTGTAGTTCCCTCCGGTGCGGAGATCCACGAAGGTGTTCACATAATCAACCGTGAGCTGGCTGATGGGTCCACCATCCAGCCTCGGGGCGAAGGCCTCAGCCGTGCCCTGCTCCGCCGCAAACGGCGCCACCGCCTCGATGATCCCCAGCTGGAGGCGGCGCCAATCCTCCGTGGGTTCGATCACGATGCCCATGGCACCGAGGTTCCCGTGAGCCAGGTCGTACAACCCCGTGGCCACGCTCTCCCAGTTCAGCGGCCCTTCCCTGGCCACCACCTCCCGCACCACCCGGCCCACCGCTTCCACGGCATCGCGCGGCACAAACCTCTGCAGGATCGTGATATGCGGGGTGTGGTGGCGATCGAGGGGAAAGCCTTCGGGATAGTTCGCCAGCAGGCGGGCGTTGATCGCCTTCGCACGCTCCATGGTGGCCCCATCGGGCTCCAGGAGGATGTTGATCGCGATCAACGTCATCGGTCCAGCCCTTCGGAACACGCTTGAGGCTGAGCATAGAAACGTCATGCTGGAAGGGTGATCCGCACACGGCATGCCATCCCCCCTGGAGAGCACGGCACCTCCTCGCCGTTTCCTGGTTCTCACCGCCGGGGTGTGGCTCACCTGGTGGGCCCTGGCCGCCCTCCGCCACGGGCTGCTGCGCAGCAACGCCTTCGATCTGGGCATCTACGACCAGGTGGCCTGGCAGGTTGCCCAGGGGCTGGAGCCCCGCTCCACCCTGCTGGGCCTCTCCCACATGGGCAACCACGGGGCCTGGGCCTTCCTCTCGATGGGGCTCCTCTACCGGATCCATCCCTCGGTGCAGTGGCTCCTGATGCTGCAGTCGCTCAGCCTGGCGGTCACCGCCATCCCCCTCTGGCGGCTGGCGGCCCTGCGGGGGCTGCCCCAGCGGCTCTGCTGGTTCGTGGCCGCGGCCTGGTGGCTGCAGGCCACGGTGTTCCACGCCAACCTCTACGACTTCCACCCGGAAACCCTGGCCATGCCCCTGCTGGCCCAGTCGTTTGTGCTGGAAACCCGCCAGCGCTGGTGGGCCTGGATGCTGGTGTGGGTGCTGGTGCTCGGTTTTCGCGACGGCCTGGCCCTGATCGCCATCGGCATCGGTCTGGGGGAGCTCCTGCGCCGTCGCTGGGCCTGGGCCCTGGGAGCCCTGGGTCTGGGGATGGGCTGGCTCCTCTTTCTCAGTGAAGGTCTCTACCCCCGGCTCAACGAGGGCCAGGGGCCGGCGGCACTGGAGCGGTTCACCGCCTTCGGCGACAGCCCGGCCGCCATCCTCTGGACCCTCCTGCGCACCCCGTGGAGGGTGCTGGAGGTGGTGCACCTGCCAGACATCGGCACCTATCTGCTCCTGCTGGCCCTGCCCCTGGCCTGGTCCTGGCGCAAACGGTCCCTGCCGGTGCTCCTGGCCTGCCTGCCGCTGCTGGCCGTCAACGCCCTCTCAGAGAGCGAGGCCCAACGCAACCTCCAGTTTCACTACCAGCTTCCCCTCACCGTGCTGCTGGTGGTGGCCACCATCGAGGGGCTGGCCGCCGATCCCACCCTGCGCCAGTGGGTGCGCAACTGGATCTGGTTGCCTCTGCTCTGGCTCGTGGTGCTGTGGATTGGCCTGGTGGATCCAGGCGATCTGCTCGACAACTTCAGCGAACGGCGGCTCCTGAGCGGCCCCGCGCAGGAGGTGGTGCGCGACATCGCCCCGGAAGATCGGGTGATCGCCCCGACCTACCTCTCCCCCCACCTGAGCCACCGGCCAGTGATCCGAATGCCCAAGACGCGCTTCCGCCCCGAGGAGATGGGGGGCATCAACCGCCTCGTGCTGCACCTCCACGAACCCGGCTGGGCCAGCGACAAGGAGTGGAACCGGGGGGCGCTCGCCTGGATGGAGCAGGAGGGCTGGTCGTGCCAGCCCTACGCCACCGGCTTCCTCTCCTGCCGTCCGGGCCCGTAGGTCATCACTCGTCCTCCTGCCCCTCCTCCTCGTCCGGCGGCCAGGCCAGATTCACCACCACAGGCGCGTGATCACTGGGCTGGGGCAGGCCCCGAAGCTGCTGATGGATCACGCACCCCGTGGCGCACTCCACCAGCTGCTCGTCAAGGTAGATGTGGTCGATGCGCCAGCCGCGGCCCGTCTCCCACCCCCCCGTGCGGTAGTCCCACCAGCTCCAGTGGCCGCTGTCCGGCTCGAACACCCGGAACACATCCACCAGCCGATCGCCCAGCACCTGGCCCAGCCCGTCCCGTTCTGCAGGGCTGGCCATGATGCCGCCAGTGAGCCGCGCCGGGTCGTGGATGTCGCGCGCTTCCAGGGCGATGTTGAAATCGCCCACCATGCAGAGGGGATCGCCCTGGCCCTCCTGCACCTCCAGATAGCGCGCCAGGCAGCCCAGCCAGCGCAGCTTGTCGGCATACTTCTCCGATCCCACGGCTGAGCCGTTGGGCACATAGAGATTGAGCACCCGCACCCCCTCGATCCGGGCGCTCAGCACCCGCTTCTGGCCATCGAGCTCCAGGGCCTCGCCATCGGCAGGCAGCAGGGCCCCAAGACCCACCTGCACATCCTCCATGGGCAGGCTGCTGAGGATCGCCACCCCGTTGTACGCCTTCTGCCCACTGATGGCCGCTGCATAGCCGAGCTCCTGGAAGCGGGCCAGGGGGAACAGGTCATCGGTCACCTTGGTTTCCTGCAGACACACCACCTCCGGCTTCTCCTCCTGGAGCCAGCGGCAGAGATGCTCCAACCGTGTCCGCACGGAGTTCACATTCCAGGTGGCAATCCGCATGGCTGGGAGGGGATGGCGCAGGCAACACGCCGAAAAGGTCCCTTAGCATGCACCCCAGTTCAACGGCTGGTGCCTGGTTCCATGTCCCACACCCCTCGCCAACCCTCCGGGCTGAACGCACTGGTGCTGGGCCTGCTCTCCACCCTCCCCCTGGGTCTGGCCAGCCCCCAGCTCCCCGCCGCGGCCCAGCAGGCGGGCTACGGCCAGACCATGGGCACCAGCCCGGCGGAAAGCCAGATCTACAACTACGACCCGGCCAGTGGCAGCCGCACCGGTGGCGGCTCTGGAGGATTGAACCCCACCAATCCCCTGGATCTGATCAACAAGATCCGCAAAGGCACCGCCATGGACGATGCCACCCCACCGGGGGATGCGATCGATCAGGCCCTCAAAGACCTGGAGGCCCAGACGGGGCCCCAGGCGGGGGCGAAGCCGGTGAGCCCTGTGGTGACTTCACCTCGGCCTTCTGGGGCTGCCGCAACGCCCTGAGCCGCCAGTCGGCCGCCAGCCGATCCAGGCTGAGCCGGTAGGGCCCCTCCGGTTTGCCCCGATCCCTGGCCCGTTCCAGGGCCTCCAGGGCGCCCTTGAGGTTGCCCTGCTGTTCCCGCAACAGGGCCAGGCCCAGCGCAGGCCGCTGGTCGGTTGGGAACGCCTGGATCAACTGGCCGTAAGTGGCTTCTGCAGCCGGGAATGCCTTGCGGCGCTGCTGCACATCCGCCAGCAGCAACCCCTGCCCGAGGGCATCCGGTTTGGCGGGCGGTTTGCTGCTGGCCGCGTAGGCCGCCTTGACGAGGGCCTCCGCCTCCGATCCTTTCCCCTGCTCCAGCAACACCAGGGCCATCAGTTGCAGGGCCTCCGTCTGGGCTGGCCGCTGATGCAGGATCTGGCGCAGCTCCCGCTCCGCCCCCGGCCGATCCCCCTGGTCGCGGCGCAGCTCCGCGAGCATCAACCGCAGGCTCCACTGCTGGGGCTCCCGATCGGCCAGCTTCTCCAGCAGGGCGATGGCTTCAGGCCGCTGATCCAGGCCCACCAGCAGCTCCAGCAGCCGCTGACGCTCCTGGGGCGTGGCCTGCAGGGCCCCATCCCTGCTCTGCAACAGGGCGACTTCACGGGTCAGGGCCGCCCGGCGGGGATCCTCGGGAGGGGGCTGGATCCTCTGCCTCTGGCCCAGCCACCACCCCGCTCCCAGGGAGAGTGCCACCACCACCAAGGCTGGAAGCACGGTGCCAAGCCAGGCCGGGCGAAGGGAAAGCGTCGGCATGCGAGCACGAAAAAAGGTGGCTGAACGCCTGCAGGGAGACTACCGTTTGCGGCCATACTCTGGCTCTGACCCTGGAGCTCGCTTCAGGCCCAATCCCCACCCCATGCGCCCCCATCCGATCTCACCGGTCAGCGAACCCCAGCAATACCGGGCCATCGGGCTGGTGCGTGGCGTGTTCGAACCCCAGGACAAGGATCAGCTCACCCGCGGCCGGCTCATCGCCAGCGATGGCACCGACCTGGAGGCCGTGGTGCTGGGCCGGTTGCTCACCCTGATGCGGCGCCACCTGGATATCAGCCAGCCCCATCTCTGGGTGGTGTATCCCCGCAGCCGCGACGACAAAAGCCTCCACCTCCAGCTGATGGGCGTCTGGGAGCCGAGCACCCTGGCCCGTGAGGAGCAGCCGGAGGGGGAAACTCCTCCCACCGACACGTTGCCCGAGGGCGACGACTACTTTTCCGTGCGGGGTGAACTGATCTACACCCGCCCCGAAAGTGGCGATGTGGTGGTGAAGGTGCGCCAGCTTCCCCGGGCCGACGGCACCCGAGCCACCCCCTTCAAGTTGCACCTCAGCGGCACCATCCCCCTGGAGCACCTGCGCCACTTCGTGTCGATCGACGCCCGCCGCCAGGAGCAGATGCTCACGATCGATCGCTATGAGGTGATCGCCGAACTTCCCCAGCGGGGCAACCGGGGAGGCAAGGCCCGCAGGAGCGGTGGGGAGGGCCGGGGTGGCCGACCCGAAGCGCGTTCCGGATCCCAGGGGGCCGGACCAGCCGGCCCCCGCAGCCATGGTCGGGCCGTGAGCCGCCCCCGCCCCTGAGCCATGGCCTTTCCTGGAGAGACGGGAGCCCTCACCGCCGGTCTGGCGGTCTTTGCCATCACGGTGGCCGCCGTGGCCGGGCCCGCCGTTGGGATCTCCCCCTGGATCACCACCCTCTTCGCGGGGCTCGCCCTGGCGGCCCTCACCGCCGATGCGGCCTACCTCGGTGGGCGGGGCGGCCATGTGGTGGCAGAAGCCCTGCCGGGCGGAACAGCCCGACTGCAGCGGATCGCCATCCATGAGGCCGCCCATGATCTGATCGCCCGCACGGAGGCTGTTCCCGTGCGGCGGGTGCTGGTGGGCAGCTGGGCCACGCTTCAGGCGGGCGTGAGCGGGGGAGGCCTGACGGAATTCGAACCTCCCGCCGCCGTCAGAATGCCCCTGCCGGATCTGCGCCGCTGGAGTCGGGTGCTGCAGGCGGGCATGGTGGCCGAGGAACTGATCTATGGCTCCAGCGCCGGTGGAGCTGACGACCGGGCCCTGCTGGGACGGCTGTGGGGCCTGTCGGGCTACGACGTGGCCACCGCCCAGAGGGAACAGCGCCAGGCCCGCAGGGAGGTGGCCAAGCTGCTCAAGACCCGCCGGCAGGAGCTGGAGGACCGGGCCGACCAACTGGTGGCAAGCGCGCCGAGGCTGGGTCGGGCCCTCCCCACCCCATGAGCCTGGTGGTGATCGACTGCCCCACGGGGCTGGCGGGCAACATGCTCCTCGCGGCCCTGCTCGATGCGGGGGTGCCGGAGGAGGTGATCCACTCCCCCCTGGCGGCCCTCGGGCTCGGGGGCACCTATCGGATCGAGCGCGAGGAGCGGCGCAGCGGTGGCCTGCGGGGGGTGCATCTGGAGGTGAGGGCCCTGGAAGCCCAGCCCCACCACCGGCCGTGGGGCCCGCTGCGGACGCAGATCCTCCAGGCTCCCTGGCCCCAACCCCTCCGGGAACGGGTGCTCGCCGTGTTTCAGGAGCTGGCGGAGGCGGAAGCGGCGGTGCATGGCCATGCCCCGGAGGAGGTGGAATTCCACGAGGTGGGGGCCCTCGATGCCCTGGTGGATGTGGTGGGGGTCTGCGCCGGGTTGTTGCACCTGGACGCCGAGGCCGTGATCTGCGCCATCCCCCCCGCTGGCCATGGCAGCGTGCGCACCGCTCACGGCCTCCTGCCCCTGCCCGCCCCGGCGGTGCTGGAGATGGCCCGCCGGCGATCGATCCCCCTGGCCAGCAGCGCGGGCTTTCCCGCCGGCGAACTCACCACCCCCACGGGCCTGGCCCTGATGGCCTGCTGGGCCACCCGGTTCGCCCCCCCGCCGGCCCTGGTGCCCAAGGTGGTGGGGGTGGGCCTGGGAACGCGCTCACTCGATCGACCCAACCTGCTGCGGCTCCTGGTGGCCCAGCCCCTCGACACGGACGGGGGCCTCACCTGTGAGCCCCTCCTGGTGCAGCAGGCCCAGATCGACGACGCCACGGCGGAAGACCTGGCATTCCTGGCGGAGGCCCTGCGGCAGGCGGGGGCGGTGGAGGTGTTCAGCCAGCCGGTGCTGATGAAGAAGGGGCGGGCGGGCACCCTGATCACGGCCCTGACGCCCCCGGATCTGGGGGAAACCCTGCGGGCGATCTGGTGGCGCCACAGCACCACCCTGGGCCTGCGGGAAGATCTCCAGCACCGTTGGCGGCTGCCCCGGACCAACGAGCAGGTCGACACATCCTGGGGACCGGTCCGGCGCAAGTGGACGACCCTCCCCGATGGCCAGCGACGCTTCAAGCTGGAGCACGCAGACCTGGCCGACCTGGCCCGTCAACACCATGTTTCTCTCCACCACATGCGTGAGCTTCTGAACGACTCCATGCAGGATCCAGCCCAGCAGGAGCCCTCCCCTGGAGAGGCCCCATGAAGGAGCGATGGCAGAGGGTTGGCCAGCAACTGCTGAGCCGACTGCAGCAGGCCACGGCGGTCGCCCGATCCTGGAGGGTGCCCGGGGGCCTGCGCCCCTGGATCACGTTCATGAGCCTGGGCTTCGTGATGGCGGCCCTGCTGAGCCACAGCCGCCAGCTGCGCCAATACCAGCTCGATCCCCAGGGTTGGCTCTGGCTGCTGCTGGGGGTGGGCTGCTGTCTGCTCAGCCTGGTGGTGAGCGGCCTGGCCTGGGTGGTGATTCTGCGCTGGCTGGGTCTGCGGCCCCGCCCCACCCCGGTGGTGAGCCTCTACATCAGCACCAACCTGCGCAAATTTCTCCCAGGGGGGATCTGGCATCTGGCCAGCCGGGTGCAAGCCCTGCGCCAGCCCAGTGCCGCCCTCGGTGCCCCCATCGCCACCAGCACCGCCCTGCTGGCCGTGTTGATCGAACCCCTGCTGGCCGCAACCGCCGCCCTGGCCCTGGTGAGCCTGGGGGGATGGCAGGGCGGCCTGGGAGCACTGGCCCTTCTGCCCCTGGGCCTCCTGATTCCCCGCTGGCTGAATCCCGTGCTGCGGCAACTGGGGCGGGGCAAGGCCTCCCAGCTTGGGCTCGACGATGGGGAGGGGTCGGTCGCCCAGGAGGATCCGCCATGGGACGGCCAGGTGGGGGCCTATCCCTGGATCCCCCTGTTGGCCCAGCTGGCCTTCGTGCTGCTGCGCTTTGCCGGCTTTGCCTGCTGCATCTGGGCCTTTGACCTCCAGGCCATGGTGCCCTGGACCACCTGGCTGAGCGGCTTCGCCCTGGCCTGGACCCTGGGTCTGGTGGTGCCAGGAGCCCCCGGGGGGCTGGGGGTGTTTGAAGCGGCCCTCCTGCTGCGCCTGGGCCTTGCCCTGCCCGAGCCCCCCGTGCTGGCCGTCGCCCTGAGCTATCGGATCGTGGTGACCCTGGCCGATCTGCTGGCCGCAGGCCTGGTGGATCTGGATGAAAAGCTATCCCCCCTGGAGACCCCTGCCCCATGAGCCTGCGCAGCAGCCTCCATGACCGGGGCCAACGGCTCACCCCCCAGAGGGAACGGATGCTGGGGTTGTTTGAGCGTCTGGGGGAGGGCCGGCACCTCAGCGCGGAGGAAGCCCACCAGAAACTCCGCGACAGGGGGGAGCAGGTGTCGCTGGCGACGGTGTACCGCACCCTGCGGCTGCTGAGCTCCATGGGGCTGCTCAGGGAACTGGAGCTGGCGGAAGGGGGGCGCCGCTTCGAGCTGGCCGGCCACGACCAGCGTCTGCACCACCATCTGGTGTGTGTGCGTTGCGGGCGCATCGAGGAATTTGAAAGCCCCGCCGTGCTGGAGGCAGCAGAAGCCGCAGCCCATCGGCATGGGTTCCGGTTGCTGGAGGGGGTGCTCAACGTGCGGGCGCTGTGTCCCGCCTGCACGGGGGATCCCTAGGAGGGCCCATCCCTGGCCCCAAGCTGGAGGGTGGGCACCAGGGCGAGAGCAGAGACCAACCCCAGAGCGAGGATCAGCAGCGCCGGCACCAGGGCCGCGCCCAACCGCTCATCACTGGCGTACTGATACACCCGCACCGCCAGGGTGTCGAAGTCGAAGGGCCGCAAGGCGAACGTGAGCGGCAATTCCTTCACCACATCCACAAACACCAGCAGGACACCAACCAACAGGGGCCCCCTCAGGAGGGGCAGGTGGATCCGACGGAGAACCGCCCACCAGTTGCCGCCCAGGGAGGTGGCGGCCTCATCAAGGCTCGGTGGCACCCGCTCCAGGGCCGCGTCGAGGCCCTGCTTGGCCACCGTCAGAAAACGATCGCCATATCCCCACAGCAGCAGGGCCACAGGCGCCAATCCAGCGCCCCCACCCAGGAGCATGAGCCCGAGGGCCAGCACGGCACCGGGCACGGCGTAGCCCATCCCCGCCAGGAAGGTGAGCGGCGACCAGGGGGCATCGGGCAACCAGCGGCGCGCAATGGCCAGCACCAGGGCCAGGAGAAGGGTGGCGATGGCCGCCACCAGGGCCAGGCCGAGGCTGCGGCTGGTGAGCAGGAAGAGCTCCAGAGGCTCCTGCCCCTGCATCTGATCCCAGCTCAAGGCCAGCCACAGCAGGGGAACCCCAAGGGTGAAGAGGGGAGGCAGCAGGGCAAGGATCTGGGCGGCGAGAGCCCGCCATCCCCCGAGCCGGTAGGCGGGGGCCCGATCCAGGTCGCTTCCCAGGCTCCAGCGGCGGCTTCGGCGGCGCCAGGAGCGCTCCGCCGCCAGCAGGACCGCCACCATCAGCAAGGCCACCAGGGCCAAGCCCGCCGCGGCCTGGGGCTCCCCGTCCACTTGCCAGCGCTGCAGGATGGCGGTGGAGAGGGTGGACACTCCGAGCAATTCCACGGCACCCAGCTCATTCACCACCTCCATGCCGCTGAGGGCCACCCCGGCGCCGATGGCCGGCAGCGCCAGGGGCAGGGCCACCCGCTGAAATCCCCCCCAGGGCCCCACCCCCAGGCTGCGGGCGGCCTCCAGGGGTCGGCGGCCCAGGGCCGCGAAGCTCTCGGAGGCCAGCAGAAACACGTAGCTGTAGGTGCTCAGGCTGAGGCTTGCAATGGCCCAGCCAAGGCCGTGGATGGGGATGCCGAAACGACTGCCCAGATCCATCCAGGTGGCAGCCAGCAGATAGGCGGGCGTGGCCAGGGGCAACACCTGAGCCAACCTCAGCCAGCGGCGGCCAGGAAAGGCACAACTCGCCGTCAGCCAGCCATTGGCCGTGCCGAGCAGGGCCACCACCAGACCCACCCCAATCACCAGAACCAGCGTGTGACCCAGGGCGCTCCAGCCTTCAGGGCCTAGTTGCAGCAGGGTTTGGAAGTCGCCCCCACCCACGGAAAGGGCGACGAGGGCCACAACAGGAGCCAGGGCCAGGGAGGCCAACAAGAGCACCAGTGCCGCCAGGGTCGCTCTGGCGACTGTGGTGTCAAAAACGAGACGCTGTTGAAGAGCGGGGGCCAACCCGGGCTGCTTAGCGATGGCGCACGGGAATGGGCACCAGGGCCGGTTCCATCAGCCCGCCGTCCCCATTGTCGTCGTCGGAATCCAGCCCCAGCCAGAGGAGCAGTCCCAGAATCGCCAGGATGCCGACCGAGACAAGCAGCTCAGGCATTGGGAAATAACGTATCCACTCACCATAGCGGCATTTGCCAGGGGTGCCGTAGCCAATGCTGCAGGGGGATCACCCGAAACCCTTCCCCGCATCCCGGGCCACGCAGGCCTGGAGCTGGCGGCGAAGCCGGTCGTGGTCCAGCTCGCGGCCGATCAGCACCAGCTGGTTCTTGCGGGGCCCGCTCCAGTCGGTGTCATCGATGGAGAAGCGCTTACCGGCCAGGTGGAACACGTGGCGGCGCTCACTCTCGTTGAACCAGAGAATGCCCTTGGCCCGGAACACGCCCTCGGGCAGTTGGTTATCGAGAAAATTCTGAAATTTCCGCAACGAGAACGGGCCCTCGCTGGCAAAGGAGAGCGACGTGAACCCTTCGATGGCCTGGTGGTCGGGATGCTCGTCGTGGTGATGGTGGTGGTCGTGATGATGGTGGTCGTGTGCCTCATGGGTGCAGACCCCGTGGTCGTGATCGCAGGCGCTGTGATCAGCGTGGCTGTGATCAGCGTGGCTGTGGTTGTGGTCGTGGCCGCCGTGGGCTGGAGCCTCCTGCCGGGCCGCCACCTTGTCGCTCTCGAACAGACCCACACTCAGGAGCAGGGCCAGGGGCACCTCCCCCTTCACCGAGCGCAGGATGCGGGCATCGCTCTTGATGGCGCGGAGCTGGCGCTCCAGGGCCTCGAGGCGCCCCTCCTCCACCAGGTCGCATTTGTTCAGCAGCAGCAGATCCCCATAGAGAATCTGGGAGCGAGCCACCTCCCCCTGCAGCAGCTCCTCGCCGAAATTTTCCGCATCCACCAGGGTGATGATCGAATCCAGGCGGGTCAGATCCCGCAGATCACTGCCCAGGAAGGTCATCGCCACCGGCAGGGGATCCGCCAGACCGGTGGTTTCCACCACCAGGTAATCCACCGGTTCGGGGCGCTCCAGAATCCGGTACACCGCCTCGAGAAGCTCACCATTGATGGTGCAACAGATGCAGCCATTGCTGAGCTCCACCATGTCGTCACCGGTGGTCACCACCAGATCGTTGTCGATACCGATCTCCCCGAACTCATTCACCAGCACCGCCGTGCGCAACCCCTGCTGATTGGTGAGAATGTGGTTCAGCAGGGTGGTTTTTCCGGCTCCAAGGAAGCCCGAAAGGATCGTCACCGGTAGGGGGGTGGTCATGGAACGGGCCGTGCTGTCTGGAGGTTAGGAAGCCAGGGAAGAATGTTCTGGAGAACGGTCAGGCCGGGAGGGCATCGGGCCCCTGCCGCTCCTGGCAGCCGGCACAGAGGCCGAAGAATTCCAGGGTGTGAAACAGGGGCTGAAAGCCCTCCAGATGGGCCTTGGGCAGCTCCAGGCCATGGACGGGGCAGTGGGGCAACCGCAGGGTGCGGCCACAGTCCACGCAGGTGAGGTGGTGCTCATCCCGCTCCGTGGGGGCAAACAGGGCCTCACCACTGGGGAGATGGCGACAACGCACCAGCCCGCGCTGCTGGAGCTGGCGCAGATGGCGATAGACGGTGGCCAGGCCCATGGCCCCCTCCCCCGCCCGCAGGCGGGCATGGAGATCCTGGCCGGAAAGCTCATCATCCGCCTCCCGCAGCACCGTCAGCAGGTGCTCCTGGCGTGCAGGCAGGGCCACTGGGGTGGACAGGGCAGGAAGGGACATGGCGCGGATGGGCGGAGGCGGGGAACGAGAGAGGGATCTGCTTCATTGTGAAGCAACTGCCCCGGGAGGAAGCCAGAGCACCTGATGCACCGACGGGCCCAGGGGCACCGGTGCCCCAGAGGCCTCGCCCGTTGGCAACCGCATGGGGCGAGCCGGAGGGGGACGCCGCCCTGCCTCCCCCATGGCCAGGGGACGCAGGGCGGCCACCAGTTGACCCGTGGTGGGATCGTCCTCCAGCTGGGTGCCTGGTTCCAGCTCCCAGCCATCGAGCTTTTGAACCTGGCTCCGGCGGCGTTGGCGATCGAGGGCCAGCAGGCTCAGCTCTGGCTGCCGCTCCCCACTCAGGAGCGCCACCCAGATCCGCTCCCCACCCCCCTGGCAGCTGGCCGCCAGCAAGGCCTCCTGACCCCGCCAGAGCTCCTGGGGCGACTGGCCAGGCTCCAGCCATTCCAGGGAGCGCCGGTAGTCGGGCCAGTGGCGCCGCAGCAGGGCCCGCCCCGAGCGGGGACAGAAGGCCAGCAGATCCCTGCTGCCGGGAAGGATCTGGCGCCGGGGGGGGCGGGGGGGGAGGTTGTCGAGGGTGAGCCCCTCGTTGCGGGGCACCACCACCGCTCCACCCTCGGGAAGGAGACTGGCCGTGCCGACGGCATCAAGAGCGAGGGGGCGGGGGGGGCCCGAGGGGGGCCAGAGCAGGGACGTCACCGCGTCTCCACCCATGCCGCCGGCCTGCACCAGCAGCTCCCCGCGGCGGTTGCCACTGATGTGGGCAAAAAGCAGGGGCTCCCGGGCCAGGGCCTCGGGCGCTGCGGCCTTTACGGGCCCCAAGCCCCGCGCCTCAGGAGCCAGGTTGCGTTGCCGCAGCGGCACCCGCCACACCTTCTGGAAGCCTTCCCCCTCCCGGCTCACCAGAGCGAGGGCTGTGCCGTCGCCGACAGCTTCCACGGACACGATCTGGGGCCACACCTGGGGAAGCAGGGGGCGCCAGCGGCCGTCATGCTCCCGCACCTGCAGCTGATCCCCACCGGCAACGGGCACCACCGCCAGGAGGCGTGGCCTGGGATCCCAGAGCCAGCGGCGGGGCGGCAGGGAAACCCCCGCCAGATCCCGGCCCGCCAGGGTGAGCCGAAGGGGGCCCTGCACCCGTTGCCCGGGGGAGAGGGTGAGCAGGAAGGTGTCGCCTTCCCCCAGCCAGCGATGGGCCAGGGGGGGATCCAACCGGCTGGTGGAGAGGCTGGCGCGATCCATGGGACGGCTGAAGCGAAGCCGCAGGGCGGCAGGACCGGAGCTGGCGGGCGCCTGGCTGAGCTGCTGAAGCCGGGGCGGCTGGCGCAGCAGAACCTGCTGAAGCGCCAGGGCCAGCAGCACCAGGCCGCCCAGGGCCCAGAGGGGCCGGCGGTCGCTGGAGGGGCTCATGGCTCCAGGGGCCGCGCTGGGCGCGGGATCGGCTGGATCCGCCGGGGCACCACCACCAGACGCTCGCCGCCGCTGGGCTGGGGATCGGGCTCCACCGCCATCACACCCTCGATGGCCAGCCACTGATCGGCCGGGGGTGGGGGGCCCAGGGCGGCCCAGCGCACGGGCAGACCCACCGGCGCCGCATCCGCCAGGCAGCAGCGCACCAGGAGCCGGGCCAGCTGGGGCGGCTCGCCCGGCATGGGCCAGACAAAGCCACTGATCCGTACCGGATCGCCTGCGAAAAGATCGGGATCGGGCTGGGCCCTCAGCAACCGCACCCAGTCGGTGAGGCTCCGCTGGGAGGGTGGCAACACGAAGGCCAGCTCCTCTTCCGCTGTGTTGTCGCGCGGGCGCTGGCTGGCGAGATCGGAGAAGGAGGGAGACGGGGGCCAGATCAGCACGGCCGCCGTGAGAAGGGCCGTGCTCACCACCAGGGCCTTCTCGCCGGGGCGCACCCGCTCCCGGGCGCCCCTGGCCCCCGGGCGCCCCTGGGCCAGCTGGGCCAGGGCCAGGGCCGCCAGGCCCGCGCCCGCCAGGCCCACCAGGGGGTGAAACACGGCCCGCAACAGGAGATCGAGTCGGCCATCCACGGCGGAGCGCAGCAACAGCAGGCCCCAGAGCGCCAGGGCCGTGCCTCGCCAGAGCGCACCGCGCTGAAGGGGGGGCAGGGCAGGGGGCGGGGTGGATGAGCTCATGGAGGGTTCCGTCAGCGGCGCCAGAGGTTCACCAGCTGGCCGATCAGCAACACCAGCAGGCTGCTCCCCCCCAGGGTGAACAGCAGTGCCCGGGGGCGGAAGATCTGGCCGAGCAGGCCAAAGAGCTTGAGATCGATCACCGGGCCGAGAAGCAGGAAGGCCAGCAGGGCCCCAGGGGTGATCTGGGCGGCAAAACCCAGGGCAAGAAAGGCATCCACGCTGGAGCACACCGACACCACCAGGGCGAACAGCATCAGCGCCAGGATCGAAACGGTGGGCAGGGAGCCAAGGGCCAGAAACCACTGCCGGGGCACCAGGGTTTGCACCAGGGCGGCGATGGCGCAGCCCACCACGAGCACCAGGGCCAGGGAGAGAAATTCATTGCTGCCATGGCGCAACAGCTCCTCTGCAGAGGGGCGCACGGGAGCGGGGGCTGGTTGAGGGGCCACGCTCTGGGAGCCCCCGAGAAGGCCGCTGCGCCGCTCCAGCAAGCTGAGCTGGGCCAGGGGCCGGCTGAGGCGCCGCTCCTCCAGCAGATCGCCCGTGAGCAACTCCCCCTCCCCCAGCATCCCCAGCAGCAGGGCCAGACCCAACGCCACCACCACCGCACCGATGGGCCGCAGCAGGAGCAGCCAGGGGCGATCGGGGAAGGCGGCCCAGGTGCTGGCCAGCACGATGGGATTGAGAACGGGAGCGGCGAACAGGAACCCCAGGGCCGTGCCCAGGGGGGCCCCCGCCGCCAGCAGGCGCCGGGCCACCGGCACATTGCCGCACTCGCAGGCGGGAAGGGCCAGGCCCAGGCCAGCCCCGGTGAGGGGGCCCAGCAGGGGATGGCCGGGCAGCTGGCGCAGCCAACGCCCCCCTGGGGCCAACCAGCGGGCAGCGGTGGCAATCGCCACCCCGATGAAAAGAAAAGGAAGGGCCTCAATGAGCAACCCCTGAAACAGGGCCCAGGCCGTCGCGAAGCGCTGGGCCACCAGGGCGGCGCTCATGGGGCCTCCCACTCCGGCAGCTGGCGATCGGCCAGCGCAAACCACTCGGGAGTGGCGGTGAACAAGCCCGCATTGGTGTCGTTTTCCCGGGCCTCCACCTGAAAACAGCAGGCCCGGCCTCGCTCCCGGCCGTGGAGAAGCTCATTGGCCCAGCCCCACACCAACTGGGCCGTGGCCTCCATGCCCACGTTGTCCATCACCCGCAGATCCAACCCGCCCAGGCTGTGGAGGTGCTGCCATTGGGGCAGAAGGGGATCATCAGCACTCACGAGAAAGGTGTGATCGAAGTGCTGGGCGAGACGCTCCCGCAAGGGCTGGAGGCTCGAGAAATCCACCACGAAGCCACACGGATCCAGCCGATGGGCGGCAAACCAGAAGGTGAAGCTGCGGCTGTAGCCGTGCACGAAGCGGCAATGGCCCGGATGGCGCCACTGGCGGTGGCAGCAGGGGTAGCCGCCGAAGCTCTTGCTGCAGGTGTGGGCGGCGGGGGCATCCATCCCCAAACCGTACCCAGCCGTGGAGCCGGCCCACCGCGAGCGGCTGGGCCAGACTC
>JAYKIG010000053.1:0-3737 GCA_035286045.1 Cyanobacteriota bacterium | reverse complement strand
ATCGACATGTTCGACTGCGTGATCCCCACCCGCTATGCGCGCTCCGCCAGTGTCTTCACGTCCCGCGGCCGCATCCGTCTCACCAACCGCCGCTACCGACGCGACGGCTACCCCATCGATCCGTCCTGCGACTGCGAGGCGTGCAGCGCCGGTGCCACCCGCGCCTATCTCCACCACCTGTTTGCGGCCAACGAGGTGCTCTCGGCCACCCTCTGCGCCATCCACAACGTGCACTTCTACACGCGTCTCATGGAGCGGGCGCGCGAGGCGGTGCTGGCCGGCGCCTACGACGAGTTCCGCCGCGAGTTCCTGGCGGGCTACCAGGGCGACGCGGCCGCCGCGCGCGACTGAGGGGGACATCGTCGGCCTGCGAGGGGGTGGCGGCGTCTCTGAAAATGGGGACTCTTCCGCCCCCATGGCACTGCGCTGCGGCATCGTCGGCCTTCCCAACGTGGGCAAGAGCACGCTCTTCAACGCGCTCACTGCAGCGGGGATTGCGGCCGAGAACTACCCCTTCTGCACCATCGAGCCCAACACGGGCGTGGTGGCTGTGCCGGACAGCCGGCTGCAGCAGCTGGCAGACCTCTCCCACTCCCGGGAGATCGTTCCCACCCGGGTGGAGTTCGTGGACATTGCCGGGCTGGTGAAGGGGGCCAGCCAGGGGGAAGGCCTGGGCAACAAATTTCTGGCGAACATCCGCGAAGTGGACGCCATCGTGCACGTGGTGCGCTGCTTCGAGGATGGTGACGTGATCCACGTGTCGGGGTCGGTGGATCCGGTGCGGGATGCGGAGGTGATCAACCTGGAGCTGGGGCTGGCGGATCTCTCCCAGATTGAGAAGCGCCGGGATCGCCTGAAGAAACAGCTGCGCACCAGCAAGGAGGCCCAGATGGAAGATGGGGCCCTGGCCCGCCTGCAGGAGGCCCTCGAAGCAGGAGACCCCGCCCGCAGCGTGGCCCTCAGCGAGGAGGAAGGCGCCCTGGTGAAGCCCCTGGGGCTGCTCACGGCCAAGCCGATCATCTATGCCACCAACGTGAGCGAAGACGATCTGGCCGCGGGCAATGCCCTCAGCCAGGCGGTGCAGACCCTGGCGGCGAAGGAGGGGGCGGCGGCGGTGGCCATCTCCGCCCAGGTGGAGGCTGAACTGATCGCCCTCCCAGAGGAGGAGCGGCAGGAGTTCCTTGAGGGACTGGGTGTGAACGAGGGAGGGCTCAAAAGTCTGATCCGCGCCACCTACGACCTCCTTGGGCTGCGGACCTACTTCACCACCGGAGAGAAGGAAACCCGCGCCTGGACCATACGGGCCGGCATGACCGCGCCCCAGGCCGCAGGGGTCATTCACACGGATTTTGAGCGGGGCTTCATCCGGGCCCAGACCATCGGCACCCCCCAGCTCCTGGAAGCCGGCTCCCTGGCGGAGGCCCGCAACCGGGGCTGGTTGCGGAGTGAGGGGAAGGACTACGTGGTGGCCGAGGGGGATGTGATGGAGTTCCTCTTCAACGTGTGACCCTGGGAGGCCAGCCTTGAAACGGGGAGACCTGCTCGCCGGCCTCACCGTGGCGGCCTACCTGGTACCTCAATGCCTCGCCTACGGCGAACTGGCGGGCCTGCCTCCGGTGGCAGGCCTCTGGGCGATGGTGCCCGCCATGGTGATCTACCCCCTGGTGGGCAGCTCCCGCCAGCTCTCGGTAGGTCCGGAAACCAGCACCGCCCTGATGACCGCCGCCGTGGTGGCCCCCCTGGCGGCGGGAGATCCTGATCGCTACTGGGCCACAGCCAGCCTGTTGGCCCTGGGGGTGGGGCTCCTCTGCGGGCTGGGGGCAGCGTTACGGCTGGGTTTTCTCGCGGATCTTCTCTCCAAACCCATCCTGGTGGGCTACATGACCGGGGTGGCCGTGCTGATGGTGTGCGGCCAGCTCCATACCCTCACGGGCACGGGCCAGCGGGCCGACACCCTGCTGCAGGCGGTGCAACAGAGGTGGGTGGTGCAGGGCAGCGTCCATGGGCCCTCCCTGGTTGTTGCCCTGGCAGCCCTGACCCTGATGCTGACCCTCCAGCGCTGGGCACCAGCCTGGCCTGGCCCCCTCGTGGCGGTGCTGCTGGCGACGGCGGCCGTGCCCCTGCTTCATCTGGACCAGCGGGGGGTCGCCCTGATCGGCCCCATCCCGGCCGGGCTCCCCTGGCCCCAGCTGCCCCTCACCCCCTGGGATCCCGGAAAGCTCCAGCCCCTTCTGGCAGGAGCCCTGGGCATTGCCCTGGTGGGCTACTCCGACACGATGCTCACCGGCAGGAGCTTTGCCCATCGCCGCGGAGAGCGCCTGGACGCCAACGGGGAACTGCTCGCCCTGGCGGCGGTGAACCTGGCCAGTGGCCTGTTTCGGGGCTTTCCCGTCAGCAGCAGCAACACCCGTACGGCTCTGGCCGATGCGGCGGGCTGCCACAGCCAGCGCTACGCCCTGGTGGCCGCTGCTGTCACCCTCCTGGTGCTCCTCGGGCTCAGCCCGGTGTTGAGCCGGTTCCCACGGCCCGTATTGGCAGCCATCGTGGTGTACGCGGCGCTGCGTCTGATCGATCCCGGAGCCTTCGTGCGTCTCTGGCGGTTTCGCCCCAGCGAGTGCCTACTCGCCATGGGCACGCTGCTGGGCGTGTTGCTCACAGGACTGCTCCCAGGCGTGGCCCTGGCCGTGGGGCTCTCCGTGGTGGCGCTCTTCGGCCGTCTGGCCCGGCCCCATGCCGCCGTGATGGGGGAGGTGCCCGGCCTGGCGGGCTTTCATGATGTGGGGGATTGGGCAGGGGGGCGCACGATCCCCGGTCTGGTGCTGTTTCGCTACGACGCCCCCCTCTGTTTCGCCAACGCCGAAGATTTCCACCGCCGGGCCCTGGGGGCCCTGGCTGAGGCCCGCCCGCCCGGGGAATGGCTGGTGGTGAACGCGGAGGCCATCGTGGAAATCGACAGCACCGCGGCGGAGATGCTCCTGGCGTTGCAACGGGAGCTGGCGGGACGGGGCGTGCGGCTCGCCCTGACCCGGGTGAAGCGGGAACTGTTCGCCCAGCTGGAGGCCTCCGGCGTGGTGGAACGGGTGGGGGTGGAGCACCTGTATCCCACCATTCCCACCGCTGTGGCGGCCTTTGCGCGCCGAGGGGAGTCAAAGCAGAGCGTCTTCAGGGAGAATGGCCCCATCGCCCTTGAAAGACGCCGAGACATGGACCCAGGTGCCCCCACGCCCCCCGAACCCACCCCTCCCGCGCCCGCCTCAGGTGAGGAAGGGCACCATGACTTCGACACGCAGAAACGGATCCATCAGCAGATCCGCAACGATCCGGATTACGACGACTGGGAATACGGCACGGAACCCCTGCCCCACGAAGCCTGGAGCGGAGGACAGCCGGCCCCGGATCCCACCCCAGGGAAGAAGGGCTGAAGCGGCGCAGGCCAGAGGGGCCCTATCGAGGCGTAAGGCTCCCTCGGTGGTGGCGCCGGTGGCGGAATGCACCCTGAGAACGGCCACTTCGCGCAACGCCAGGGGAAACTGGGAGAACCAACTCCCGGTTCCGTCCTCTGCTGGTGTCCGTCTTCAGCTCCCGCCGGTGGTGCACCATGGCCGCCAGTCTGCTGGTGGGATTCGCCCCTGGAGTGGCCACGCCCCTGGGGGCTGCAGAGGTGTTGGAAATCCAGCTGGACTCCCTCCGGCTGCCGATCTCCCTGGCCCAGCTGGACAGCTGGAGCCGCCAGGAGG
>JAYKIG010000052.1:0-93685 GCA_035286045.1 Cyanobacteriota bacterium | reverse complement strand
TTCGCAGCAGCTCCAGGGGGATGATCTCCAGCGTTGAGGCCTCACAGGCCTCGAGACGCACGGGTGGGGCCATCCCATCCTCGTAGGCCTGCAACCATCGGCTGGCACACACACACCAATGGTCGCCCGTTTTGAGGCCTGGAAATCCGTAGTGAGGTGCTGGGGTGCTCAGATCATTGCCCTGGGCACGGCTGTAGGCCAGGAAGCTTTCGCTCACCACGCAACACACCGTATGGCGACCCAGATCGGCCCCATTGGTGCGGCAGGAGCCATCCCGGAACCAGCCGGTCATCGGCTGACATCCACAGATCACAAGGGGGTCTCCGAGCACGTTCAAGGCCCCGGCAGAGCTGGTGTCAGAGGGAGTAATGAAAGGGACTGTCACGGGTTCGTGGCAGGTCGAATTTGAAGATTCTGATGGAGGACCCGCACAAAATCCATCCAGGTGGTTGACGACACGCGGGGGGGAGGCGTTAAAGGTCGTCTAGCACCACCCCCTACATGAGCTGGGATTTCACCGAAGACGCAGCCTTTCTCGCCCTCTGCGACGCCTTCAAGGAAAGCGGTGAGTCTTCCGCTGTGGAATTTCTCGCCCATGGCGAGGGGGCTTTCCATTTTCAAGAGCTGATTCAGAACGCTGCAGGGGAAGGGATCGATCTGAGTGATTCTGACGATCTTGAGGATTTCCAACAAGATGTCATCGACACCCTGGAGGACCTCTGCACCTAAAAGATCCCCCTGGGGATCAATAAAAGAAGGAGATTTCCTTTTCTTTCAACCCTTCCCATCCCGCTGCTTTCAGCCTGGCATCCAGCTCTTCCTTGCTGAGATGTTTGGCACCACTGCGCACGATCCTGTTCCGCATCGACTTGGTGACGCCGCTGCGGGGACGAGAGTTCTCCTTGGCCATCACCTCCCGGTAGAGCTCCAGCATGGCTTGGGGAATCGGTGAACCATCCAGGTCGAGGCCAGCGGCAATGGCCTGATCGATCGCATCGGGTCCGGAAACGGCCATGGCAGGTTGTGGAGAAAGGGCTCCCAGCCTGCCACGGCGCTCAGGCGCTGAAGTAGCGCGCTCTGCTGTGCAGGGCCACCAGGGCCGTGGTGCTCTGTTCCGGCTCCAGCTGGTCGCTCTCATCCATCGTCAGGCCGATTCGCTCCGCCCCAAGCCAATCCAGCTGCTGCCGTGAATCCGGCACATTGGGGCAGGCGGGATAGCCGAAGGAGTAGCGGCTACCGCGATAGCGCTGGGCCAGGATGTCGCGCAGGGCACTGGGATCCTGATCGCCGAAGCCAAGCTCCTGTCGGATGCGGGCGTGAGTCCACTCGGCCAGGGCCTCTGCCATCTGCACAGCCAGACCATGGAAATAGAGATAATCGGTGTACTGATCTGCCTTGAAAAGCGATTGGGCAAAGGTGGTTGCCGTTTCGCCCATGGTCACGGCCTGCATGGGCAAGCCGTCGCTGGCCTGGGGTTGGCCGTCCGCTGCCAGGGAGAGATCGCGATAAAAGTCTGCGATGCAATAGCGGTTGCCTCCTTTCTGCCTGGGGAGCACAAACCTCCCCAGCACTCGCCGTGCCCCCTGGGGAGCATCGCCGTCCGCAAGGGGTGCCGGATCAAACACCACCAGACTGTTCCCATCCCTGCCACAGGGGAAATAGCCGTAGGCCACTCGGGGGGTCAGGAGGGTCTCCTCGAGACAGCGCCGGAGCCACTCCTGAAGGATCGGCTCGGCCTTGGCCTGGAGCATGGCCTCATAGTCCTGACGGGATTGCTCCTGGGTTTTGCGGAATTGCCACTGCCCCGCAAACAGGGCGTTGCGATCGAGATACCCCATCACCTCCTCGAGGGGGATCTCGTCCTCACGAAGCACCCGGCTTCCCCAGAAAGGAGGCACCAGGGAAGGTTCTTCGGGCACGGCCTCTGAACGCTCCTGGTTGGCGTTCTCATCAGAGCGACCCTCGGCAACCACCGCGTCCGAAGAGACTGGAGCCGCGGCAGTAGGCGGAGCTGCCTCCGGTGTGTCCCCCCACTGGAGAGACTCCGGGGCCCCGTCCATGAACCCCTGCTGGTCGTCCCAACGGCCTGCCGCCTTGGCTTCCATCAGTGCATCCATGAACCTCAGATCGGCGAAAGCATCGCGGCCATACATGACCTGCCCGTGGTAGGCCTGGCGGCAATCGCCATGGACGAATCGGGGCGTGAGGGCCGCTCCACCAAGGATGACGGGAACATGGATACCCTCATCATTAAAGGTCTCCAGGTTGTCTTTCATAAAGGCCGTGGATTTCACCAACAGGCCACTCATGGCAATGCAATCGGCCTGATGGATTTTCTGTGCCTCAACAATGGCTTCCACAGGCTGTTTGATACCAAGGTTGATCACCTCATAGCCATTATTGGTGAGGATGATATCGACAAGATTCTTGCCTATGTCATGCACATCCCCTTTGACGGTTGCAATCAATAGTTTGCCCTTGCTGCTGCTCTCCACCTTCTCCATGTGGGGCTCAAGATGGGCTACAGCCGCCTTCATTGTTTCTGCGCTCTGCAGCACAAATGGAAGCTGCATCTGCCCTGATCCAAAAAGATCGCCAACAACCTTCATGCCATCCAGCAAAAACTGGTTAATGATTTGAAGGGGTGGGTAGGCCTGCAGGGCCTCATCCAATGCCTCATTGATGCCGATTCGCTCCCCATCGATGATGTGCTGTTTCAATCGCTCTTCAATCGGCAGATCCTGGAGGGATGGGCCAGAAGCGCGAGCCTCCTTGGTGCTCACCCCCTCAAACATCGTGGTGAGAACCGTGAGGGGGTCGTAGGTGCAGATCGATCCCTCGAAACGGCGTCTGTCGTAGATCAGGTCCCGGCAAACATCCTGTTGTTCCTGGGAGATCTTGATCAGGGGGAGGATCTTTGCCGGACTGATGATGGCTGCATCCATCCCCGCCTCACAGCAGTCGTGGAGGAAGACGGAATTCAGAACAATGCGAGCAGCTGGTGAAAGGCCGAAACTCACATTGCTGATTCCCAGCAGGATGTGTACATCGGGAAGATTCTCTCTGATCCTCCGGATCGCCTCGATGGTGGCCAGGGCATTGCGCCGATCTTCCTCGATGCCCGTGGAGATCGGCAGAGCGAGGGGGTCATAAAAAATTTCCCGGGCCGGCAAACCAAATTCCAGGGCATCCCGATAGGCCCGTTGGGCGATGGCAAATTTCTGGTCGGCCGTTCTCGCCATTCCCTCCTCATCGATCGTGCCCACCACCAGGCCTGCTCCGTAGTTGCGGGCGAGGGAAAGCACCTTGAAAAATCGTTCATCCCCATCCTCATAGTTGGTGGAGTTGAGGATGCATTTCCCCCCCGCAACCTTCAGCCCTGCTTCCATCTTCTGCCATTCGGTGGAGTCCAGCATCAGGGGAAGATTGACATTGGTCACAAGCCGACTCACGAGGGCTTTCATATCGGCTTCACCGTCACGGCCTACATAGTCGACATTCACGTCCAGAACATGGGCGTTCTCCTTGACTTGCTCCCGCGCCACCGCCACCAATCCGTCCCAGTCTTCGCTGTTGAGCAATTCACGAACCTTCTTGGAGCCGCTGGCGTTGAGGCGCTCTCCGATGATCAGGAAAGAGTTGTCCTGCTGGTAGGGCGTGACCCCGTAGATCGACGCAGCAGCGGGCTCATAGTGGATCGCTGGCCTGGGCTCCGGCGAACTGGTCTGGTCCCTCACCACCCGGGGAGCAGTCCTGAGATCACTGGAAAGTTCCACCAGGGCGGCAATGTGGGCAGGCGTGGTGCCACAACAGCCACCGATCACCTGGACGCCGAGATCCTCAACGAAATGCATCAGCTGCATCTTCATCTCGGTGGGGGTCAAGCGGTAGTGGGCTACGCCCCCCACGTTTTCCGGCAGACCGGCATTGGGAATGCAGCTGACGACAAAGGGACTGTGCTCACTGAGGTAGCGGATGTGCTCCTTCATCTGCTCTGGCCCTGTGGCGCAGTTCAGGCCAAGCACATCAATGGCGAAAGGTTCGAGGATGGCCACTACCGCGGCGATATCGGATCCCACGAGCATCGTTCCCGTGGTTTCCATGGTGACGGACACCATCAAGGGAACCCGGCGACCCACCTTGAGGAAGGCCGCTTCGAGTCCCATCAGGGCGGCCTTGATCTGGAGAACGTCCTGACAAGTTTCCACGATCATCAGGTCCACATCTCCTGCCAACAGACCCTCCCCCTGCTCTTGGAAGGAGTCCTTAAGGGTGTCGAAGGAGATATGGCCGAGGGTGGGCAGCTTGGTGGTGGGACCGATCGATCCAGCCACAAAGCGGGGTTTCTCTGGCGTGCTGTAGGCATCGGCCATCTCACGCGCCAGTTCCGCAGCCCGTTGATTGAGAGCAAATGCCTGATCTTCGAGCCCGTATTCCGCCAGCACAATGGATGTAGCGCCGAAGGTGTCGGTCTCAATTACGTCGCAGCCAGCCTCGAGGAACTGCCGATGCACGGTCTGCACAGCATCTGGCCGGGTGAACACCAACTGCTCGTTGCAGCCCTCAAGGGCAGCTCCGCCGAAATCATCGGCCGTCAGATTCATCAGTTGGAGTGAGGTTCCCGTGGCGCCATCGAAGACGAGAACGGGACGATCCGCACTGTGCAGACGCTCCAGAAAACCTGTTCGCTGCAAGGGTTGGACTGGGGTTGAAGGAACCAGCATCAATCCTCGATCCTGATCCGGGTAACCCAGTGTTCATACTCAGGATCGCGGCCCTCCGTGATGCGGGTGATCCGATCTCTCAGCTGCTCCATCACCGGCCTGGAGGTGGGAAGCTCGGTTGTTTCCACGCAGCGGACTGGGGTAATCCGTGCCGCGGTGCCGCTCAGGAACACCTCATCAGCGACAAACAACTCACTCTTATCAACAGCCCTCTCGATGACGGGGATTCCCATGCGCGGTGCCAATTCCAGAATGCTGGCCCTCGTGATGCCTTCCAGAATGTCCTGATCGACCCCAGGAGTGATGAGATTTCCATCCCTGACGATGAAGAGATTCATGCCACTCGCTTCGCTCACCTTTCCCCTACTGTTCAACAGCAATGCCTCATCAAAACCGCTCTTAACGGCCTCGGTCTTAGCCAGAGAGCTGGTGATGTAGGCCCCGCTGATCTTGCCTCTCAAGGGCAGAGAGCGATCTTCCTGTCTGGTCCAGCTGCTGATGCGACAGGACACCCCGTCTGGCGACAGATAATCGCCCATTTCAATACCATAAACAAGAAAGTCCGTCACCACATCATGCAGACGAGGGGAAATCCCCAGCCCACTTGTGTAAACAAATGGACGCATATAGAAAGGTCTTGATGGTCGATTGGCCTGGATGAAGGCCCGGATGACCTCCATCACCGTCTCCTCCCCGAGGGTGGTCTGCAGCAGACGGGCGCTCTGGCTCAATCGGCGCGCATGCCGATCAGCTCGAAACAGGAGAATTTCCTTGGGATCGTCGGGGTTGGGCAAACCACGCATGCCACCGAACGCACCAGTGCCGTAGTGCAGGGCGTGGGTGGCCACCGAGAGGGTGGCATCGGCAAAGGGCACGCACTTGCCGCCGAACCAGGCAAAGGGGAGAAACTGGTGCATGGGGCCAAACACGTTGGCCCGATCTTCTCACCGCAGCCAGCAGGATGGGGAGATGCATCGCCCTCCCACCACATCCGGCTCCGCTGATCCCGAGGGCGACGCCCTGGCGTTCCTGAGCCATCCGCCAGCCGACCTGGTAATGCTCAGCAGCGCAGAGACCGATTTGTTGGCCCTGGCGAGGTTGGGGGAACGCCGCCCCTTCCCCTTCCGTGTTCAGGGGCTGCCATTGGCCCGGCTGAGCCACCCGGCGGTGGTAGATCACTATCTCGCTCATTCCCTGGCGCGCACCCGTGTGGTGGTGGTACGGCTCCTGGGGGGGCGTGGGCACTGGAGTTACGGCATTGATCAGTTGCGCCTCTGGCAGAACAGAGGAGCAGGGCGACAGCTTCTCGTTCTGGCTGGCACACCGGAAGAGGATGGGGTGCTGGGGTCGCTGTCGAGCGTGGATGGGGCCCTCAACCTCAGCCTCGCCCGCTGTTTCCGGATCGGGGGAGAGGACAACCTCCTGCTGGCCCTGGAGGCCCTCGGTACCCTCCTTCAGGGCAACACCCCCGCACCTCCATCCCCCATCGAGGCCCCCGATCCCCTCCCCCATGACTGGCGCCTGGATCCGGGACCACGGGTGGGGCTCGTGCTCTACCGAGCCTTGCGACAGGCGGGGGATACGGCCCTGATGGACAGCCTGCTTGCGGCCTTGCGGGAGGGGGGTCTGTGCCCTCGGGCCCTGTGGGTGAGCAGCCTGCGGGATACGGCCATCCAGGCGGGCGTGGCGGATTGGTTTGCTCAGGAACAGGTGGAGGCCGTGCTGTGTGCCACGGCCTTTGCCTCCGTAACCGCTGCGGAAGCCGGTCTGGGAGCACCCCTATGGGACCGACTGGATGTGCCAGTGCTCCAACTCCTCACCAGCGGTGCCCCCCGGGATCGGTGGAGCGCCAGCTCCGTTGGTCTCGCTCCAGTGGATCTCAGCCTGCAGGTAGTGCTCCCCGAGCTTGACGGTCGGATGACCACCCGCATCGGAGCCTTCCGGGAGGCCCTTTCAAACGGGACGGACTCCCTTGGCCAGGGGCCCCCTCCCCTGTCCACCCTTGTGCCGGATCCGGCCCGGCTCACCTGGGTGACGGAGCTCCTGACCCGTTGGCTGGAACTACGCCGCACACCAGCCGACCGACGCCGCCTGGCCCTGGTGCTGGCCAATTACCCCAATCGCGATGGTCGCCTGGCCAACGGAGTCGGCCTGGATACGCCCAGCAGCACAGCTGCCCTGCTCCACACCCTCCAGAGCGCCGGATACGATCTGGGCCTGGCGGAGACGCTCCCTGCAGATGGAGCGGCCCTGATGACCCAGCTCCTTGGAGGGCGCACCAACGATCCCGAGAGTGATCACCGACCGGCCTTGGATGGGCTCCCCCTCGCGGTCTACCGGAGCTGGTACGACGGCCTGCCCCCTGCAGGACGGCAGACCCTGGAACAGTTCTGGGGGCCCCCGGAAGCGGATCCAGCCCTTACGGAGCATCCCACTGACCGGGCCTTCCCCATTCATGGGCTCAGATTCGGTTCCCTGGTGGTGTTGATCCAACCCAGCCGGGGATACGACCGGGACCCCAGCCGCACCTACCACAGCCCCGATCTTCCGCCCCCCCACACCTACCTGGCCACCTACCTCTGGATCCGGATGGTGCAGCGGGCCCACGTGGTGGTGCACGTGGGCAAACATGGCAACCTCGAGTGGCTTCCTGGCAAGGGAGTGGGCCTCAGTGAAAACTGCTTTCCGGAATGGGCGCTGGGACCCATGCCCCACCTCTACCCCTTCATCGTTAATGATCCAGGGGAGGGCAGCCAGGCCAAGCGGCGTTCCCAGGCCGTGATCCTCGATCACCTCACGCCCCCCCTGGGTCGGGCTGGATTGGAGGGGAGTCTGCAACGGCTGGAAGCCTTGCTCGATGAATACTGGCTGGCCCAGGAGCTGGGCAGCGAACGCACGGAACTCCTCCGGCCCCAGCTGGAAACCCTTCTCGGCGACCTCAAGTTCCCCCCTGCCCTCGGCGCAAGTCTCTCCGGAGAGCTCAGCCGCCGATTCGACCCCCTCGAAGCGCGCCTGGAGGCAGCGGATGGCTATCTCTGTGAATTGAAGGAAGCCCAGATCCGTCTGGGGCTGCATGTCTATGGGCAACTTCCCGAGGGGGAGATCCTGGCTGAGCTGCTGCTCGCCCTGGCCCGATCCCCCCAGGGTGACCATCCCGGCCTGACCCAGGCCTTGGCCCAGGACCTTGGATTGGAGCTGGATCCCTGGGCAGACCCGGAGGAAACAATGTTGACTCTTCAGGATCGCCATCGGCTGCAGGTGTGGCAGCAGGGAGCGAGCCACGCCCTTCGACGGGTGGGGGATGGGGTGGCCCTGCTGGAGGGGGAGGCCTTGGCCTGGATGCAAGAGCTGCTCGGGATGGACGGCCCCAGGCCGTCCATGGCCCAGGGCAAGGCCCTGGGCAGGGCCCTGCAACGGGTGCGCGAGGAGCTGATGCCGCGCTTGATGGCCTGCGGCATCGCCGAAGAGGAGGCCCTGTTGAAGGGATTGGCCGGGCGCCGCATCCCCGCCGGACCATCAGGGGCTCCCACACGGGGAAGGCCTGAGGTGTTGCCCACAGGGCGCAACTTCTACAGCGTGGATCTTCGCGGTCTCCCCACGGAAGCCGCCTGGGATCTGGGCCGCCGCAGCGCCGAGCAGCTGCTGGCGACCTATCTGATGGAAGAGGGGGAGGATCTGCGCTCCCTTGCCCTCTCGGTGTGGGGGACGGCCACCATGCGCAATGGGGGAGAGGACATCGCCCAGGCCCTGGCCCTGATGGGGGTGCGGCCCCGATGGGATGGTCCGTCTCGACGGCTGGTGGACGTAGAGGTCATCCCTGCCCCTGCCCTCGGCCGACCGAGGGTGGATGTCACATTGCGGATTTCAGGGCTGTTCCGCGATGCGTTTCCCCAGCTCGTGAACTGGTTTAATCGGGCCTGCCGTCTGGTGGCCTCCCTACCGGAAGAGGAAGGGGTGAATCCCCTCGCCGCCCAAGCCCGAGCCCATGGGCAGTGGGGGCGGGTGTATGGATCGGCTCCTGGGGCCTACGGGGCGGGACTGCAGGCCCTGATCGACAGTGGGGCTTGGGAGGATCGTTCCAATCTCGCCGATGCCTTTCTCGCCTGGAGCAGCTGGCGTTACGACAGTGAGGGGCCTGATCCCAGCGCCGAAGTGGTGGCCAGGGCTGATCGACAGGGCCTGGTGGATCGCCTCGCCACGGTGCAGGTGGTGCTCCACAACCAGGACAATCGGGAGCACGATCTCCTTGATTCAGATGACTACTACCAGTTTCAAGGGGGCTTGAGCGCTGCCGTGGAGCGGGTGCGGGGGGAACGGCCGGGTTTGTGGTTCGCAGACCATTCCCGTTCCCAGAACCCCCGGGTGCATCGCCTGGAGAAGGAGCTCGACAAGGTGATTCGCTCCCGCCTGTTGAATTCCCGCTGGATGGAGGGCATGCAGCGGCACGGATACAAGGGCGGATTTGAGATGGCCGCCAGCCTGGACTATCTCTTCGCCTACGACGCCAGCACCGGTCGGGTACCGGATTGGAGCTATGGAGCGATCTGCGACCAATGGCTCCGCTCCGAGACGATCCTCGGTTTTCTCAGAGAAGCGAACCCCTGGGCCCTGCGGGATATGGCCGAGCGGTTGCTGGAAGCCCACCACCGTGGACTCTGGGAGGGTTCAACGCCGGAGCAGCTGAACCATCTCCGGGACCTCGTCCTCGCCAGCGAAGCACTGATCGAACAAGGAGCGGTCTGCTGAAAGCTCAGCTGTTGAGGTCCTTGGCCATGGCCTTGAATGGATCAATGGCGCCTGGCTTGCTGGTGGCCGGGGTTGCGTTCAGATCCTTTTCGGCATCGCTGGTCTTGCGGCTCACAGCAGGAGCGCCAGGCTTGTTGACGCCACCCACAGCAGCTCCTTTGAGCTTTTCGGCCAATTGGGAGGCCGACATGGGTTGGGCGAAGGTTTTCTTCACCGGCTTCGGAACCCCACCGGTGAGATTCACCTGGGGGTCCGTCTCGGGGTTGATGCCCGCCAGGCCGGGGGTCATCTTCTCCAGGCGGGCCTCCATGGAGGCCACCTCCGCCACCATTTCCTTGTCGCCGGGGCTGTCAGACGTGCCGGGGAAGGTGTGGCGGATGGTGTTGGAGCGCCGCATGAAATTCACGTCGCCCAGGGTGCTGGAGGCATCCGCGTCGAGGAAATAGGTGTTGTCGGTTTTTTTCGGATTGGCCTCAGCAGCCGAGCCGGCCACTTTCACCCCATCCCGAGAAGGATTGGACCCGCCGGCATTGGCTGCGTTGCGGTTTCCAAGAAGACGATCGAACAGTCCCATCGAACCGGAGAGGAATGCGTGAGCAAACCCTAGCGGCCGTGGAGCTCCAATCCATGGGTATCGGTGCCACAACTCTGCAAAAGGCCACGTTCCTGGAGATCCGCTGCGATCGCCTCGCACACCCTTGGGGTGGGTTCCCAATGCCCTTGCATGCCGTAGTCATACCAGGCTTCCGCCCCATCAAAGCCAGCCGCTGCAGCGGCTGCGATCAGGCGTTGATGGGGAAGTCGGTAGCGAGCCGGATGGGCCAGAAGGGTCAATCCACCCGCTGCCTGGATCGCCTTCACCACCGCATCTGCCCGCAGGGGCGCTCCAACGACGGCCTGCCCCTGGAGATAGGGGGCCAGAGAAGGTGCGGGGTCCTGGAAGCCAAGGGCCAGCACATGCACCAGGCAGCCCTCCAAAAGGGCGCTGATTTCGACACCCCGCCAGAGGATAGGCACCGCCTCGCCCGCGGCCGCATGCTGATCAAAACAGGCCTGCGCCTCCTCGTAGGCACCCCCATGGTGGTGGTCCGTAATGGCCAGGTGCTCCAGTCCCAGCCGAACGGCCTGGGAGGCCAGATCCCTCGGCCGAAGGCTTCCATCACTGCAGGTGGTGTGACAGTGAAAGTTGCAGCGGCCCGGACAGCTCTGGGGGCCCACCTGACGCAGGACCGCCGCCAAGGGGTGCTTCTGGGCTTCAGGACGAAGCACGGCTCGTGGAGGATTGGAGGGCGAGGGCCTCGGCGCGCAAGCGGCGCCAGCGGGCGTAAAACTGAATAGAAGCAGCCATTGCCGCCACCAGGACCACGAGGAACCAGGTGGCCCAGCCCGTGGGGAACTGGTTCTTGAACACCACCAGCATCACGGCTGCCACAAGGAGAAGGGTGGGGAGCTCGTTCAGAGCTCGCAGCTGCTTGGCACTCCAGCAGCACGTCCCGTTCTGGAGCTGCCCCATCAACCGGTAGCAAAAGGCGTGGTACGCCAGAAGCAGGGCCACGATGGCCAGCTTGCTGTGCATCCAACCCTCCTTGAGCCATGCGGGCTGAACACTGAGAAGTCCCAGGGCCATCGCCACTGTCACCGCCATGCCAGGGGTGGTGATGATGTTGGCCAGCCTTCGCTCCATCAGGCCGTACTGGTCCTGAAAAGCCTGCCGGAGCGGCTCAGCCAGTTCTTCTGCCTCCCTGTGGTAAATGAAGAGGCGCACCAGGTAGAAGAGCCCGGCAAACCACACCACCACCCCCACGATATGGAGCGATTTAAACCAAAGATAGGCCTGGGGAGGCCAGACCAGCGCCAGGATAGGGGCGAGGGAGAGGGAGGGATCTGTCAGGCCGGCCATGGAACCAGGGGGTGCAGCAGAGAACGGATCAGGCCTGCTCTAGGCGCTTGACGATGTAGGCCATCAACCCCAGGGACAGCATCAGAACAAGCAGGAGAGCAATGGTCATGAAGGGGGAGCCATTGCCATCATTATCGACAGGACGGGGGAGCCCGGGGGACTGGATGGCAGGCAGCACAGGCCAAAGCCCCCAGACCTCCCCTCCGGACGCTGGAGAGACCCTGCTGTTCGTCTATGGAACCCTCAAACGGGGCCAGTCCAATCACACACGGCTCCAGGTTGCCCGCTGGGTGGGAGAGGCCATCCTGGAGGGGGCTTGTCTCTTCGATCTGGGACCGTTTCCCATGGCCATCGCCGGAGAGGGGCGGATTCGCGGGGAGCTCTATGCCCTTCCCATGGAAGCCCTTGACTCGATCGACGCCTTTGAAGGTGCTCCCCGCCTGTACCAGCGCCATTGGCGCCCCCTGACCGATGGACGCCAGGCCTGGGTTTATCTCGGCCGGCCACGGCAGGTGCGCCACAGTCACCCATTGCCCGGGGGACAATGGCCCGTCCTGGTCGCTTTTCTGCTGGCCCTGCTCCCCCCCGGGATCGCGGGCGGAGCCGGATTCGACACCCTGGCAACCTGTCAGGCCTGGCGGCGCAGCCATGGGGTGGCCCGGGTTGAGCTAGGCAACAGCATCGGAGCGGCACACTTCCTGACGAAGCGCATCCCCTTCCAGGAAAGCCTCCCGGAGGCTCCGGTGGATCTCTACAGCCCTGCCGATCTGCACAGGATCTGCCGTCTCTAAATCGGAACCGCCACCAGCCAGCGACCGGCAGCGGCGAACGCCAAGGTGAAGCTGGCCATGGCGAGCCAGGCGAGTGCGGTGGGCTGCAGGAGGCGGCGCACAAGCACCACCGTTCCTCCCGCACCCACCAGCACCGCAAGGGTCTGGCAGAAGGCGATCACATGGCCATCTGCGCTCCATGAGGGCAGCAGCTTCGCCAGATCCGGCTGCCAGGACGCGAGGCTCACAGGCAAAACCCTTCCGCCTTCCGTCATGCCGAGAGGCAGGTGATCGGCCAGCATCAACCCCCAGAGAAGGGGGAGACCGGCATATAGGGCCAACTCCAGCCGGGAGAGGGCCCTGGAGCCACTCACCACCGCGGCCCCTCTCAGGCGGGTGAGGCCCCAGACCAGGGCATACGCGGCAGCAGGAAGGGCCAGGGCGGCGGTGCCCCAGGCCAGGCGGGGAAGCCAGGGGCCATTCTCCAGGCTGGAAGGCGCCAGGGGAAGTCGGCCCAGGAGCCTGTCCCAGTGGTGCAGGCACAGGCTGCCTGCCAACACCAGGATCAGGCCCATTTCCCCCTGGGGCGGATCCATGTTCCGCTGCAGGTCGGCGGCCGGAGGACGCAGGCGGAGCTGGACGGAGCGATGGGGGCAGGCCTGCACACAGGTGAGGCAGAGCACACAGTTTCGGTTGTCGCTCAGGTGAGCAGGATGGGTGCCCAGAGGGCAGCCAGCGGTCGACAACCCCTCCCCTTCGGCAGGCCCCCCCTTGAAGCAGGCGTAACTGCTGCAGCTCCCGCTGCAGGTGCCTACCTGGGCGCGAAGCTCGCTGATGGCCAGTTTGGCGAACAAACCGTTCATGCCCCCCACCGGACAGAGATAGCGGCACCAGAAGCGCTTCTCGTAGAACAAGGAGCCCAACACCGCCCCGGCGGTGATGAGCAACAGCAGGCAGCTGCTCAGCCAGGCGCGGTTGGGCAGATCCGCCACCGCCTCCCAGAGAAGGATGGCCCCAAACCCAGCCGCCATGAGGGGCGCTGCCCAGCGGTCACTGTCACCCCTGGGCCAGGGCATGGGCTGGAGTCCGAGTGCTCGGGACAGGCGCTGGGCGATTTCTCCCCACACCATGAACGGACAGAAGGAACACCAGAGCCGCCCCACCAGGGGATAGGTGAGCAGGATCAGGGGCCACCACCAGGCCCAGAAGAGATTGAGAGACCCGTTGTGGCTACGATCCTGCGGGCCCAGCCACAGCCAGAGGTTCAACCCCAAGAACACCCAGCTCACCAGCCCGAAGAGCAGGCCGTTCCACAGCACTGGGGATCGCATCCATCCCCGCAGCTGGGGTTTCCAGCGCCAGACATCGAAGCGGGGTCGGCTGCGGCGGGACTCCGTCCAGAACACATCCTCCGGAAGCACCGCGGGGTGGGTGCCGCTGCACTGGCGCAGGGCCCGGTCCACCAGAGTCACCAGCTCCCGCACATTTCCAGGGAAGTCGTGACCCTGCAGGCGTTTGATCAGGGCATCACTCACCTGGGGGGGCTGGTTCCAGCCCAGGCTCAGGCTCCGTTGACGGACGGCGTAGCGCAGCCACTCCCCCAGATCGGCCCGACGCACCCGCAGGGGTGGCACCCGAATCGAACGCACGCTGTCGCCCAGATCCTGGCTCGTCTCCGCGGTGAGGAACACCCGACCGGGGAAGTGATGATGGGTCCCGTTCTGGGGCTGAATCCAGGTGCCGCTTTTCACCAGCTCCAGCAGGGCTGGATAGAGGGCGGGGTCGGCCCGATCGATTTGATCGAGAAGAAGGGCTCCTTCGCCGAGCATCTCAAGCAGGGGAGGGTGGTCGCGCTCGGGGCTGAAGAGCTCAGCGCCATCGGCCCTCAGCAGGGCGCAGTTGAAGCGCACCATCAGTTGCCGCCGCGCCGGGGAGCTGAAATGGATCAGGGCGGCAAGATTGTCTTTCTCCAGCCCAGGTTCGCCGCTGATCAACACCGGTTTGGCTTGAGGGTCCACGGCGGCCTCCCGAATGGCCCGGCGCAGAGCCTGGGCATAGCGGCTGCTCCCCACCACCCCCCGGCGGATGCGGCTTTGCAGATGGGGCGCCAGCCAAAGGAGATCGGCAGCCATGGCACCGAGGCGAATGGGTGGATTCTGGGCTCCGATGATGGGGAGCCACCCTCGGAGATCTCCCTATGACCCTCTCGCTTTACGGCGGAGCCCGCAGCAGGGCTTCCCTGGTGCGCTGGTATCTCGAGGAGAAAGCCATTCCCTACTCTTGGGTTGCGATCGATCTGGCTGCAGGGGAGCAGCGCGAACCCGCATTTCTCACCATCAATCCCTTCGGCAAGGTGCCGGCCCTGTTGGATGCCTCCTTCTCCCTCCCAGATGGCCAGCCCCTCGCGCTCTTTGAGAGTGGCGCGATCCTGCTGCACCTCGCCGAACACCACGCCAAGGAGAGCGACTCCCCAGTGTGGCGATCGCTCACGGCCCAGTGGCTCTTCTATGCCAACGCCACCCTCGGCCCCGCCCTGGTGTCTGCCTCCACCCGCCCCGAGGAGCTGATCCGCCAGCTTGGAGTTCTGGAGCCACGCATGGCCACGGGGACTTCCCTGCTGGCGGCATTGCCTGGGGCTTCGGCCTGGGGGGCAGCGGATTGCGCCGTGCAGGCCTACCTGGCCTATCTTCCCCTGTTCTGCAAGGAGATCGATCTCTCCCCCTTTCCCGCTATTCAGGCGAAAATTGGTGCTATCCAGGGAAGGGGGGCTTACCGAACCGCCATGGGTCTGCCTTCCGTCAATACCTGATGGCCGATCCGGGCCGTTGTCCCTTCCGGTGGCAAAGCCATGCCCTGGAGCTGTTGGCCCAACGGGCGGTCTGGGATCCGGAGCGCAGGGTGCTGCTGGTGGCCGACCTGCATCTGGGAAAGGCGGAGGTGTTTCAGGCCTTTGGCGTCCCCCTCCCCAGCGATGGGGATGGGGCTACCCTCAACCCCCTGCTGTCGCTGGTGCATCAGCACCACCCCCGGGAGGTGGTGGTGCTGGGCGACCTGATCCACAGCCGCCTGGGCCTCACGGCAGAGCTCCGGCACAAGATTGCCGCCCTGCCGGAGTTGATGGGATGCCCCCTGCGCCTCATCGGCGGCAACCACGAGCGGGGGAGCTGGCTGGAAGGGCTGGTTCAGGAACCGTCGCAGGCGCTTGGGCCCTGGTGGTTGAGCCATGCACCCGAGCCGAGGGCTGGCCTGCTCAACCTCTGCGGTCATCGCCATCCGGTGGCGGTGGTGGGCAACGCGGTAGACCGCTTGCGGGTGCCGTGCTTTGCCTTCGATCCCGTGCAGGCCACCCTGGTGCTGCCTGCATTCGGCTCCCTCACAGGAGGCCATCCCTGCCCCCCGCGGGAGCGGCTCTGGCTTGTGGCGGAAGGGCAGGTGCTGCCCTGGGATCCGGGAGCTAGCCGGCTTGGGCCAGGGCTCGCACCACGTCGCCGCGGGTGATCACCCCCTCGATCGCTCCCTCCTGATTCACAACGAACAACCGTTGCACCCGGCGATCGTTCAGCAGGCGAGCCGCCTGGGGAAGGGTGGTGGAGGGTGTGCAGGTGTGAGGGTTGGCGGTCATCACCTCCCCCACGGTGCTACCCAGCACCTGATGCACCTGACGGTTCCACTCCAGGGGGTTGCGCAGGTAGATCACCGCATCGAGAAACATCACGTAAGGGCCCGCCTCAAAGCCGCTTTCGCGCACCATCAGATCCTTTTCGCTCAGCTCTCCCACCAGCCCCCCCCGATCGTCCACCACGGGCAGGCCGCTGATGTGGTGGCTGCTCAGCAGGGTTACGGCCTCCTGGAGGGGGGTCTCGCGACGGACGGAGAAGACCGGGGAGGTCATCACCTCTGCGACAGCCCGTTCCACCACCATGGTGCTCCATGTCTTTGAAGGATCATTCTGTAGGTGCGCCGGAACCGGCATGGCCCATGCCCCTCCCCCCTTCCCCTGATCGCCTTCGCTCTCGAGGGCGTCTGCTCGCTGATGGATTGACCGTGCTTCGAGGCCTCCTGGGTCTTCCGCTTCTGCTGGCCCTCCAACAGGGCTGGGCAGGGGTGGCCTGGGGCTTGTTGCTGTTCGGAGGCCTCAGTGATGCTCTCGATGGCTGGCTCGCCCGCCGCAGTGGGGGGGGATCGGTCTGGGGTGCCCGATTGGATCCCCTCACCGACAAGCTCCTCGTGTGTGCTCCGCTGCTCTGGCTGGCCAGCCAGGGCAGGCTCCCTCTTGTGGCTGTGTGGCTGCTGTTGGCCCGGGAACTGCTGATCTCCGGCTGGCGCGCCCATCAGGGCAGCGGCGGCCCGGCATCCTGGAGCGGCAAGCTCAAGACCATCCTGCAGTTTGTTTCGCTTCTGATGCTGCTCTGGCCTGCGGCCTGGCCTTCCCACTCCCTGGCCTGGGCCGCGGGCTGGTGGTTGTTCTGGCCGGGCTTCGTGCTGGCGCTCACCTCAGCCGTCGGTTACATCAAGCTCCGTTGTTGAGTGGGTCTCCTCCTCCCGGCTCCAGGCCCCAGGTTCGCTGCTACGTAGGGTTTGGGCAGAGATCCCCCGCTGCTCCTGGAGATAGCGGGCCAAGGGATCGCCGTGGCCATGGGTGAGGTACACCTGCCGGGCTCCTGTGTCCTCGATGGTGCGCACCAAAGAGGGCCAATCAGCATGGTCACTGAGGACAAATCCTCGACCCAACCCCTTGCGCCGCTTCACTCCCCGCACGGCCATCCAACCACTGGCAAACGCGGTCTGCGCTCCCTGGAACCGGCGCATCCAGGGGGTCCGCAGGGCGGATGGTGGGGCCAGGATCAGGCGCCCGGCAAGGCTTTCCCCCCTGGGTAAGGCACTGACAGGCCGGGTGGGCACCATGGTGATGCCCTGGGCTCGATAGGGCTCCATCAGGCGCTGGATTGCGCCGTGCACCAGCACCTCGCTCTGCACACCAAGCGCTCGCAGCTCGGCCAAGAGTCGTTGGGCCTTGCCGAAGGCATAGCAGCAGAGCACGGAGGGCACCGCAGGCGCTCCCCGCCACCACTCCAGGATCTCACGCGCCACCACGGAGCCCGGGGCCCATCGGTAGAGGGGCAGACCAAAGGTGGCCTCACTGATGAACACATCCGCCCGGATGGGGGTGAAGGGGGCGCAGCTGGGATCAGCATCACGCTTGTAATCACCGCTGATCAGCCAGCGCTCCCCCGCCGCCTCGATCAGGATCTGGGCCGACCCCAACACATGGCCCGCCGCATGGAACGAGATGAGGGCATCCCCGAGTTTCCGCTCGGCTCCATAGGGCAGGCTCGTGAGGGGAATCTCGGCCCCGAGTCGGGCTCGGAGCACCCCCTCACTGGGAGCACTTGCCCAATAGGCCCCACTGCCTGGGCGGGCATGGTCCGCATGGGCGTGGGTGAGGAGTGCCTGGGCAACCGGACGCCAGGGATCGATCCAGGCGCGGGCCGGCACGCAGTAAAGACCTTCGGGAGTCAGCCGGAGGGGGCCGTCTGCCGGGAAAGCCGCTGTGGACGGGGAGAGTTCAGGCACTCATGGCCAGCATCCGCTCAATCGGCACCAGGGCCCGCTGCCGAAGGTTCTCATCCAGCTCGATACGGGGCTCCAGATCCTCCAGGCAGCGCCATAGTTTTTCCAAGGTGTTCAGGCGCATGTAAGGGCAGAGGTTGCAGGAACAGCCATCCACCCCTGGAACGGGATAGAAGGTTTTTCCGGGAACCTTCTTCTCCATCTGGTGAAGGATCCCCGGCTCTGTGAGCACAAGGAACGCAGTCGACGAGCTGGTCTGTGCCCTCTGGAGCAGGCGACTGGTGGAGCCAATGAAATCCGCCAGGTCCAGCAGGTGAGGTTGGCATTCCGGATGGGCGATCACCTCAGCATCCGGATGCTCCAGCTTGAGGCGCAGGAGGGCTTCCTCACTGAAGGTTTCGTGCACGATGCAGCTTCCCGGCCAGAGGGTGAGGTCCCGTCCGCTGTTGCGTGCCACCCAACGGCCGAGATTTTCATCCGGAGCAAACAGGATTGGGCGATCCATCGGCAGTTGCTGCACGAGCTGTACTGCGTTGCTGCTGGTGCAGATCAGATCGCTCTGGGCTTTCACCGCAGCCGAACAATTGATGTAGCTGACCACAAAATGGTCGGGGTGCTGGGCGCGGAAGGCGGCGAACCCTTCCGCCGGGCAGGCATCCGCCAGGCTGCATCCTGCCTCCAGGTCGGGGAGCACCACAATTTTCCCTGGATTCAGGATCTTGGCTGTTTCGGCCATGAAGTGCACGCCACAGAAGGCGATCACCTCTGCATCCGTGCGGGCTGCCTGGCGGGAGAGCTCGAGGGAATCCCCGATCACGTCCGCCACATCCTGGATCGCGGCGTCCTGGTAATAGTGGGCCAGGATGATGGCATTGCGCTGCTTCTTCAGCTGCGCAATAGCCTCAGGCAGATGTTCAGCAGGAGGGCTGTGCACCTTCACCCCCTCGGACGCCACCGCTGGAGATTGAGGATGATCCACAACTCCACCCTGGCGATGGCCTGCATCCATGGGACAGTCCCGTCCTGACAACACCATGGAGCCAAGCCTAGTGGGGACAGACAGCCTCTCTCAAGGAGGGGATCTCCAGGTGGCCATCGCCGGGGATCTGCATGATCAATGGGACCGCTCCGATGAGGAGCTGCTCCTGGCACTTGCGCCGGACGGCCTGCTAGTGGTGGGCGATCTCAGCAATGGCAAAGGGAGGATTCCCAGGTCTCTGGCCCGATTGCCCCTCCCCCTGGCCTGTGTTCTCGGCAACCACGACTCGGGCCACGACCCCACCGGCGCATCGCTCCAGCTGCAGCTCACCCTGCTGGGAGACAGGCATTGTGGCTGGGACCTTCGGGAACTCAGACCACCCGGCCTTGCGGTGGTGGGGGGCAGGCCCTGCACAGCAGGGGGTGGCTACCACCTGTCCAAAGCCATGCAGGCCGTCTATGGCCCTGTGGCCCTTGAGGAATCGGTGGAGCGAATCTGCGGGGCTGCACTGAGGGCAGATCCCTCTCTCCCCCTGGTGCTTCTGGCCCACTCCGGGCCAGCGGGGCTGGGAAGCCAGGCCAAGGACCCCTGTGGACGGGATTGGAAGCAGCCCGCCTGCGACTGGGGGGATCAGGATCTGGCCCTGGCCATTGCCCGCATCCGCCGGGAGCGTCCGGTGCCCCTCGTGGTGTTTGGACACATGCATCACCAGCTCAGGCGGGGGGGTGGGGAACGGGTGAGCTTCTGCCGGGACCGCCAGGGAACCATGTACCTCAATACGGCCTCCGTGCCCCGCCATGGGGTGGATCTGCAGGGCAGGGCCCTGCGCCACCTGAGTTGGGTGCAGCTCAATCCCCAAGGAGAGATTCGAAAGGTCTCCCACCGCTGGTACGGTTTGGATGGAACGCTCCTCTATGAGCAACAGCTCTGGCCACTGCCGAGGCTCTGAAGCGCCCATGTTGGTTTACGCCTGCATCAGCAGCCACGGCTATGGCCATGCATCTCGCACCGCCTCTGTTCTATGCGAGCTGGCCAAAAGGGCTCCAGAGGTCCGACTGGTGCTTTCCACCGCCATCGCCCCAGGGTTCCTGAAGCTGGCGATGGGGGACACTCCCTTCGAGATCAGGCCCTGCCGCTGGGACATCGGCATGTTGCAGACCAATGCGTTGGATCTGGATCCGGAAGGCACTCTGAAGGCTCTGGAGATGCTCGAGGCCGGCTTGCCCGCCCAAGTGGAAGGGGAGGCCGCCTGGCTTGCGGCCCAGCCATCGCAACCCCTGATCCTTGCGGATGTCCCCCCCAGTGCGGCGCTGCTGGCGAAGCGCGTGATGTGCCCCCTGATCTGGCTAGCCAGTTTTGGCTGGGATGCCATCTACCGCCCCCTGGGTGGCCCCTTTCTTCCCTGGGCGGATCAGGCCCTGGCGCTTTACCAGCAGGGCGACCTGCTGCTGCGCTGCCCCCTCTCGCTGCCTATGGATTGGAAGATCAGCAGTGTTGATGTGGGATTCACCAGTTCCACGCCCAGGGTGGACCCTGCGGAGGTGGCCCGGCGCCTGGATCTCCCCTCTGATCGTGAGCGCTGCATACTGATCAGTTTCGGTGGGCTGGGCATGGCAATGGATTCCCGCTGGCTCACCCTCTGGCCGCAGCATGTGTTTGTGGGTGTCGATCCCGTGCTGCAGGAAGCGCCGAATGGCCGCTTGCTGCCACCAGATCTACGGCCCCTGGATGTGATGCCCTTGACAGCGCGGATGATCACCAAACCCGGCTACAGCAGTTTCTGCGAAGCGCTTCAACAGGGGGTTGGACTGCATGTGGTGCGGCGAACGGGATTCGCCGAGGCTCCTGTGCTCGAGAAGGCCCTGAAGGAGGAAGGTTGGCATCGCCTGCTGGAGGAGGAGGCCTTTCGCAGAGGGGCCTGGGAATTGGATGAACCGCTGGTCGCCCCGCGACGCCCACGGGTGAGCAGAGATGGGAGCCAGCGGGCAGCGGAACTTCTCCATCACCAGCTGCACAGATGATCAGCAAATCCGATCGTTCTGCGATGAAGTCAGGGAACAGCTTGTCTACGAACAACGCTCAGACCTAATCAGGATCTGGGTTTTGGGCCGCATTCGCCATAGGCCGCCGCAGATGGACGGTTTCTTGAGCGTCACTCGATACGTCGACACTCAAGACTTGGATGGGCAAATTAGCGCGAAGTTTCTAATCGATTCTTCAGGTATCTGAGGGTTTTTCTCTCACACAACGTTGGGGGAGCTTCAAGCATTGCGCTGATCTTCCCTCCAAGTCCCTCCGATATCTCCGTATCCATCCAGTGATGCGAACTGTCCTCTGCCTGCACTCCATTGTTCAGCTTCCGACGTCTTCCACTGGTTTTTCTGTGCCTCGGTCTGGGTTTTTTTGTGGCCCCCCCTGTCCACGCCACGGATTCTTCCGATGCCTGGGATGAGGTGCTCACGCCTCCCCGCCAACCACAGGGAGTGGCTTACATGCCCCCCCCTCCCTCCGTTCCCTCTTTTTTTGCGATCACCCCAGAGCGTCGTGCACTGCTCAACACCATTCGCTACGCCGAAGGCACGTGGGCGAATGGTCAGGATGTGGGGTATCGCATCATGTTCGGCGGTAGCCTCATGCCCACTCTTGATCGGCATCCTGATCGGGTCATGTATTCCTCCCGGTATGCCAGTGCTGCCGCCGGTGCATACCAGTTCATGCCTTTTACCTGGAACATGGTCACCCGGAGGCTTGGACTGACAGGCTTTGGTCCTGATTCTCAGGATCAGGGAGCCCTCTACCTGATTCAGCGTCGTGGTGCCCTGCATCTGGCGGATCGGGGAGAGCTGACTGCTGAATTGGCTGCGCGGTTGGCACCGGAATGGGCTTCCTTCCCCACTCTGGCTGGAAGCAGCTACTACGGGCAGCCGGTCAAGAGGTTTGAAGATCTACGGCGTTTTTACGAAGACAATCTTTCTAGGCTCCGTGAGCTCTCCCAGGATCAGTGGCAGAGGGTGGCTATCCAGCAGGTGAACACCTGCAAGGGAGACAGCTTGGAGTGCCAGCTGGAGACGATCCGCCAGTCCAACCGCTGATCCAGAAAGGTCACTTCAAGCCGGCACCCCTTAGGGGAGCCGGCTTTTTTTGTACTGGGATCAGGATCCTCCTTTCTGGAACCGTTCCCTGCCGAGGGTGGTCTGGGCAATCAGATAGGCGGCCACGGCGGAGGCTCCAAAGCCCAGGCCATTGCGAATCAGGGGAAGCAGATCGTTGGTGCGGGTAACGATCGGAGCCACCCCGAATACACCAAAGAGGATCACCCACAGGGGTGAAAGCAAGAGCACCCAGAGCCATTCGATGCGCCGTCCCTCCTGCCGCGGAAAAGCCGCGAACCCCACGATCAACCCCCCAAGAATGGATGTGCAGAGGGTGAGCAGCCATTGCTCCTGTGGCAGCCCTGGCACAACCTGACACCCCCCGATGGCCAGGCATCCCTTCACCGCGTGAAGGGCATCCAGCACGGCGCCATCTCGGCCATGCTCACGCACGTAATACTGGTTGCCGAATCGGGTCTGCAACTCCACCCAGAAGGTTCTTGGCATCAAGGAGAAGAGAGCATCTCCCACATTGAAGTTGAGCAGATTGCCACCCCGTTCATCGGCCACTAGGAGCAGGCTGCGTTCATCCAGATTCCAGAACTCCTTCACCGCCAGGCCTGGTGTTCGGTCATATTGCGTGAGCACACGCAGCTTCCAGCCACTGGTGGTGGCGAAATCCTGCAACTCTGATTCAAGGGCTGTGCGCTGTCCATCGGTGAGGATTCGGGCCAGATCGATCACGGGGGTGGGGTGATCAGGCAGCAGATCCGGATTGTCATCCGCCATCGCAGGCGATGCCCAACCGGTATTCCACACCAAAACCACGGCAAGGAAGATGGTCAGCGCAACCGTTCTGATGTTCCGAGCCATCACCGCAGCTGGTGCATTCCTCATGAAGGATCTCCCTCAACAAACCGTTGCCTTTCATTCTCTCTGATGTCTGGGTCGATACCGCCGTGGCTTCTTCACCGACTAGTGGATCTCGGGGGATGCGTGCCCTTTCGCACGTACATGGAGTGGGTGCTCCACGATCCCGACCACGGCTACTACGGCAATGGTCGGGCACGCATTGGTCCTGGAGGAGATTTCGCCACTTCCCCCTCCCTGGGTGGGGAATTCGCAGAGCTTCTGCTCCCCCAGCTGATCCAGTGGTTGGAGCAGATTCCTGGGGAGCGGCTCAGCCTTCTGGAGGCTGGGCCTGGGGAGGGGCAGCTGATCCAGCAGGTGGTGCAGGGGCTGGTCCAGCAGCGACCCGATCTCGCGGCTCGCACGGAGATTGTGTTGCTCGATCCCAATCCGGGCATGGCCGCCCGCCAGGCCAGGCGATTGGAGGCATCGCCCGTGCCAGCGCGTTGGTCCAGCTGGGAGGCGCTTTACCCCGATCCCCTGCAGGGAGTGGTGATCGCCCATGAGGTGCTTGATGCCCTGGCCGTGGATCGGGTGGTCTGGGATGGCCAGCAGTGGCGAAGTCAGCTGGTATCCCTTGAGGGGCACCAGCTGGTTCTGACGGCAGGGGATGTGCTGCCCCCGGCAGAACAGGACGGGATGGCACGACTTGTCCCTTCCTCCACGAGCCTGCAAACCGGCTGGTGCACGGAGCTGCACACCGGTTTGTTGCCCTGGTTTGAGGCCTGCGCCCGCGGGCTGCGGGAGGGCGTCCTGCTGGTGATTGACTATGCCTTGGAAGCCAACCGTTACTACGCTCCAACCCGGGGCGACGGCACCCTCATGGCCTACCACCGGCAACAAGCCAGCACCGATCCTTTCCTGGATCCCGGCCAGTGGGATCTGACGGCCCATCTCTGTGTGGAGGCCACCCAGGAGGCGGCTGCCGCCACCGGCTGGAACTGCCTCGGGGAACGGCGTCAGGGGGAAGCGCTGCTGGCCCTGGGGCTGGCCCAACGCCTTTCCGCCCTCGGTGCATCGCCCCAGTCCAACCTTGCGGAGGTGCTGAGCCAGCGAGAGCAGCTTCTTCGTCTGGTGGATCCCCGGGCCACGGGGGATTTTCGTTGGCTGGTCTTCGGGCGTTCTGGCGGGGGCAGGTGGGCGCCGGTGGTGCAGAGCCGCTGCCTGCTGGATCCCCCATTTCTGGAGGAGCAGCCCTCAGCTCCGCCGTGGAACCCTCAGGTCTACGGGCAAGCCTGATGAATGCGCAAGGTCTCGAGGATGGTGCCTTCGTCCACGTCATCCCGGATCACCACCTGGCCGATGGCGGTGGGTAGAACAAAGCGCACTAGCCCTTGGCGCACCTTCTTGTCGCTCTGGAGGGTGTGCAGCACGGCCTCCGGATCCAGAGGGGGAACCTGAAGGGGCAGGCCGGCTGCGGCCACCAGAGCCCTCTGGCGCCCCTCCGCATCCGCATCCCACAAAGCCATTCGCCGAGCGATCGTGCCGGCCATCACCATCCCAAGCCCCACCGCCTCTCCATGGAGGAAGGTGGTGTAACCCGTGAGGGTTTCCACCACGTGGCCAAGGGTGTGGCCGTAGTTGAGCACCGCCCTGAGCCCTCCCTCCCTCTCATCAGCGGCCACCACCTGGGCCTTGGCAGCGGCGGATCGTTCCAGGATTTCCTGCAGCAGTGAGGATCCGACGGCGCCAAGGGAAGACAGGCCACCCTCTGGATCCTGGTGGGCCCGGGCCTCTAGAGACTCGAAGAGGGCCCGATCCCCGATCACCCCATATTTGATCACCTCGGCCATGCCGGCCCGAAATTCCCGCTCCGGCAAGGTGACCAGCACCTCAGGATCGATCAGCACCGCCTTTGGCTGGTGAAAGGCACCGATCAGATTCTTTCCTCCTGGATGGTTCACACCCGTCTTGCCGCCGATGGCCGCATCCACCATGGCCAGAAGCGTCGTGGGCACCTGGACCACGGCCACCCCCCGGAGCCAGGTGGCAGCAGCAAAACCCACCATGTCGCCCACCACCCCACCGCCCAGGGCCACCATCAGGGAACTGCGCTCAAGACGGTGCTGCTGGGCGGCGTCATAGATGGTGGCCACAGTGGTGAGAGTTTTTTGGTCCTCACCGGCTTCCAGCACCAGGGAGCTCACCTCCAGGCCGGCCTCCAACAGGCTGTGTTCCACCCGTTGTCCATAGTGCTCATGAACCACCGGGTTGCTCACCAGCAACACCCTGCTGCCGGGCCGCACCGCATGGGTGGTTACCCATTGCCCCATGCGCTGCAGCCCGCCGGCCTGGATCACGATGGGATAGGGATCGTGGGGCAGGGCCACCTGCAGAACCTTCTCCGTGGCACTGACGATGGCTTGGGATTGGGCACACATGGGAGATCTGCGTAGGCTCTGGCGATGGCTCCATTCTCAGCTGCCACTCCTGCCCCGGATCATGCGGAGGGATCACCGTCATCTGGGCGGGTGGTGCCCTGGTTGTTCCTGACTCCCGCCCTCTCCTTGCTGCTGCTTTCGGTGCTGATCCCTGCAGCCATGGCCCTCCTGCTGAGCTTCACAACCAGCGGATTGGATGTCGATTCCCCGCTGCAATTCATCGGCCTGGCCAACCTGCGCCGCCTGCTGAGCGATCCGATGATGGGACGGGTAACCCTCACGACCTTCCTCTATTTGCTGGGTGTGGTTCCCCCCATCGTGCTTGGATCGCTGGCTCTGGCCGTGCTCGTGAACCGCCGACTGCCGGGGATTCACCTGCTTCGGGCCGCTTACTACACACCGGTATTGGTATCCCTCGTGGTGGCGGCCATTGCGTTCCGTTGGCTCTATGCGGAGAACGGCCTGATCAATGGATGGCTCAAAGTGCTTCTTGGGGAATCCTTCACCCCGATTGGCTTTCTCACGTCCCCAGGCCTGGCCTTGCCTTCGGTGATGCTGGTCACCTTCTGGAAGGGGCTGGGGTACTACATGGTGATCTTCCTTGCCGGGCTCCAGGGCATTCCTTCAGAGCTCTACGAAGCGGCGGCGCTGGATGGCTGTGAGGGATGGAGCCGGCATCGCCATGTCACTCTCCCGCTCCTGATGCCCTACGTGTCGCTTGTGGCGGTGATCTCCGCTCTGGGGGCCACGAAGGTGTTTGAGGAAGTGTTCCTGATGACCCAGGGGGGGCCGGCCGATTCCACCCGGACCCTTGTCTATTACGTGTATGACCAGGCCTTCGGGGAACTGGAAATCAGCTACGCCTGCACGGTAGGGCTGGCTCTGTTCCTGATCGTGCTCCTGCTCAGTCTGGTGCGTTCTCTGGTGGCCGGTCATCGGTCGATAGCCTAGGGCCATGCGATGGTGAGCAGGAGCAGGATCCAGGCCGTGGGTAGCAGCGCTTCCATTGGAATCGTCGGTGGAGGACAGCTGGCCTGGATGCTGGCGCGGGAGGCCAAGAAACTGGGAGTGGACCTCCACGTGCAGACCCCGGATCCCAACGATCCCGCCACCCGAGAGGCTGCCAGTGTGGTGGTCGGGTCCCTCAGTGATGTGGTGGCCACCCGCTCCCTTGCCCAGCGGGCTGGCCAGATCAGCTTTGAAAATGAATGGATTCCCATCGCTGAACTCGAGATCCTCGAACGGGAGGGCATTCCTTTTTTCCCTTCCCTGTCGTCCCTGGCCCCCTTGATCAACAAGCGGAGCCAGCGCCAGCTGCTCAATCAGCTGAATCTGCCAACTCCCCATTGGGCGCCCATGGAGTCGGCCTACCCTCCCCCTCCCCGCAGGGAGCGCATAGACGATCCGCTGCAGGCGGAAGGATGCTGGCCTACGGACCATGTCTCGGTGCAACCCACCGGGTTCGACACCAGCCTCCCCCCTACTCCACGTCTGCCCGAAGGCCTCTCCTTCCCAGTAATGGCCAAAGCAGCAAGCGGAGGTTACGACGGCAGGGGAACCTGCATTCTCGAGAGCCAGAGCCAGCTGGAGGAGCATCTGGCGAGCCAGCGAGCCGAAGATTGGCTGCTGGAGGAGCACGTGTCATTTGATATGGAGCTGGCCCAGGTGGCCTGCCGAGATCAACTTGGACAGGTGCGCTGCTTCCCACTGGTGCAGACCAACCAGCGGGATCAGGTCTGCGACTGGGTGGTGTACCCCGCACCCGTGCCCCATGCGGTGGAGGCCTACGCCCGCAATGTGGCCATGTCGCTGGTGACGTCCCTCAACTACGTGGGTGTCATGGGAATCGAATTCTTCTACGGGCCTCAAGGTCTGATGGTGAACGAGGTGGCCCCCAGGGTGCACAACTCGGGACACCTCACCCTGGAGGCCTGCCGCACCAACCAGTTTGCCCAACAGGTGCGCATCGTGGCGGGTCTGCCCATGGGGCTGACTGAGCCACACGTCAAGGGGGCGTTGATGGTGAATCTGCTGGGTTATGCCGCCAACGAGAGTGCGGAGGTGCAGGCCGACTACCAGCAGCAACGGCAGGCTCTGGAGGCGATGGACGGTGCCACGCTCCACTGGTATGGGAAGGCTCCAAGATTGGGGCGCAAGCTGGGACATGTCACCTTCCTGCTTCATGCGGAAGGCCATGAACAACGGGAAGCGGAATGCGCCAAACACCTGCAGGAGGTGCGCGAGGTGTGGCCCTGGCCAAGGGCCAGGGGTTCTGAGTGAACGGGAATGAAAGGCGGTGGAAGCTCTTCGTACCCCCTAAAGTGGGACCGAACTGCTGTGTTGGTGACTGCCTTTCACAGTTTTCTGATCTGACTCCTTTTTCGACATGGGGAGTCTGCGGCGGTGGCAACGTATATCGGCCTTGCAGCCGGAAACGAAGCTCCGCTCTTGAAGCCCCTTCTGGTTCCACCAGGTCGAACACTGGGGCAAGACGGCACAGCGGTTCACCCCTATCCGATCAGTCTTGTGTCTCAATCCCTCACCGGGACGACAGCAGCGCATCGATGCGTTCCTGAAGCGCCTGCCGGCTCAGGGTGGTCACGACAAACACCTCCTGAGCCGTGCTGGCCCGACGCGCATTCACCTTGTAGCCACCGGTGATCGGTGTGGACACCTTTAGGGAGAGAAGGGAGGAGCGGCCCCGTACCCGGCTGATCACCGCAGGGGTGACCGTGCTGATGCCAGGGTCGTCCGCGAGTTGTTTCAACAGGGGGATCAACCCCTCGATGTAGGTGCTGTGAGTAATCACCACGCGTCCCATGGCGGATGATCAGCTGAATTCCAGAGGGGCCATGGTGAGCCCCTCCCCACCGAGCTGCTGATGGTAAAGCTCCCCCTGCTCCTGGGGTCCACTCCACACCACCGCTGCCCCCTCCCCGTCGATCTGATGGGCAAGCTTCCAGGCCTGATCCGGGTTCATTCCTGGGATGTATCGCACCAGAACCTTCACCACATGCTCGAAGGTGTTGACGTCATCGTCCAGCACGATCACTCGCACCCGTGGATAGGGCGCCTGCTGCTGGGATGGGCGAACCTGCCGTTCCGGAGTGGTGAGCGGCGAGCGCGACATGGCAGGGCAACCGTTGCGTGGAAGTGTGGTGGAGTTTAGGTAAGCTGGCATCAGTGTCATGATCGCCTCCATGCTGATCACCCTCGGTTGGGCTGCTCTTGCTGCCAGCTTCACCTTTTCGATCGCGATGGTGATCTGGGGACGCAACGGTGATAACACTCTCAATTTCTGAGGCTCTCCCCTCCACCTCCACACTCCTGGCTGCCCTGGCGTCTGGTCTTCTTCTCTTTGTCACCGCTGGTGTGGTCTATCTCTCCGCTGTGGATTGGCAAGACAAGCGCAGACGACGGGACGACAAACCCCGGAAGCGATGAGCACCCTCTCCTCGAGTCCCTCGCTTCTGGTGGATCGGGAAGCCTGGGAGTTGGCTGGCAACCTTCTGGTCCCCCCCCCCCTGGGGAACGTTTCAGATGTCTTTGCGCCCCTAGAGCCTCTCCTTGATCAGCTCCTCGTTCTGAACCGGCAGACGAAGGACCAGCCATTCGGCCCTTTCCCTCTGGCAGATCTGCTGCATTTCGGGCTCCGCCTCATGGAACGGCAGTGGACGGCCCAGGAGCGGGAAGGGGTCCGACAGGCCGCCAATCAGTGGAGGCGGGAGATGGTGGGCGACACCGTGAGCTACGTGGTGAATCGCAACCTCAATCCCTCCAATCACTGCGTACTGCGCTGTGGATTCTGTGCCTACAGACGCTCGGAGGGCGAGGAAGGAGCGTTTCGGTTGGAGCGATCCACGCTCAGAGAAAAGGCGGCAGAAGCTCAGGCTCTTGGAGCCACCGAGCTGTGCCTGCAGGCAGGGTTGGATCCTGACGCCACGACCAACGGTAGACATCTGGACCATGCGGTGGCCCTCCTGGCGGATCTGAAGGAAGCCGCTCCCCGCCTCCACGTGCATGCCTTTTCCCCCCAGGAACTTCTTTTTATCTCCCAACGCGATAACCTGCCACTGAGGGACGTCATTCAAACCCTCCGCCAGGCTGGCCTGAACTCAGTGCCGGGAACGGCTGCAGAGGTGCTTTGTCCAAGGGTCAGGCAATTGATCTGCCCTGAGAAGCTCTGTGCCAGAACCTGGGTGACGGTGATCCGCCAGGTGCATCAGGCAGGGTTGCCCACCACCAGCACCCTCTTGGCCGGCCATGTGGAAACTCCAAGGGAACAGCTGGCCCATCTCTGCACCCTGGCATCTCTGCAGCAGCAGGCCTGGCTTGAGGGGAGCACGGGGTTCACCGAGTTCATTCTTCTACCCTTTGTTGGCGCGTCGGCCCCCGCTCCCCTCCGGGCCCGGGTGGGTCGGGATCAGCCCGACCCTGAGGCCATGTTGCTGCTCACGGCCCAGGCCCGCCTGCTGCTGGGCCCCTGGATTCGCCACCACCAATCCAGCTGGGTGAAACTCACCCTGCCCGTGGCCGCTGAGGCGCTGGACTGGGGTTGTGATGATCTGGGGGGCACGCTGATGGAGGAACACATCAGCACCATGGCCGGAGCGGCCGGAGGCACGCGCCAGAGTGTGGAGGCGCTGAAGGGAGCGGCCCGCAGCAAACACCGCCCTGTGCGCCAGCGCACCACCCTTTACGGTGCAACCGCTGCAAGCTGCTGACTGGCCGAACGGATGAAGGTCGATCCAAGAATTGCCCGTTTCCCTCTGAGTCTGACTCTCCTCACGACCTTGGCCCTGCTGCTGGTTCCGTCGTTGTTGTTGCGACGGATGCCCCGGCCCCAAGCCATGGGTCTGGAAAAACTGATGGCCAGTGCCAGTCTGGTGCAGAGTTTTCGCCCCACCCCCGATCGCCCTCTGCCGGGATTGTGGCAGGAGAGGTTGGGTCCAGGGACGGCATCCAGGCTCTGGCGCTTTCAGACTCGCACCTGGTGGCAATTTTGGGACGGCCATGCGGAGGGACAGCCCTTTCTGGCCGTTTCCGCCCGGGGAGTTCCGGAAGCCTTGTTGCGTTCCGTTCCCACCCCCCCGATCCGCGTGGGTGACCTGGCGATCTTCTCCCCTGACCCCCAGTCCAAGCAGATCCTGAACGACCGCCTGAAACCCCAGGTGCGCCGCTCCAATGGGCTGCGACTGCGCTGTTTGCCCCGATTGGAAAGGGAACAGGCCGTCTTCTGGCGACCATCGGGACTGGGGGTCCTTATGGGACCCCTGGCACCCCTTCTGCAGAATGTCCAAGAGGGCTGCCTCAGCCTGAGCATCGAGGGGGCTGGGCTGAGCTGGGAGGGGGAAGCCGCTTCTGTGGAAGGGATGGTGCTCCAGGTGCCCCAGCAGGGGATGGGTGGAACGGCCGGTGCGCCGCAAAGAGGCCCGCTGGCGAAGGATGTGCTGCTGGAAGTGCATGGGGCTTCCCTCGATCCCCTCCTTTCAGGACTGCTAGCCAGGGAACTGATCCGCCAGCCCCTGGCGGAGCGGTATGGACTTGGGCCGGAGCAGATCCAGTTGCTTCGTCAGACCCCGTTTCGTCTGGTGTTGCGACCCAGCGAGCATCGGGTGTTTCAGGCATCCCTAGAACTCACGGTGGCGGTGGGACGTCAGCAGAGCCAATGGCAAGCTGGATTGAAGGGCCTGACCCAACGTCTGGTGAAGGAGGGGCTCCGCCCCAGCCCCCGCGCACGCCAGGGCCTCACCCTCTGGCAACGAAAGGATGGGGTGGAGTTGGGAGGCTGGTTCTGGCAGCCGGGCATGGGGAAGGCAAACGAACAGATCACCCTCTTTCTCGGTCCCTTGCCCCACAGGATGGAGCCCTGGTCAGGTCCCGATCCTTCAGAAAGAGATGCCCTGATGCTGCTGGCACGGCCACGTGACCTTACGGAGCTGGGTCTCTTGCCGCCCGATCTGCCGGAAGTGGTGCGGCGCAGCACCTCGCTCTGGATCAGCGCTGGACCGTTCCCTGGCTATGGGCCAGGAGCACCTCTCAGCCAGCTTCGGGGCTCTTTGGAGTTTCAGCCGTAAGGAGGCGTTCCTTGCGCCGCCGGTCCGCAGCTACCGTTTCCTCCATCAGCTCCACAGCCTGGGCAAGTTTTTCGAGATTGCTGACATAAAGAGCCAGATCCTTATCCACCCGATCCTTCAGCAGGCCCATGGAAGCTGCAGTTTCATGGGCAAACTGACGGAGAGCCTGGGGGTCCATGGAATCCGCCCCTCTGGCCTCCTCCAGAAGGGCAAGCAAACCAACGGCCATCAACCGGGAGTAGTGAAAATCGTCGCGACGCACGTTGGCCAGGGCCTCCCGAAGGAGTTCCGGAGCGCCTGCTCCCTCGGAGTCGATCCACGCCTTTACCTGTTCCACGGAATGCTGCCCAATGGAGCTCAACGCCTGGTCCCGTTGAGCTCTCAGGGCTGCGGCATCGAGCCCACAGGCCCCACAGAGGGCCTTGAAGAGCTCAGGGGTCTGTGCCTCTGGGCGGTAGCCGCGGGTACCCATGTCAAACACCTGCACGAGCCCGAGGGCAAAGAGGGGATCGGCCTGGAAGCCCCGCTGCTTGCTGAGAAGGTGAAGTTCCACCAAGAGCTCATCCACCAGCCGGCGATACAGCGGGCTGATCACATGGGGAAAGGCGGCATGGAAAGCTCTCTTGCTGTCGGCAACAGTGAGAAAGGGGCTCACGCGGCACTCATGATCAGACGTCTGCGACCATAGCGGTGTCCAGCCCCCACCAGGCGGCCCCTCGGGGCCTTGGGGTCTGCTAGCTAGGATCACCCGAGTTCGGATTGAGTCATCCATGATCCCGATTGTCATCGAGGAATCTGGACGCGGGGAGAGGGCATTTGATATTTATTCCCGTCTTCTCAGGGAGCGAATCATCTTTCTTGGTGAGCCTGTCACTGCTGAATCCGCTAATCGGATTGTGGCCCAGCTCCTCTTTCTGGAAGCTGAAGATCCGGATAAGGACGTGTTCATGTATATCAACTCCCCCGGCGGATCCGTTTACGACGGATTGGGCATTTTTGACACCATGCAACACATCAAGCCAGATGTGCAAACGGTTTGTGTGGGACTCGCCGCCAGTATGGGTGCCTTTCTTCTCTGCGCAGGCACTCCAGGCAAACGCAGCAGCCTTACCCACTCCAGAATCATGATTCACCAACCCCTCGGTGGCGCAAGGGGTCAGGCCAGTGACATCCGGATCCAGGCGGATGAGATACTTTATCTCAAACAGAAATTGAACCAGGAGCTGGCTGGTCGTACAGGCCAACCTCTGAGCCGGATTCAGGAGGACACGGATCGGGATTTCTTCATGTCGCCTACGGAAGCCGTTGCTTACGGTCTGATTGACAAGGTCATCGATAAACGGTCCGTGCGTCCCCTCTAGTCGGTGCGCCTTGAGCCTCCAGAAAGCACTCTTCCCTCGGAAGAGTGCTTTTTTTGTGATGCACTGCTGGACTTACGGCTGAACAGGCGTGGTGAAATCCACCTCAGAATTTGGAGACCCGACGGAAGCCTTCTCAAGGAAGGGAGTGAAGCGATCCTTGGCAGGGATCTGGGTGAATTCCGAAACAATTGCCCGAAATTCGTCTCCATCGAGTGTTTCCTTTTCAATCAACACGTCCACAAGACGATCCATACATTCCCTATGCCGGCCGACGAGAGTTTTGGTGTCCTGATAGGAGTTAAAGACAATCTGGCGAACCGCCAAATCGATCTTGGCTGCAACCGCATCAGATAGATCACTGCGGGTCATCAGATCACGGCCAAGGAACACTTCCTGATTGCCAGCTTCCAGAGAAACCGGCCCCAGGTCACTCATGCCAAATCGTGTGACCATCTGCCTGGCCAGGGAGGCCACCTGTTGGATGTCACCACCGGCTCCGGTGGTGACTTCGGCATGGCCAAAGACCACATCCTCAGCAGCCCTTCCACCCAAAGCCCCCATGATTCTGGCCTTGAGCTGTGCCCTGCTCACAAGCATCTGCTCCTCGTCGGGGGCAAACCAGGTGAGGCCCTGGGCTTGACCCCTGGGAATCAGAGTCACCTTTTGCACAGGGTCGTGGTTGGCCACCAGGGTTCCCACAAGGGCATGGCCCACCTCGTGATAAGCGATCAGCCGCTTGCTTCTGCCATCCGTGAGGGGCTTGCCTTCCATCCCTGCGATCACCCGATCCACAGCATCATCAATTTCACCAAGGCTGATGGCTTCCTTCCGACGACGTGCGGTGAGGATTGCCGCCTCATTCAGCAGGTTGGCCAGATCGGCTCCGGTGAAGCCAGGCGTGCGCCTGGCGATGGCTTCGAGCGACACTTCAGGGGCCAATTTCTTGTTGCGGCAATGGACGTTGAGGATGGACAGGCGCCCTTTGATATCGGGAGCATCAACGCTGACCTGACGGTCGAAACGACCTGGACGCATCAGAGCAGAATCCAGAACGTCCGGGCGGTTGGTGGCGGCAATGATGATGATGCCGCTGTTCCCTTCGAACCCATCCATCTCGGTTAACAGCTGGTTGAGGGTTTGCTCCCGTTCATCATTGCCCCCGCCGATGCCAGCACCCCGTTGACGACCCACGGCATCAATCTCATCGATGAAGATCAGACAAGGGCTGTTTTCCTTGGCACGCTTGAACAGATCGCGCACACGGCTGGCACCCACGCCAACAAACATCTCTACAAATTCCGAACCCGAAAGGGAGAAGAAGGGAACTCCCGCTTCTCCAGCAATCGCTTTGGCAAGAAGAGTTTTCCCTGTTCCAGGTGGGCCCACCAGAAGCACACCCTTAGGGATCTTGGCGCCAATGGAAGTGAAGCGCTCAGGTGTTTTGAGGAAGGTCACCACCTCTTGGAGATCCTGTTTGGCCTCCTCAACACCGGCCACGTCTTCAAATTTCACCCCTGTCTGTGCCTCCATCAGGAAGCGGGCTTTCGTTTTGCCGAACTGCATGGCCTGGCCAGGGCCACCTGGCATGCCGGAGGATCTCCTGGCCAGAAAAATCAAAGAGCCGATGAGCAGGAGGGGAAACAGCAGATTGCCAAGAACGCCAACCACAGGCGGTGTTGGCTTTGGAGTATGAATATCAAAACTGATCGATTGATCCTTGAGTTTGCCGAGTAGATCGGGAGCAATACCTGGAAGATCAACCCGAAGTCTTTGTACCCTGTTATCAAGGTCGGCATCAACTATTTCAACAACTGCTGTGCGACCCGAATTGTAAAAATCAACGGAATTCACCCGGCCGGAATCGACATAGTCTAGGAAGCGCCCATAGGTCATTCTGCCAACCGCTGTGTTTGCGGGAGACTTGAGAGGGCTGGTGGACAGGCTGGAGCCATTTCCACTGAGGAGCTGCCATCCAAGGAATCCTGCAATGAGAAGCGGGAGGGCCCAGAGAGCAAGGAGGCGCCAGCGCTGATTCATGCAGATGGGAAATTCTTGAACAAGTGTAAAGGAGATCCCTTCAAGGCGAGGCCCTCCTGGCTCAAAACTCTGATCTCAGCTCGCCTGCAGCCAGGGGGTTGTGCTGAGGGCGGAAGAATTGGAGGGAAACATGCCTTCCTGATCAGGCCTGGGATTCTGGGGAGAGGGGTCTGCTTTCAGCTTTTCGGAGCTGAAGGATTCGAGCAGCTCTGGTCCATAAAGGCCATGGGACCAGATCTTCACCTCACTGAGGGGGGGGCAAGAGAAAGCGAGGAGTTCGAAAGGAAAAACCACTCGCTCCAGAAAGAACTGATCGCTGCCGCAGCAGCGCAGAATGACCATGCGGTCTGTCGTGTTCCGATAGGTGCAATCCTGTAGCACCTCCTGCACAGACGGGGTCGCAAGGCTCACATCTGGGCAATCCAACGTTGATAAAAGCAAAGTCTGTCCCTTATAGCCAGTCCCCATGGGAGGGAGTTTGTGCGGAAGACAACACTTTCGAAGTCTTAATGTTTTTCTCCTATTTGCCGATTCCTTCACCTCTTCTTCCAGTGACCTTACAAGCTCCGCAGGGCGACAATCGGGTCGAGAGCTGCTGCCCGTCTGGCGGGAACGACGCCGAAGAATAGGCCAATGGCTCCAGAAAAGACGATGGTGCTGAGTACCAATCCCGGACCGATGGTGGCAGGGAGGGGTGTGATCGTGGCCACAAGGGTCACCGCACCCACCCCGAGCAGACCACCGACGCATCCACCCGCGCTGGAGAGGATGAGCGATTCCACCAGAAATTGCTTGAGCACGTCGCTGCTGCGAGCACCGAGAGCCTTGCGCAGGCCAATCTCCTCGGTTCGCTCGCTCACGGCCACAAGCATGATGTTCATGATCCCAATCCCTCCCACAACCAGGGAAATCGCACCGATGGCACCCAGCAAAAGGGTCAAGCCACCTGTGATGGACTGCACAATGGAAAGGGCATCCTTCTGGGAACGCACCACAAAATCATCTTCCCGCAGGATGCGGTGCCGCTGCCGCAGCAGATTGGTGATCTGAAAGGCTGCTGCCCCCATGCTTGCCTCATCCTTCGCTTCCACGCTGATGAAGCTCAGACTGATGCCATAGGTGGGGTCCCTCCCGCTGAGGCGACTCACCATGGTGCTGAGTGGAAGGTAGGCCGCCTCATCCTGGTTGCTGCCAAACACGGCCCCCTTGGCCTCGAGAACACCGATCACCTCGAAGGATTGATCGCGAATGCGCAGGCGCCTGCCCACAGCCTGGCCCATGGGAAAGATCTTATCTTTCAGATCCGGGCCAAGAACCACCACATTGCGTGCAGCATCGAGATCGCTCGTGCTGATGAATCGTCCCTGGGCCACTTCAAAACTTCGCACCCCCAGGAAATCCGGCGTGACGCCGCTGATGGTGGCCGAAGATGTGGACGATCCGGCCTGAACCACCTCCAGCAGCGAAATCTGGGGAGCAACGCGACGCACGGCAGGAACTTGCTCGGCGATGGCTTCAGCATCCTCCAGGATGAGTGTTTTGGGGGTGTCCAAGCCCTGCCGTCGCGTGTCGTTCCTCCCTGGAACAACGAAAAGCACATTGGGTCCAAGGGCGGTGAGCTGGCTATCCGCCAGACGCTGGGCTCCCTTCCCGAGGCCCACAAGGGTGATCACGGAAGCATTGCCGATCACGATGCCGAGCATGGTGAGCAGGCTCCTCAGACGATTGCCCTTGAGGGTGGCGACAGCCATGGAAGCCGTCTCCCTGAATGGAACCGTCGCATGTGGCATCGAGGCCAGAATCAGAGAACGATGGTCTAGAGCGGATTCACACCCTGCGGCAGTTTATGGCTGCGGGTTCCGCGGTGAACAACACCTTGGTGGATCTCCAGGGTCACAATTTCACCCTGCCGCAGATCGTTGGTGGCATTGGCAACACCCACAATCACGGGGATGCCAAGCCGCTCGGCGATCACGGCCACGTGGCTGTGGCGCCCCTCCATCTCAGCGATGATCCCGCGGGCCCTGCGGATGGCCTCCAGATAGGCCGCCGTGGTGTCGCGAACCACAAGAATCTCCCCGTTTTCCACCCGTGCGGCCTCCTCAGGCGTTTGCGCCAGGCGCACTTTGCCGCTCACGGACCCGCTGCCGATGCCCGTGCCACGCCCGAGAACTGCCGAAACGATTCCCACTTTCACCAGATCAGTGGAACCGCTCACCCCTTCCAGGGTGCCGGCCGTCTGAACCACCAGATCCCCCTCCTTCAGAAAACTGTTCTGCTGGGCAACACCCATGGCCAGGCTGAAAGTGCTCTCAGCGGAAGCTTGCTGGGCGATGAGGAGCGGGTTCACGCCCCAGACCAGCTGGAGCTGGCGGGCAACGGACACTTCGCTGGTGATCGCGAGAATAGGGGTACTGGGCCGGAACTTACTGACGTTGCGCGCGGTGGATCCGGTCTGGGTGAGGGGAAGAATGGCGGCAGCGTTGAGCTGCCTGGCAATGCTGCTCACCGCCTGGCTGATGGCGTTGGGAATGGTGGTGGCCATCTGCCCATCGAGCACACGTTGGGGGTAGTCGCGCTCGATGCGTCGGGCGATGCGGGCCATGGTGGCCACCGCCTCGACCGGATAATCCCCCACCGCTGTTTCATTGGAGAGCATCACCGCATCGGTGCCATCCAGAATGGCGTTGGCCACATCACTGACCTCTGCCCGGGTGGGGCGAGGGGAGGAGGCCATGGAATCCAGCATCTGGGTGGCGGTGATGATCGGTATGCCCAGACTGTTGGCCTTGCGGATCAGTTCTTTTTGCAGCAAAGGCACTTCCTCCGCTGGCATTTCAACCCCGAGATCCCCGCGGGCAACCATCACTCCATCACACAAGGGAAGGATGGAATCGATGGCTTCAATGGCCTCAAACTTCTCGATCTTGGCCACCACGGGAGTGGAGGCTCCCTGACCACGGATCAATTCGCGGATTTCAAGGATATCGGAAGGGTTTCTCACGAAGCTCAAGGCGATCCAATCAACCCCTTGCTGCAAGCCAAACGCGAGATCCTTTCTGTCCTTCGCCGTCAGGGCACGGATGGAAAGTTGCACATCGGGGAAATTAACCCCCTTGTTGTTTGAGAGAACACCGCCCACCGTCACCCGGCATTGCAACGTCTGGTTCTGCAGATCCACATGCTCCACAACCATCTCCACCCGCCCATCATCCAGCAGGATTCGACTTCCAGTAGGCACCTCCTCCACAAGGCGGTCGTAGGTGACCGTTGCCATCTCCTTGTTGCAGGCCACATCCTTGGAGGTGAGCGCAAAGGGATCGCCGACCCCCAGGGTGATGGGGCCCAGTTCAAACCGGCCCAGACGAATTTTCGGCCCCTGCAGATCCTGGAGGATGCCGATGTGCACACCCATTTCATGGGCCACCTGTCGGATCGTGGCGATGCGCTGGGCGTGCTCCCCATGGTCGCCATGGGAAAAGTTCAGCCGAAAGGTGGTTGCTCCAGCTTCAATGAGTGCACGGAGCATGGCAGGCGATTCCGTGGCGGGGCCGATCGTGGCCACGATCTTGGTGCGACGCATTGGAATGCCCGGGCCTGCAGATAGCCGGAAACTACCATCCGTGCCTCCCACCCCAGGCTCGCCATGGACCTCCACACCTACCAGGCCCGCGCCGCTCTCACGGCTCTCTACCCCGATGTGGGCTCCAATCCCATCTACCCCACCCTGGGTCTCTGCGGGGAGGCTGGGGAGGTGGCCGATAAGGTGAAAAAGGTGTTGCGGGACCATGAAGGGCACTTCAGCGATCAGATCCGGTCCGATCTGGCACTGGAACTCGGAGACGTGCTCTGGTACGTGGCCCGCCTGGCCAGTGAACTGAATCTGGACCTGGAGGCCATAGCGGAGGCCAACCTGGCGAAACTGGCCAGTCGGGCCGCGCGTAACGTGATCTCTGGAAGCGGAGACCAGCGGTGAACAGTCAGCAGCCCGTTCGGCTGACGGCCAACCTCCTCGCGGTCCTGGCCTTGCTGCTGAGCTTGCTGGGTGCCCCTGGGGCCAGCTTCGCGGCCGAGCTGAAGGTGGAGGGTATCCAACTGTCTGCCTGCCCTGCCAGCGATGCGGGCACCCAGCCGAGCCGTTCCGTGGAGGCCACCTGCTATGCCCTGCGCGGAGAGGTGATCAACCCAACGAAGCACGCCGTTGTGGATACGGATGTGTTTGCCGTGATTCTGGACAGCAGCGGTGAACCTGTGCTCCCGAACCGTACGAGGGTGGGGAGCATCGGTGATGTGCCACCGGGGCGATCCTCCTTCGCTCTCCGCCTCGCTGTACCAGCAGGAACCCCGGGCCCCTTCCGCGTGGGCCTTGTGAAAGCCCGGGGGTTCAACGCCCCCGTGCGCACCAGGGCTGGAGAAGGGGAGGAACAATTGCCTCTGGAACAGGATCTGGGCTGCTGACGCTCAAAGACCGGGAGCGGCTGAGGCGAGGAGCACCACGCTCTGCTCCAGCAGGCTCTGCAGCAGTTGCAGGGAGAGGAAGGCCACGATGGCCGAGAGGTCCAGGCCTCCGATGGGGGGAATGAAACCGCGAAACAGATTGAGGAAGGGATCGGTGATCGAGGAGATGGCCGAAAGGATCGGGTTGCCCCAGTCCAGGTTGGGGAACCAGCTGAGAAGCACCCGCACGATCAACACCAGGGTGTAAATCTGCAGGGTCTGGCTCAACACTTCAACAATCTGGGCCAAGGCAGCCATGGAAAGACCGGTGGACAGCCCTCAGTGTATGGAACCCTAGGCAGCGGTGTTTTCCTCTGCTGGAGGGGAGCTGGTGCCCCGGGCTTCGGCCCGTTGATCGAGGGCAAAGGTGCGATGGAATTTCTCGCTGAGGGTCAACCAGTAGGAGCGCCCATCGCTCTGGCGTTTGCGCTCGATAAAGTTCTGCGCCAGCAACTCCTTGATGTGGTCGTAGGCCCCCGATCCGCGCAGCTCCACCAGATCGGATTGAAGAATCCGCTTTTTCAGTGCGATGGTGGCCAGGGTGCGCAAGGCTGCCGTGGAGAGATCCACCGGGAGCAGCACCTGCACAAGATCGTTGAGCCCCTGACGCAGTTGGAGGCTATAGGTCTGGCCGTCCTGAAAAATTTCCAGAGCCGTATCCCGATGGGCATAGTCGGCCATCAGGGTGATCAGGGCCAATTCCGCCTCTTCAGGGGTAAGTCCTGAGAGGCTGGCCAGTTCAGAAAGGCTGACCGGCCTGCCCTTGAGGTAAAGAATGGCTTCCAATCTTGCCGACTGGGACAGGGCGCTCATCACCATCGCCACCGCGCTCTCCATCCCAGCTGCCGCTGTCGTTTCTCTGGCGTCTGATGGAACCGGCTGGTCAGCGTCTGACATGGTCCTGCGGGGCAAACGTTTCCAGGGAGTGGGGACTACTGCACTCGCCCAGGAAGAGTTTGTAGGCAGGATTATCTGTTTCTTGCCAATGCCGGTAGGGGAGACAAGCGAGAAAATCCTGCCATTCGCCCATTTCCGCCTGGGGTACCTGTACACCCACAACGATTCGGCCCACATCGGCACCGTGGTTCCGATAGTGAAAAATGCTGATGTTCCAGTTGGGATGTAATGCACTCACGAAAGCCATGAGGGCGCCTGGTCGTTCTGGGAATTCAAAGCGGTAAAGATGTTCTTCTGTCCCCCCCTGGGGCTGGGATGCACGCCGAGGTAACCGGCCACCAACCATATGGCAGAGATGAAGTTTGGCAAGCTCGTTCTCCGTGAGGTCCAGGCAGGGGAATCCCTCCGATTCCAGGGTGCTGATCAGATGCCGCGTGTCGTCCCTGTCGCTGATCTGAACCCCCACAAAGATGTGGGCCACCTTTGGGTCTGCCAAGCGGTAGCTGAATTCCGTGAGGCTGCGCTGGCCGAGCATGGCGCAAAAATGCCGCAGACTCCCTGGTCGTTCGGGGATTTCCACCGCCAGCAGGGCCTCCCGGGCCTCCCCCAGCTCGGCACGCTCAGCCACAAACGCCAGACGATCGAAATTCATGTTGGCTCCACAGGCCACGGCCACCAGGGATCGGTTGCTGAGGGAGCGGGCGTCCACATCGGCCTTCAGGCCAGCAATGGCAAGGGCCCCTGCCGGCTCCAGGATCGAGCGGGTGTCTTCAAACACGTCTTTGATAGCCGCGCAGATCGCATCGGTGTCCACGGTCACCATGCGGTCCACATACCGCTGGGCCAGAGCAAAGGTGTGAACCCCCACCTGACGCACGGCCACGCCATCGGCAAACAACCCCACCGAGTCCAGGCGAACCCGCTCTCCCTGGGCCAGGGAACGGGTCATGGCATCCGCATCCACCGGTTCCACCCCGATCACCTCAACCTGGGGCCAGAGGCTCTTGACATAGGAAGCGATCCCCGCGATCAAGCCCCCACCCCCCACGGCCACGTAGATCGCGTCCGGTGGAGTGGACATCTGCCTGAGGATTTCCATGCCGATGGTTCCCTGGCCGGCAATGACATCAGGATCATCAAAGGGATGGATGAAGCAGAGCCCGCGTGCATCCCCCTGGCGCCTCGCTTCGGCATAGGCCTCGTCGTAGGTGTCGCCATGGAGCACCACCTCGGCACCGCGGGCTGCCACCGAGCGAACCTTCACCCGGGGCGTTGTGACTGGCATCACGATCACGGCCCGGCAACCGAGCTTCTGGGCAGCAAGGGCGACCCCCTGGGCGTGGTTGCCCGCACTCGCCGCAATCACCCCGCGCTTCAGCTCCAGCGGGGGGAGACCCACCATTTTGTTGTAAGCCCCCCGCAGCTTGAAACTGAAAACCGGTTGCAGATCCTCCCGTTTGAGAAAGACTCGGTTGCCCAGCCGCTCAGAGAGGTTCGGAGCGGGATCCAGGGGCGATTCGATCGCCACGTCGTACACCCGGGCCCGGAGAATGTGCTGTAGGTAGGGACTGGGCTCGGGAATCCTGCCTGGAGCCGCGGCAACGGTGGGCATCTGGGTCATGACCTCAGTGTGGCAAGTTGCGGGCCCCCGCACCAGATCACGCAGCCAGGCCAGAAAAAACGTCGCGATCTTGTCTGCTCTCCATTGGGAGAGTCCTAGATTGACGGTCGATCGTGAGTCTGCGGATGCATCTGAGCGAGCTGAACCATCCCAATCAGCTGCACGGTCTGACCACCGCTGAACTGGAAGCCATCGCCCGCCAGATCCGCGAGCGACATCTGGAGGTGGTTTCCGCCACAGGAGGGCACCTGGGCCCAGGGCTGGGGGTGGTGGAGCTTACCCTTGCGCTCTATCAAACCCTGGACCTGGATGAAGATCGGGTGGTGTGGGATGTGGGGCACCAGGCCTACCCCCACAAATTGATCACGGGCCGCTACCGCGATTTCCCGACACTGCGTCAGCAGAAAGGGGTGGCGGGCTATCTGAAACGGTGCGAAAGCAAGTTCGATCACTTTGGTGCCGGCCATGCCTCCACCAGCATCTCGGCCGCCCTGGGCATGGCCCTGGCCCGGGATCGCAGGGGTGAATCCTTCAAATGTGTGGCCGTCATCGGCGACGGTGCGCTCACGGGCGGCATGGCCCTTGAGGCCATCAACCACGCGGGCCATCTCCCCAAAACCAAGCTTCTTGTGGTTCTTAACGATAACGATATGTCTATCTCCCCCCCGGTGGGAGCCCTCTCCACCCACCTCAACAGGATGCGGTTGAGCAAACCGGTGCAATTTCTCTCCGATAACGCCGAGGAAGCCATCCGCAACCTTCCTTTTTTACACGGGGAGTTGCCGCCCGAGCTGAAGAACCTCAAAGGGGGGATGCGACGGCTAGCCGTCCCCAAGGTTGGTGCGGTGTTCGAGGAGCTGGGCTTCACCTACATGGGCCCGATCGATGGTCATGACATCGCCTCCATGGTGCGCACCTTTCAAGATGCCCATCGATGTGAAGGCCCCGTGCTTGTGCATGTGGCCACCACCAAAGGAAAGGGGTATCCCTACGCCGAGGCTGACCAGGTCGGATATCACGCCCAATCCGCGTTTGATCTGCGCACAGGCAAGGCCTACCCCTCCAGCAAACCCAAGCCTCCCAGTTACAGCAAGGTGTTTGGCCAGACCTTGGTGAAGATCTGCGAGCAGAATCCCCGGGTTGTGGGCATCACGGCGGCCATGGCCACCGGCACTGGTCTCGATCTGCTGGAGAAGGCCCTCCCCGACCAGTACTTCGATGTGGGCATCGCCGAACAGCATGCGGTGACCATGGCAGCGGGGATGGCCTGCGAAGGTCTCCGGCCGGTCGTGGCGATCTACAGCACATTCCTGCAGCGGGCCTACGACCAGCTCATCCACGACGTAGGCATCCAGAAGCTACCGGTCACCTTTGTGCTCGACCGGGCCGGGATTGTGGGGGCCGATGGTCCCACCCATCAGGGCCAATACGACATCAGCTACCTGCGGGCTGTCCCCAACTTCACGGTGATGGCACCCAAGGATGAAGCGGAACTGCAACGGATGCTGGTGACCGCCCTGGCCCATGATGGCCCGTGTGCCATTCGCTTTCCACGCGGGGAGGGGGAGGGGGTTCCTCTGATGGAGGAGGGTTGGCTTCCTCTGCAGATCGGTCGTGCCGAACAGCTCACCGATGGGGACGACCTGCTTATCGTGGCTTACGGCTCCATGGTGGCGCCAGCAATGGCCACGGCTGGACTGCTTCAGGAAAAGGGAGTGCGCGCCACGGTGGTGAATGCCCGGTTCCTGCGTCCTCTGGATGAGGCCCTGTTATTGCCCCTGGCCCAACGAATCTCCAGGGTGGTAACCATGGAGGAAGGAGCCCTCCCCGGTGGATTCGGAGCCGCGCTGGTGGAAGCTCTTAGCGATCAAGGCGTCCAGACCACCGTCTACCGGATCGGCATCCCTGATGTGCTTGTGGATCACGCTACTCCAGAACAGAGCAAAGAAGCCCTTGGGCTAACTCCCCCCCAGATGGCCGAGCGAATTCTCGATCATTTCAGCAGCCGGTTGGATCAGATGCTCCCTGAGGGACCACTTCCCACTCCTCGACCCGTGATTGTGGGTTGAACCTGACGGTTCAACCCACCAGCCGCCGGGTTTTCAGAGAACGCCGCGAGACGCCAGCCCCTGAATGGCTCCCATGCCAAGGATGTGGCCCAGGCTGATGGTGCCCAACATGGCGCCGTGGCTCAGCCCGCCGAAGAGGGAGGAGCTTGGGAGCTGCAGACCCACATTGGGTTGCTTGATGGTGGCTTTGCCGATGGCAATGGCGATCACGTTCGCCACGATCATCACCAGACCGACTTTTGGAGACCAGGACACGGTGGCTGGAGCCAGGGCCAGGATCGGAAGAAGCATGATGACGATGCAGTCGACCCATCTTCCGAGCTCCGGGGAGCCCCAACGCCAGGCCGTAAGACTTTTTCATTGAACTGGGGGGCACGCCTCAATCGTTGTTCTTCCCGTTTGCGGGGGAACGGAGGGCCTGCTGCCTCAGTTGGGTCACCGCGCCAGAGCGCTTGAGCCGGCTGATGGCCAGATCGATCTGCATGGCCTTGCCCTTGGGCAGGAGGGGGGAGTATGCAAAGCCCTGGGACTCCGGACGCAATCCGCGCAGCACCAGGGTGGGAGTGATCCTCGAGCGAGGGTGGCGATTGATCGCATAGGTGAGCTGCAGTTCATCCGCCAACACGGCCTCTGCCTTGCCCTGCTCCAAAAGAGCGATGGCCTGATCCACCCTCGGCAGGTCGACCGATTGGACGGCCAGGGATCCTGCACGCCGGTTCAGCTCATCCAGCAGGCTGGCACTGATGCTGCCCGGGCGAACAGCCACCCTTCGCCCCCTCAGATCCTCCAGACTCTTCAGGGATTCGGCCGATCGCCGGCGGGTTTCCTCCACCACGTGAACGGTGAGGTAGCCCACCAGGAGAGAGGCGGAAACGATGCGAACCAGATAGGCCAGCAACACCAACCCATGGCCCCGGGTGGTTTCTACAAGGGTGTTGCTCCCTGGACCGGTGGCCAGGATCTGGAACACCCTGGCGAAGCTGCGCATGGATCCCATCCTCCTTGTATCGGAGGAGGAGGAATGGCCTTCCAGCCGCCAGGTGAGCAGGCTCAACAGCCCAATGGAAAGGAGAAACCCTCCCAGCAGGAGGAGCAGGGCCGGACCCAGCAGGCTGCGCAGAAAGGCCTTCCCCAGATCCAATGGACTCTGTAGCTCCATCACCGCCAGACCGTCCTCCTGAAACGGCAGGGAGAACGCTGTGGTGGCGATCCGGTCCGGAGAAAGGTTGATGCAGCCCACAGCCACATCCACCTTGTTGTCCCGGGTGGCCTGCAGAAGGGCGCGAAGGTTGGGCCAGTCCTCAAGGATGAAGGGCAGTTTCTCCTCCATGGCCACCCGGTTCCAGAGATCCACCGCCAAGCCCTTCCAGACACCGTCTTCGCGAAAGGTGCAGGGATGGGCGCCATCGACCACCCCAGCGCGCAAGACGCGACCCACCGACTGGGGCCAGGCTGCGGGACTGGTCAGGCCGATCAGGAACAGGGCTGCGAAGGCCCCCATCCCAGAGAAGAAACGGGATGGACGGAATCGACGACGATCCATCGTCAGCGTTCTCCCTGGCGGCTGAGAAATCCCATCAACACGAGCAGATTGCTGAGAGTGAGAAAGGCTTCCGCCCCACCGTGAAGCCCATCCACATTGGCAAGAAGCTCTCCATAGCGCTGTTTGGCTGCGATGGAGGCCGCAATGGTGACGGCGACGAACAAAAGGGTGAGCTGAAAGCCCACCAGGGAGAGCCGGGGAAAACCACGGATCCTGGAAGCCCAGTAGAGGAAGGCCAGATAGGGCACCAGGGAGAGCACGAACAGGGGCCCAGGATCCAGTGAGGCCAGCCCCGCCAGGGGAACAGCTTGATGCGTGGCGGATGAAAGGGCTGTGCTCATGGGTTCTCAACTGACCGCGGACGAGCGTCGGCCCGTTTCTGCAGCTGCAACAACCACCAGGCGGCCAGGGCAAGGGCCCCATTCCCGAGCAGCGTGCAGGCGGCCTGCAGCACCACCAGGCCCTGGAGGGCCATGGAGTTGTCGAACAGATGCCAGGTGCAGGCGGCCATGGCGCTGATTAAGGCAGGAAGCATGGCCAGGGCGAACCAGCGCCAGGCCGGTTGATGGCGCTCACGGCCATAGGCCTGAACAGCGAAGATCGCGAGCAACCATTCCAGAACGGAGGTGATGTGGATCCACCATGTGCCTAGGGAGAGGGCATGCATCGAAAGGGAGCATCTCCGTAAGGGAATGGGGCAATTCAAGCAAGCCGGCCCCTTAATTTCAGACAACGCCGTTAGGGCCATGGCAAGAACGATCAGACAGCGCCGCCCCCTGATCTGTGGGTATTACGGCGAACACAATCTTGGCGATGATGCCCTGCTGGAGGTGTTGCTGCGGAACTCTCCTGCCGGAACCGAACCCGTGGTGACGGCCTATGACCAACGCTGGGTTCGGGAGCGATTCGGGGTGGCCACGTGCAACCGCAGGAGCCTCTGGGATGTGATGGGGGCGCTCCGTTCCTGCGATTCCCTTCTTCTGGGAGGGGGCAGCCTCCTGCAGGACGCTACAAGCTTTCCAAGCCTCCTTTATTACTGCCTGCTGATGCTGGCTGCCCGGCTGCAGGGCAAACCGGTTTTGCTCTGGGGCCAGGGACTGGGTCCCTTGCGTCGGCCCATCAGCAGGTTCCTGGTCAGGGGAGCTTTGCCCCTTGCCAGCGCCATCAGCTGGCGGGATCGAGCCTCCTGTCAGCTGGCCGAGCGGCTGGGCTGCAGAAATGCTGCCGTCGGCAGCGACCCGGTCTGGGCCTATCCCCAGCAGCCATGGAGGGGGGCAAAGGGACCCATCGTGCTCTGTTGGCGCCCGATGAAGGCTCTGGAACCAAATGGTTGGGGTCCCTATCTGGATGCACTGGCCCTTGTAGCGGAGCGCTCCGAAAGGCAGCTGGTGTGGCTCCCCTTTCACCGTATGCAGGATCGGGGGCTGCTTCAGCGCTTGCAGCAGTTCACACCATTGCCCCGGCTCCTTCTGGAGAGAAGCCGGGAGGTGGAGGTCGCCGATCCCGCCGAAGCTATGACCCTGTTTTCAGAAGCGGGTCTGGTCGTGGCCATGCGTCTCCACGGTCTGATTCTGGCGGCCCTCGCCGGGAGCCCGGTGGCCGCCCTCAGTTACGACCCCAAAGTGGCCGCTGTGGCCCGTTCCCTGGGGTGCCCCTTGCAGGATCTGGAGGCACCACCACACCCGCAGCTGGCTGAGGAATGGCTGAACCAGCTCGATCAGGCCCCACCAGCAGCCCCTGTCCAGGCCCTGCGCCTGCAGACCAGAGTGCATGACCTCACGCTTCAGCGGTTAAGGCCTGGGTGAGAGTGATCCGTTCCTTCAAATTGCGTGATGTGTCGCACCTACCGGGAAAGTGCCAAATAGCCCCTGTGAGAGAAGCCCCGGAGGAAAACCGGCCTACCTTTCATGAAGGTACCAAAGGTTCGTGAACCACTGGCAGATCGGCCCCTACCTTCTAAACCACGATGGTGTCCTTCGCCTGGGGACTCAGGTGGTGTCCCTGAGTCCTTTGCAACGAAAGCTGCTCCTCTGCTTCGCAGGGCGCGCCGGACGATTGATTGAACGCCCCCAGCTCCTTGAGGAAGTGTGGAGTCACACCAATGTCAGTGATGTCAGCCTGGCCCGCGCAGTGAACAGCCTGCGGCAGATCTTTGATCGGGGCCCCTGGGAAGCTGGTTGATCCGCACGACCTACGGCAGTGGGTATGTGTTTTCCGCCCCAGTGATTTTAATTCGCGTAGATCGGAATCCTGGAGGAAACAACACCCTCTCCACCCCCTGTGCCCTGGCGCTTGAGTATTCCTTCGAGGCGAGAGTCGCCTCCCGCCATTTTGATCCCCAACAGCTGGAGCGTTCCCACGACATGCTCCAGCGTTGCCTGGAGAAATCACCAGGGTTCAGTGAGGCACTGCTGACGCTGGTATTCGTTCAGCTCAACCGTTGCCGTTGGGGATTGCTGGACAGTCAGGCCGTGGGTGCGCAGGTGGAGACCCTGCTTCACTGCGCCGAACAACTCTGAGCCCCCACCGCGGACGTCTTGGGCCGAGACCATTTCGCTCGTGCACTGGCAGCCCACCCTGGCCGATCAAATCTTTGCCCCCTGGTTGCCGCAACAGCTGGGCTACGGGGTGCCGATGCTCAGCTTGGTGCGCCATCTCCTCGCCTGCGGCCCTGCGGAAGAAGGACTGAAGCTGTTGCAGCCGAAGCTCGATGGTGTGCTCCCCATGGGCTGGACCCTGGCTGCCCAACTCACCTTCCAGTTGGGCCACGGGAAGGCGGCGATCGAAATGCTGGAAGGCCAACTTCGCATCGATGGCGACCTCCCCTCCACCCATCTGTTCTTGGCCGTGCTCCACGCCCATATGGAACACCGAGCGGCAGCCTTGAAGAGCCTGAGCCACTGCACCCTGCGGGGGGGGGCTTTCCAAGGTTTTCAAGCGGCGGCGGCCTATGTGTTCGCCAGGGTCGGCCAGGCCGCCAGGGCCGAGGGGCTCCTGCACCAAGCCAAGGGCAGGAGCGATGGAGAGAGCGTTGGCATGGCGAGTCTTATGGGGCTGAGCGCCATGGTGCTGGGGCAACGGGATCTGGCCAGCCACTTTTTCGCGATGGCTGTTCAGAAACGCTGCTACCAAGCCCCGTTTCTTGCCCAGAGCCCGCTTCATGCTCCCTACTTTCATGAACCGGTGGTCGAAGGGTTTGTGCACAAGATGGCAGAGGCGTTTCCACCCATCTGCACCAACCTGTGCGATCTGATCGGAACCTCTGGCTCCTGTTGATCACAGGCGAGGGGTCAGGCGGTTTGGAGCTCACTCAGGGTGGTGAGCACCTCCTGACTATGGGCAAGAGGGCGGACCGCAACCCAACGGGCCTGGATCAGCCCCTGGGGATCAATCAGGAACGTGTGCCGCAGTGCGGTGCCAGGTAACCATGAGCCGTATTGCCGGCAGACCGTTCCATCAGGATCAGACAGGAGGGGATAGGCCAGACCCTCGGCCCCACAGAAGGACCCATGGGTATCAGCGGAATCCGTGCTGACCCCCACCACTTCGGCGTGCATCTGGTGAAAAGTGGCCAGGTCTCGTTGAAAGCCTCTGGCCTCCAATGTGCAACCCGATGTGAAGTCCTTCGGATAGAAATACAGAACCAGCCAACGTCCTCGAAAAGAAGCCAACGACAGGGTGACATTCTCAGGGTTGCCCGTTGGTCTGGAAGAGGGAGCCACACCTGCCAATTGAAATGGGGGTGCAGGCTCATTGAGAGGGGGAAGATTGCCCCCCATGGCCCCTGTTTCCTTCGTCCAGACCCACCCATCCATCAGCAGGCCTGTCGCTGCAACGGCCTCAGGCAGGTGATGCAGAAAGGTGCGGCGCTTCACGCAGGTGGGAGTCGTTGCTTCAGAGAGTGGCCAGGTTGATGCCTAGGGATTTGGCGTAGGGACCCAGGCCCCGCTTCTGGATGGTTTTGAGGGTGCGGGTGGACACCCGTAGCGTGACGAAGCGTTGGCCTTCGGCCCACCAGAGACGCCGCTTCTGCAGGTTCACCTGCTGGAGCTTCTTGGTGCGAACGTGGGAATGGCTGACGGCCATGCCGTTATTGGCGCGCTGACCTGTAAGTGCACAGACGCGTGACATGGCCCGTTTCCGTTTATTGCTGTAATGACCTTATCAAATCACGGCTCCAGGCCTGCTCGCTCTGCAGCAGCCGCTCACCGGTCCGCTCATCAAAGGCGAGCGCATCGTTTGGATGCCATTGCAGCCGAAGCGAAGAGGGCGGGCCTGGCGCCGCTGGCCACAGCATGCGAAGCAGGCCGGCGGCGCTCTCGAGCCAGAGCACCTGCTGAGATCCACTCCACTCAGCCCGCAGCAGCTGGGCGGGAAAGCCATCGGTCTCCACGCTGTGGAGATGTTCCGGACGAACGGCCAGTTGGCGCCCCCCCTGGGGGGGGAACAGATTGATGGCAGGACGCCCAATGAAGGACGCGACAAAGCGATTGGCAGGATTGCCATAAAGCTCCCTCGGGTCTCCCACCTGTTGGAGCCGCCCTTGATCCAGCACGGCGATGCGATCAGCTAACCCCACCGCTTCCTGTTGATCATGGGTGACGTAGAGCACGGGATAGCCCCCGCTGCTGAGCAGGCGCCGGAGTTCGGGGCGCAACTCCTCCCGAAGCTGGGCATCCAGATTGCTCATCGGCTCATCCAGCAACATCAGGTGGGGTTGGCGGAGCAGGGCCCGGCCGAGGGCCACCCTCTGGCGCTGACCTCCGGAGATCTGGGAGGGGCGCCGCAGGCGTAGGTCTTCCAGTTGCAACAGGGCCAGAATCCTGGCCAGCCGTTCCTCCCGGTCGGTGCTGGGCACCCCCCGAATGCGCAATCCAAGAGTGAGATTTTCGGCCACTGTTAGGTGGGGGTAGAGGGCGTAGCTCTGAAACACCATCCCCACCCGCCGTTGGCCCGGATCCATCTGGCTGATGTCATGGCCGTCGAGGACGATGCGCCCTTCTGAAAGCGCATCCAGACCTGCCACCACCCTGAGAGTGGTTGTTTTTCCGCAGCCGCTCGGCCCCAGCAAGGCCACACACTCCCCTTCCGCTACATGAAGATCGAGCTGATCCAGCAGGGTTCTCCCCTCCGCCTTCCGCGTCACATGATCGAGCAACAACCCCGTCATCCCTTCACCGCTCCCTGGGTCAGGCCGCTGACGATCCAGCGCTGGAAGACCAGCACCAACAGCAGCAAGGGGAGGCTTCCCAGCACGGTGGCCGCCGCGTAGGGGCCATAGGGAATGGTGTACACCGAGGAAGAGGCAATCCGCCCCATGGCCGCAGGCAGGGTGAGGAGCTCACTGCGACTGAGCCAGGTGAGAGCAATAGGGTATTCGTTCCAGCTGGAGAGGAACACCAGCAACCCCGTGCTCGCCAGCGAAGGCGCCAGCAGGGGCACCACGATCCATCGCAGCCGCTGCCAGGAGTTCAGGCCATCCAGCCGGGCCGCATCCTCCAGCTCGGGGGGAAGGTCGGCGATGGCTGCCCGCAGGAGCAGAATGGCCAGGGGGAGAGAGAGGCCCGCGTAGGGAAGGCTGAGGGCCAGCAACTGATTCGCCAGTCCCAACCAGCGCGCAAGCTGCAACAGGGAGAGAAAGAACAACACCGTGGGGAAGAGGGCCGCACCCAGTAGAGCCGCGCTAACGGCGGGTTGCAGGCGACTTTTCAAATGGCGAAGGCCATAGGCGCAGGGCACCGCCAGCACCAAGGTCAGCCCCGTGGTCACCAGTCCCAGGAGGGCGGAGTTGAACAGCACCTGGGCAAGGGAAGGATCCCCCCCGACCACCAATCGATAGTTCTGCAGGGTCCACGGAGACCCATGGATCGCGGCGCCTTGTCCCACCAAGGCATCACCCACCAGGAACGAGGCCCGCAACTGCCAGAGCAGGGGTAACAGACTCCAGGCCAGAAGGAGCAAACGCATCATCGGCGGGCTCCAACCAAGCGCATCCCACCGAGCCAGAGGAGACTGAGCACCAACACCATCAGAAAGGTGGCGAGCATCAAGGTGGCGCTGTAGCCGAAATCAAGAAAGCGCATGGCCTGGAGATAGGCATAGGACGCCAGACTCTCTGTGCTTCCAGCGGGTCCGCCACCGGTGAGGAGCTGGATCAGGTCAAACACACCGAAGGCCTGGGCCAACCGGAAGAGCAACGCCAGGCTCACATAGGGGGTCAGCAGGGGCCATTGAAGGCGACGGAGCACGGTCCAATGGCCTGCTCCCTCCAGGCGAAGGGCTTCCTCCAGATCCCGGGGGATGCTCTGCAGACCAGCCAGAAGAATGATCGCGACAAAGGGGGTGGTCTTCCAGACATCCGCCAGCACCGTGAAGGCCCAGGTGGTTGATGGGCTCGTCAGGAAGGGGAAGGGGCTCCGCCCAAGGGATTGGATCAGGGCATTGAGGGGCCCATGGGGATCATTGAGGATCCATCGCCAACCCAGGGCCATCACCGTGCCGGGCAGGGCCCAGGGGATGAGAACGAGGGCTCGCAGCAGACCCCGCCCCCTGGAAGGACGGTGCAGCAGAAGGGCAATGAGAAGGCCCAGCCCCAGTTCCAGACCAACCGAAACTCCGGCAAAGCGAACGGTCTGCAGGGCATCTTGCCAGAACCGACCATCCTGCAGCAGGCGCTGCCAATTGGCTCCCCCGTTGGGGAGAGTCGCCAGACCGGTAAGCAGGGAACTGGCATGGAAACTCAACCAGCAGTAATGCACCCAGGGCCAGAGAAACACCAGCCCCAGCAGCAGCAAGGCCGGTGCCATCCAGAGCAGGGGCAGCAGATCGGCGCTCATGGATCGGTCGAGGCGCCAGCAGCGCGGAGAATGAGCTCACTCTGGCGCTGGGCCCTTGCCAGGGCCACTTCGGGGCTGAGAGTGGAGGTGAGAAGGGCATTGCCCTGCCGTTGGAGCACGTCGCTGATCTGGGCGTAAAGGGGAGTGAGAGGACGAACGAGGGGGTGGAGCAGCGCCTGGGATTGAACCTCCATCAGAGGATGGGATTCCTGGAGCGACCCGTCCTCGTAGAGGGATCGCCAGGTGGGGGCGTAGCCCTGGCTGCGCACGAGATCCCTCTGGACGTCCGTTCCGGTTAACCAGCGAATCACCCGAGCTGCGCCCATGGGGCGAGGACTTCCGGCCAGGAGGGAGAGGCCCCAGGTTCCGAGGGTGCCTCCCCCTTGATGGCCCGGAGCTCCAACGAGTGGAGTGACTCCAACCTTGCCGGTGACAGGACCGTTCTCCTGGGCGATCAACTGCCATGCATATGGCCAGTTGCGCATGAACGCCACCTCTCCAGTCAGGAAGAGTTGGAGCGCATCATTTTCCGCAAAGTTCGCCACCCCGGGTGGACTGATCCCCTGCCGTACGAGGTTGGTGAGCCAATGGAAAGCCTCATGGGCCTCGGCACTCATGAGATCGGTGCGCCCTGTCTGGCTATCCCACCAGCGACCACCAAAACCGTGCAGCACCTCCAGCAGTACACAGCTCAGACCTTCGTATTGCCTCCCCTGCCACACATAGCCCCAACGCACTTTTCCCTGGTCCTGGAGCGCCCGGGCCATGGCTGCCAGCTCCTGGGTGTCCCGCGGCGGGCGAGGCATCAGGTCTGTCCGCCAGTAGAGGAGGGCCGTGTCCCCGGAAAGGGGCATCCTCCAGAGATGGCCGCCAAAGGCATTCCCCAACCTGGCAGACGGCACCATACCCGCCAGTGCGTCATCGCCCAACAGGGTCTCCAGGGGCTGGAGCCAGCCAGCCGCCACGTATCTGGCGGTCCAGCTGACATCCATGAGCAGGAGGTCGAAGGGGGAATCCCCCAAGAGCAGGCTGCTGGTCGCCAGGTCTGAAAGGGTTTCCGTATCGAGCGGGCCGCGAGTCACCGCGATCTGCACATCGCGGTGACGGAGATTGAACTTTCGAACGGCTGGGGCAGTGGCATCCGCCAGAGGCGCCGGCATCAGGATCCGTACTGTTTCAGCAGGGGAGGCCTCCGCTGACTCGGACAGAGACGCCCCCAAGAACTGATTGGCCAGGATCCCCGAGGAGGGAACGGACGCCAGCACCCCCTGGAGAACCCGCCGACGTGAAATGAGGCTGGGCATCGACAGGGCTCAGGTGAGCGGTACCGGGGTCTAGAGCGCGCGCTGCATGAGGCGTCCCATCAGATCGCAGTTGCGCTGCTGAAAACCAGCCAGTTGATTCGGTTCTAGCCCGCCGACGGCCAGCCGCGCCATCTCATAGATGTGGCGGCTGAGATCCTCGGCCAATTGCTGGGTGGGAGAGCCGCCCCCCCCGGAGCTGGTGAGGATCGCTCCACTGGACAGTTTCAGCAGACCTTCCACCAGGGGATGGCGGCGGTTGACGAGCAACACGTGATGATCGGGCAGACCGGGAAGTCGCTGCTCCATCAGGGCACCGAGGTCGTTCATCCGGCGCATCTGCTCCGGCAACAGGATCAGAGCAGCGGGGGACTCCTCCCCCCGGAGGGCTTGCACCTGCACGGTCACCTTGTCGTTGCCGAGGGCGGTTCGGAAAGTCTCCCGCAACTTTTCTGCTGCATCCTTACCGTCCGCATCCGCCAGCTCCTGGCTGGACTCATGGAGGCTGGCATCCAGCTCCGCATCAACCCGCTGGAAGCGCAGCTCGTTGTGCCGGGCCTCAAGCCAGGGGATGAACTGGGCATCAATGAGGGTGTCAGCGAGGAGCACTTCCGCTCCCTGACCTTTCCAGAGAGCTAGAGCCCCGGCTTGACCGGCCTCATCTGTGCAGTAAAGGATGCGGGAGCTGGAGGCATCCTCCAGGCGAGAACGGTATCCCGACAAGGTGGTGAAGGTGCCCAGTGGGCTGGATATTGGATCAGCGATGGACTCCCCTTCACTAGTCGCCGCTGGGGCCGCAGCTGTGGTGCCAAACAGGATGGAGGCCTCCACCTGATCAGCAAATTTCTCATCCTCCATGGCACCGATCTTGATGAACGGGCCCACGGAATCCCAGATTTCGGCGTAACGGGCAGGGCTGTCCTGATGGAGTTCCTTCAGCCGGTCGCCCACTTTCCGAGCCACGAAGGAACCGATGGAACGCACCCTGCGATCAGTCTGCAGAGCGCTGCGACTGACGTTCAGGGGAATATCCGGGGAATCCAGCACCCCTCTCAGAGGCATCAGATAGCGGGGCACCACCTCCTTGACAGAATCACTGACAAACACTTGGTTGCAATACAAGCGGATTTCCCCTTTTTCCCAATCCGCCCTGCCGGAGATCCTGGGAAAATAAAGAATTCCTTGCAAGCTGTAGGGATAATCTGTATTGAGGTGAACCCAGAGCAAGGGATCACCTTGAAAGGGATAGAGGTAGCGATAAAAGTCGATATAATCCTGATCGGTCAAGTCCTTGGCAGATCGGCGCCAGGGGGCATCTTTTTTGTTGACCGTTTCTCCCTCTAGTTGGACCTCAACAGGCAGGAAGTCGCAGTAGGTGGTGATCAGAGTGCGGAGACGTGCAGGCTCGAGATATTCCAGTTCCTCCTCCTGTAGATGGAGAATCACATCCGTTCCTGGGGCAAGGCGCTCGGCACCAGACAGGCTGAAATTCGGCGAGCCATCGCAGCTCCACCGAATGGCCTCGGAGTCTGGTCGTGCACTGAGGCTGACGATCTCCACCTGGGAGGCCACCATGAAACTGGAGTAGAACCCCAGGCCAAAATGGCCAATGATGGCATCAGACTCCGACTTGTATTTTGTGAGGAATTCCTCAGCACTCGAGAAAGCCACCTGATTGATATAGCGCTTTACTTCATCGGCCGTCATGCCGATTCCGTTATCGCTGATGGTCACTGTTCTGGCTTCTCGATCAATGCGAATGCTGATCAGTCCGGCGTCCCCTTCGCTGCAATCACCGGCCATCGATGCCATGCGCCGCTTCTGGATGGCATCCACTCCATTGCTGACCAGTTCACGAAGGAACACCTCGTGACCTGAATAAACAGCTTTCTTGATGATGGGAAATATATTTTCCGTGTGAATCTGAATCTGCCCTTCTTCCAGCACCGTCATCGAAAAAACTAAATCGGCTTCATTAGCCTAAATCCGCTGCCCAGTTCCCTTCAATGCCGCAGATGGAGGGGTGACCGAACCGATGACCCCATCAGGCTGATCGCTGGAGTTCGGGCCGTTCTTCCGGAAGAATGGCCCCGCTCACAGGGCAAACCTGCAGGCAGATGCCGCAATCAATGCAGGTTTCAAAGTCGATCCAGTAGTACGACGTTCCCCTGGCATTGGCCGTTGGCCCGGGGTGAATGCAAGCCACGGGACAGGCGTCCACACAATCGGACACCCCTTCACAAACATCCGTGAGGATCGTATGGGGCATGGCCAAAAAGAGACATCCTGCCGAATCCTAGGGAGGAGGGCTGACCCAGATCACTCCTCGACAGTCCCGCTCGATGGCACGAGCACGGGCCTCCTCTTCGCTGCGACAGGGCTGGCTGCAGAGTTCAGCCGACTCCCCTTGAGCATGAAGGCCGGCCATGCGCACCAGGGCGGCAGGAAGGGCCCTGGCATCGGAACTGGCGACAAGCCAGCCCCTCCTTTCGGGCACCGATGGGCTCTCCGCGGAAAGCAGGTCCTGAAGTGCCGCGATGGAGAAGCCGAATCCGGTGCCGCAAGCCAGGGAGGGGTCGTCGCAGAATCGTCCCATCAGGCGGTCGTAACGTCCTCCGCTGGCGATCGCAACAGGGGCTTCCTGCCCCTGACACACGAGCTTGAACACCAGACCGTCGTAAAGATCGAAGTGCGGTTGAAAGGTGGGATCCAGTTGCAGGCGCACCCCACCGGCATGGGCGAGGGGTTCCACACTGCTCAACAGGGTCTCCAGGCGTGGGAGCAGGGGATTCCGCCCAAGCCACTGCTCCAACTGATACAGCACCGTTCTGGGGTCTCCCCGTAACTGGAGCAGGGTACGTAGGCGCCCTCGAGCCGTCTCCGGGATCGGGAGGGAATCGATTCCCAGGGCATCGAACGCCGTAAGTTTGTCCCGAGCCATCTCCCGTTCAGACGGAGGCACCACCTCCAGCAGGGCCCCCAGAAGGCCATGGTGACCCACCAGAAGGGTGGGCTGATGGGATGGACTGAGCCCCAGGCTGGAGAGCGCCGTGAGCAAGAGGTGCATCAATTCCATCTCTGCCGCATCGGAGCCCTCCCCGAGCAGCTCTACGCCGCTTTGCAGGGACTCATTGATGCGCACATCTCCCCCGTCCCCCAGGAACGAGCGGAATGTGGTGCCGCTGGCCCAGAGTCGCAGGGGGCGGGGGCGATGGGCCATGCGGGTGCTGGCTGCACGAGCAATGGAAGCGGTGAGTTCAGGTCTGAGGCCCAGGGGAGCATCGGCCACCAGGCGAACCACTTCCCGCTCCGCGATGCCTCCCCCTGCCTCCAGGGTGTCGATCCTCTCGATCGTGGGGGGAGCCACCTCCTGATACCCCCAGCGGCGATAAACGACGGCCAACCGTTCGCAAAGCCAGCGCTGGCGTTCCACTTCCCGCGGGTTGAGATCCCGAGCACCGGCAGCAGGTTGCAGGGCCATGCAGGAGAACAGACGGCAAACGATGAAGGGATCCTATGGAGAGGGGCTGATGCGATCGAGCTCAGGGGCTCCATAGCTTGCCCCAGGCAGGGGCTGGCAGGCCGCAAGTTCGGCCACCATGGCACCGTGCAATCCCGGTGCACAGGCGATCACCCGTCCCTTGGTCAGATCCAGTTCTTCTCCCCCGTAACCACTCACCACCCCCCCTGCCTGCTCCACAAGCACCACGCCCGCCACCAGATCCCAGGGTGACAGGCCCCGTTCCCAGTAGCCATCGATGACGCCCGAAGCGACGAAGGCCAGATCCACCGCAGCCGCCCCCGCACGCCGCACCCCGTGGCTGCGGTGGGTGAAGTGAGCAAATTCCGCATAGTTGTTGTCGAGGCGACTGATGCGGTCGTAGGCAAAACCAGTGGCCAAGAGCGCATCACGGATCTGCTGGCAGTGGCTCACCTGGAGACTTTTGTCGTTGCACCAGGCTCCAGACCCTGGTGCGGCCCAGAAGAGCTGATCAAAGGCGGGCAGGGCGAGTGCACCCAGGAGAGGCTTCCCCTCAAAGAGCAAGCCCACCGAGGTGCAGAACACGGGGAAGCCATGGGCGTAATTGGTGGTGCCATCCAAGGGATCCACGCACCACTCGAAGGGACCCTCACCGCTGCGGCGCCCACTTTCCTCGGCCAGAACGGCAAAGCCCGGAGTGGCCTCGGCCAGGACGGACAGCACGGCCCGCTCGGATGCCAGATCTGCCTCTGTCACCAGATTCCCTGCCTCCCCTTTCTGCTTCACCCCCTCCAGGTGCCCAAACATCTCCTTGAGGGGACGAGCCCCGGCCAAGGCGGCGGAGCGGGCGACATTCAGAAGGACCTCCAAGCGGTCTGCAGGCAGGCGGCTCTTCCGCAGGGCTGCATCGGAGAGGGCCCCGGCCATGCCAGAAAAGGTCATGATCAATCCTCGTCTAAGGGAAGGCCGGAGCGAATGCGTCCCCGGTTGAAGTGGCGGCCGAACTGCAGGTCGTACACCTCATCTTCATCCTGGGTTTCCGCCTCCAGAGGGGCGATGGCCCGGGCCACGCAAAGGAGGCCATAGCCGCGTTGGCGCAATTCCTGGGAAAGGCCAAGGGCCTCGCGATGGTCGATCTGACCTGACACCACCCGAACGGCACAGGCCGTGCAGCACCCTTGCCGGCAGCTGAAGGGGAGAGGATCTCCCTGGGCCTCAAAACTGCGCAGGATGTACTCCCCTTCCCGTACCTGGTGGGTGATCATCCGCCCAGCCTGGCGCCAGTGAACCGTGATCGGGAAGGTGCGCGTCATGGGCGTTTGCTCCGCGATGGCATGCTGCTACATTGCCACTCGACAAAACATTGCCACTGGAGAGGTGGCCGAGTGGTCGAAGGCGCAGCACTGGAAATGCTGTATAGGGGTAACTCTATCGAGGGTTCGAATCCCTCCCTCTCCGTTATTGCCGGCCCTTGGCCGGTATTTTTTTGCCATTCCATCCTTTCGAAGAGTGATTGAAAAATCAGGAACTAGCCAAAGCGTCCACTGACGTAATCAAGTGTGGCCTGCTGCGCCGGAGCGTTGAAGATTTTTTCCGTAGCACTGAATTCGACGAGATATCCGATTTTTCCCGTTCCACCTTCCACCGCCTCTGCGTTGTAAAACGCCGTCATATCGGCTACGCGAACGGCTTGTTGCATATTGTGCGTCACGATCACGATGGTGTAGCTCCGCTTGAGCTCGTGCATCGTTTCCTCAATTTTCAAGGTGGAGATGGGATCCAGAGCTGAGCAGGGCTCATCCATAAGGATGACTTCTGGCTCGGTAGCAATCGCCCGTGCGATGCACAATCTTTGTTGCTGTCCTCCGGACAGGGAGAAACCACTATCTTTCAATTTGTCCTTGCATTCTTCCCACACCGCTGCCTTGCGGAGAGACCGTTCAACCAACTCATCCATATCTCCGCGATAGCCGTTGATCCGAGCCCCGAAGGCAATATTCTCGTAGATGCTTTTTGGGAATGGATTGGGTTTTTGGAACACCATGCCGATCCGTCTTCTTACCTCAACAGGATCTATGCGCTTATCGTAAATATCCTGACCATCAAAAATCACTTTCCCTTTCAATGAACAGCCTGGGATCAGATCATTCATCCTGTTTAGTGCCCTCAGCACCGTGGACTTGCCACAGCCCGATGGGCCAATAAAGGCGGTAACGCCTTTGTGAGGGATATCAAGATAGACGTTTCTTACCGCCTCAAAGCTGCCATAGGAAATGGAAACGTTCTGAATGGAAATGCATGTATCACTTGAAGAAGAAGAGTTTGGGTAAGAAGGTGTCATCTGTCTTGTGAATAATGATTGCTTTGATCGGGGAAATGACGAGGAAAGTAAAGAAAGGGGCGCTAACAAAACGTGGATGAGGTCATACCTTTTTCAGACTCGCTAACCAGCGGGCAAAGAGATTAGCGATTAAGATCATAACAACCAGAATAAATGATGAAGCCCAGGCCAATTGGTTCTGAGGCTCGTAAGGCATGATTGCGAAGTTAAAGATCAGCACCGACATCGTTGCGATGGGATGAAAGATTCCTTCGGGCCAGAACGGTGAGAATAAAGCAGTGAATATCAAAGGTGCTGTCTCTCCTGCCGCCCGCGCGATAGCGAGAACAGAGCCCGTTGCAATTGGGGTGAATGCAGCCCGGAGGGTGACCTGGGAGATGGTGACAAACCGGGATGCACCCACGCCATAGGATCCAAGGCGTAGATCATTCGGGACAAGTCTCAAACCTTCATCCGTTGTTTTGATCACCGTTGGAAGCATCAGAATTGCGAGGGCGATCGCTCCCGCCAAGGCGCTGTAACTCTGTCCAAAAAATAACCGGGTAGCAACAATCGCTCCATATACAAAAACGCCGCTAATGATTGAGGGGACTCCCGCCAGCACATCGTTGCCGAAGCGAACGAAACGCGAGAACCAGCCTTTCTGGGAATACTCCGCAAGGTAGACGCCGCCTCCAACGCCCACAGGCAAGGCAATGAGTGATGCCAAAAGCGTGACAATGATCGTTCCAAGAACGGCATTGCCGATGCCTCCACCGACACTGCCGGGAGCTGGCGGGAGCTCGGCAAACAGGCTGGGCCTGATTAAGCTTCCGCCTTTGAACAACACATAGGCCAGGACAAGAAAGAGGGGGAGCACGGCGACGACTGAGAAGACCCCAGCGATGGCATTGAAGAGAACGCCTAATCGGTTTCTCCTCAGCGCAGGATTAAAGAACAGATCTCCCCGCTTCAGCTGAGGGCCTTTGGGCTGGGTGAGGGATGACGGGGCCATAATCGTTAAGCAAGAATGTTCAATACTGGAGGCTTAAGCGCCTAACAACCCACTGCGCTAGCACGTTAACAACAAACGTTAGCAACATTAATACGAGTGCTGCGTACATCAACGCTGACACCTGAATACCATCCGCTTCGCCAAATTGATTCGCCAACATAGAAGATATCGTGTTGCCCGGCGCCAGAAGCGAAGGGCTAAACTTCATGGAATTTCCAATGATCATCGTTACGGCCATGGTCTCACCCATGGCCCGTCCAAGAGCCAGCATCACCCCTCCCATGATCGCGGAGATTGCAGCTGGTAAAATGATGTTAAAAATAGCTCCCCACCTTGTTGTTCCAACCCCATAGGCCCCTTGTCGTAATTCAATCGGAACCTGGTTGAGCGCATCTCTGGCGATGGCTGTAATGATTGGCAGAGTCATCACCACCAAGATCAGAATGGCAGGGGCCATCCCTGGCCCTTGTGGAACACTTCCAAACAGCGGGAACCAACCCAAGTGGTCGTGCAGAAATTGCAGGAAAGGCCTGATGGCAGGCTCCATCACAAAAATGGCCCAGAGTCCAAGAACCACAGAGGGAATAGCGGCGAGAAGCTCCACCATCACCCCAATCACATTCCGGAGGGATTGGGGCAGTAGGTCCTCGGTGATGAAGATGGCGGTTCCTACGCCCAGCGGGATAGCAAGAAGAAGGGCGAACAGTGAGGTGACAAGGGTTCCATAGATGGCCGTAAAGGCACCATATTTCTCACTCACCGGGTCCCATGCAGACGTGGTGAGAAACTCCAAACCAAAGGTGCGGATGGCCTCCCAGGCTCCCGTGAGCACAACGGCAAAAATGCCCAGCAGGATCACGGCCACCATGGCCGCCAGCAAGACCGTAAGCTGATAGAACCCCTGGTCCACAAGTTTTTCGCTCGAGGGTCTGCGCCGCAGAATGAAAACCTCAGCTCTGGATTCGCGTGTCATGCAGAGGCTGGCGTGTACCGACGGATCTCATCAGATCTTGACAGCGACCGGCGCCTGGGGGTTTAAGGGGGGTTTAACCAACCTGGAGCAGCAGGTAGCGTTGGCCTTCCACCGGACGGTTTGAACTCGGACATGGGGAGAATTGTGGGTATCGACCTGGGCACCACCAATTCCGTGGTGGCCGTCCTCGAGGCCGGCCGTCCCCAGGTGATCGCCAATGCGGAGGGCGCCCGTACCACCCCTTCCGTGGTGGGTTTCACCCGTGAACAGGAGCTTTTGGTGGGCCAACCCGCCCGCCGCCAGCTCGTGCTCAATCCCCGAAACACCTTTGCCAATCTCAAGCGGTTCATTGGCCGTCGCTGGGAGGAGCTAGACGACAACACCCTCTCGGTTCCTTACACGGTGCGGGCCAATGAGGCTGGGCAAGTGCGGGTGGTGTGCCCTGCCACCGAAAGGGAATATGCCCCAGAAGAGCTGCTGGCCTGCATCTTGAGGAAGTTGGTGGACGATGCCGCCACCTATCTGGGAGAACCAGTGGAGGCAGCGGTGATCACCGTTCCCGCCTATTTCAACGATGCCCAGCGCCAGGCCACCCGTGATGCGGGTCGCCTGGCCGGCATCCGTGTGGAACGGATCCTCAATGAACCCACCGCGGCAGCCCTGGCCTACGGATTTGACCGCAGTGCCGTCAAGCGTGTCCTGGTCTTTGATCTGGGAGGCGGCACCTTCGATGTCTCCATTCTCCGCATTGCCAACGGCGTCTTTGATGTCAAAGCCACCAGCGGCGACACCCAATTGGGCGGCAATGACTGGGATCAGCGCATCGTGGACTGGGTGGCAGAAGCCTTCCTGAAGGACCACGGCCTGGATCTGAGGCGCGATCGGCAAGCCCTGCAACGGTTGAGCGAGGCGGCGGAAAAAGCCAAGCAGGAGCTTTCCGGGGTGGCGACCACTCCCCTGTCGCTCCCCTTCATCGCCACGGGCCAGGAAGGCCCCCTCCATATTGAAACGACCATAGAGCGACGGATGTTCGAGGGGCTTTGCCCTGAGCTGCTGGATCGGCTGCTCCGGCCGGTGCAACGGGCTCTGCGGGATGCCAACCTCTCGGCCGAAGCCATTGACGATGTGGTGCTCGTGGGCGGAGGCACCCGCATGCCGATGGTGCAGGACATGGTGCGGACCCTGATTCCGAGAGATCCCTGCCAGTCGGTGAATCCCGATGAGGTGGTGGCCATCGGTGCCGCCGTACAAGCAGGAATTCTGACCGGGGAATTGCGGGATCTGATGCTCAACGACGTCACTCCCCTTTCACTGGGATTGGAAACCATCGGCGGATTGATGAAAGTGCTGATTCCTCGCAACACCCCGATCCCCGTTCGTAAAAGTGACGTGTTCAGCACTTCAGAACCCAACCAAAACTCCGTGGACATCCATGTGGTGCAAGGGGAAAGGCAGATGGCCGCTGATAACAAATCCCTCGGACGCTTCCGCCTTTCGGGGATTCCCCCGGCGCCCCGCGGTGTCCCCCAGGTGCAGGTGTCCTTCGATATCGATGCCAATGGTCTGCTTCAGGTCTCGGCAACAGACCGCACAACGGGCAGGCAACAGAGCGTTTCGATTCAGGGAGGCTCGAATCTCAGTGAGGAGGAGATCCAGGCTCTCCTGGAGGAGGCGGAGCGCAAGGCCGTCGAAGACCGGCGCAAGCGTGCAGTGATCGATCGTCGCAACCGGGCTCTCACCCTTGTGTCGCAGGCGGAGCGGCGTCTCCGGGATGCGGCCCTGGAGCTTGGCCCCTACGGAGCAGATCGACAGCAACGGAGCGTGGAGCTGGCCGTCAGGCAGGTGCAGGATCTGCTCGCGGATCAGAACACGGAAGATGCCGAGCTGGAGCTGGCCGTCAGCCAGTTGCAGGAAGCCCTGTTTGGACTCAACCGCCGCTTGCTCAGCGAACAGCGCAATGAAGGGGGCCCCCTTCAGGGCCTCAAGAACACCCTTGGCTCCCTTAAGGACGAACTCTTTGCCGAGGATGACTGGGATAGCTGGGAACCGCCCTACAGGGGCGACCGGGGAGATCGGTGGGAACGCTCCGATCCCTGGGACGACCGGCCCCAGCGTGTTGATCGCTTTCGGGAAGCCACCCCTCCTCCCTGGCGTGAGGACCGAGACCCTTCAATGAGCTCCTACGAGCCGAGGAGGGGTCGTCCCCCTCGGGGGGAGAGGGCGGACGAAGATCCATGGGGCCCGCAGTGACGCCCTGCGCATGACCCCTCCCGGCATAACGGATTACTGGCAGGTGCTTGGGCTCGAACCTGGCGCAGACCCGACACGGCTGAAGCGGGCCTTCCGGGAGCAGGCACGGCGCTGGCATCCGGATCTCAATGGAAACGATCCGGTGGCGGAAGAGCGCTTCAAACGGGTCAACGAAGCCTATGCCGTGCTCTCGGATCCAAGGCGCCGGCAGGCCTGGGAAGCTGGAGAGGAGGGCGGTGGTGAGGGTGCGAGCCGCGCGAACGATCCCTTTGCTCATGGTTTCCCGACATTCGAGACCTACCTCGATGCGTTGTTCGGGGCTCCCGAGGACCCTTCCGCAGATGCCGTTGAACCACCGGCAGAGCGGGTGGAAGCCCGGGTGACCGCCTCCCCTCCACCACCCCCTCCCGTGCGGGCATCCACGGCGGTGGAGACCCTGGTGGAGCTTGCGCCCGAACAGGCCCTCTCCGGGGATCGGGTGGAGCTGGAGCTCAACGATGGGATGCTGGTGGAAGTATGGACGCCGCCCCTGGCTGGCGACGGCTGGCGCCTGAGGTTGCAAGGCGTAGCCCCCGGAGGAGCGGACCACTTTCTCCATCTCCGGGTCCGCACCCCGGAAGGTCTGCGGATTGACGGACTGCGGGTGCTGTACACCCTGGACCTCACGCCGGCGCAGGCCGTGCTGGGCTGTCACCAGCTCGTGCCCACCCTGGCCGGTCCGGTGCGGCTTCGAATCCCCGCCGGTTCCTCCAGCGGCAGGCTCCTGCGGCTCCGGGGCCGGGGCCTGCGCTTGGACGAGCAGGTGGGTGATCAGATCGTGGAGCTGCGCATCGTGGTGCCTCCAGAGCTGGGGGAAGCGGAGGAAGCCCTGTACCGACGACTTCAAGAACTGGCCGAGGCAGGGCCTGGGTGAGACACTGACAGGCAAGTTGTCCATTGTGCCTTTGGCCTCCAGTGATGCCACGGCCATGCCCGTGCACGTGCTCCTCTTTGATGCCGGCAGCGACGAGGAGGGCATCCATTCCATCGAGCTGGGGGGCCGCACAGTGGTGCTGCTCTTTGAGGATGAGGAGGATGCGGAGCGCTACGCGGGGTTGCTGGAAGCACAGGATTTTCCCCTGCCGAGCGTGGAGCGCATCCTTCGCGAGGATGTGGAGCAGTTCTGTGCCCAGGCCGGCTATGAAGCCAGATTTGTTCCGGCAGGCTTTCTTCCCAGGAGCGAGGAGGACCGCCTTCTGATCGCCCCCCCTCCCCAGAACCTCGATGTGAACCACTGGAAGGAGGGGGAGGAAACTCCTCCCGACGAGCCGGCTTCAGGTGAGGATCCGGAGCTCGAAGCCTTCCGCCGGCGTCTGGAGGGTCTGCTGTGAGCGACCCGGCCCAGACCCCTTCTTCCGAGCTGAACCGGGGCCATCTGCTCACGGAACTGCCCAACCCCCTGAGTCAGACCTTGGACCAGCTCTCCAGCGAAGCTCTGGTGGAACTCTTCTGTCGGAACGATCTGGAACCCCAGAAGGCCGTGCACCGAGCGGCCCCCCAGCTGGCGCAAGCCATCGAGGCCATTGCCGCTCGCGTGCAGCGGGGGGGGCGGCTCTTCTATCTGGGAGCGGGCACATCCGGTCGGCTGGGGGTTCTGGATGCGGCCGAGTGTCCTCCGACCTTCTGCTCACCGCCTGAAATGGTTCAAGGGGTCCTGGCGGGTGGGGCGCCAGCCCTGCTGCGCAGCTCTGAAGGAGTGGAGGATCAGGAGGAGCAGGGGCGCCATGACCTTCAGGATCGGGGGTTTGGCCCAGGGGATGCCCTGGTGGGTATCGCTGCCGGAGGCACCACCCCTTACGTGTTGGGGGGCCTTCGCCATGGCCAAGCCATCGGTGCCCTCACCATCGCCCTGGCCTGCGTGCCCAGTGACCAGGCCCCCATGCCCTGCGATATCGATCTTCGCCTGCTCACGGGGCCGGAGCTTCTCACCGGTTCCACCCGCCTTAAGGCAGGCACCGCCACCAAGATGGCCCTCAACATCCTCTCCACCGGCCTGATGGTGCGGTTGGGAAAGGTCTATGGAAATCGCATGGTGGATGTGTCCGTCAGCAATGCAAAGCTGGAAGATCGTGCCCTGCGGATCCTGGGGGATCTGGCTGGGGTGAATCGGGAACGGGGCAGGGCCCTTCTGGCAGAAAGCCAGGGTTCTGTCAAACGGGCCCTGCTGATGGCCGTGGGTGGGATGGATGGGGCCTCAGCCGCCGCGGCCCTCCAGTGTCATGGCCCCTCCCTGCGCTCCACCCTTGAGGTCATGGGGTTACGTTTGCCTCCCCCCAGTAAGGCGCCGTGAAGAGTTCGGTCCGCAGCCGTGTTTCCAGGGGGACATGGCTGGCCGGTGTCATCAGGGCATGGCGCAGGGCCCTGTGGGATGCGCTGGCGGGCCGTTGGGCGCCGATCCGCTCAGCGGCAAGACGCACGATGGTCTGGGCCAGAGCCGCGTTGGCCTGAAGGTTGGCGATCACCATCTCCACCGTCACGGAGTCGTGCTCCTGATGCCAGCAGTCGTAATCGGTCACCATGGCCAAGGTGGCGTAGGCCATTTCCGCCTCCCGGGCTAGTCGGGCCTCGGTGTGATTCGTCATGCCGATCACGGCGCATCCCCAGGAGCGGTAGAGCTCGGATTCAGCCCGGGTGGAGAAGGCCGGACCCTCCATGCAGAGATAGGTGCCCCCCCGGTGGAGTTGCCGCCCCTTGGGCATGAGGCTGTCCGCCACGTCCGCCAGGATGGTGCTCAGGCTTGGGCAGAAGGGATCGGCAGCGGTCACATGGGCCACAAGGCCCTCCCCGAAGAAACTCAGGGGGCGCTGATGGGTGCGATCGATGAATTGATCCGGCACCAGCATGTCGAGGGGGCGAAACTGCTCCTGCAGGGAGCCGACGGCCGACACGGAGAGAATCCAGCGCACCCCCAGGGACCGCAGCGCCCAGAGGTTGGCCTTGTAAGGCACCTCCGTGGGCAGATAGGTGTGGTGTTGGCCATGGCGAGCGAGAAACACCACATCCAGATCCCCGATCCGGCCCAGCCGCAGGGCATCGGACGGATCGCCATAAGGGGTGCTGATCGTCAGCTCCCTCCCATCTTCCAGGCCCTCCATCGCATAGAGGCCACTCCCCCCAAGAACGCCCAGCCGAGCCGTGCTGAGGTCGAGAACAGGGGAAGGAGCCATGGCAGTCGTCAGTTCTGCCGCTGTTCTACAGGACGACGGGGGTTTCAGGACTGCCAGCGCAGGAACGCGCCAGGATCCAGGCTCAGCCACGGGCAGGCCAGGGTGGCGGCCTGGTGCAATTCAACGAGAGGCCTCCGTTCTGGCTCCAACAGGGCAGAAGGATGGCTGCTGCGGGGGCCATCGGGGGCCAGCAACAGGCTTACGGCCTGGGTGTGGGGCCACCCCCCGAGAAGGGTGAGCAGGGCGGCCAGATCCGCAGGTTGCAATTCCTGGGCGGGCGGAGCCATCAGCAGGACGGCGACGGATGGCCTCTCCAGAAGAGCCAGCAGGCGGGGATGGTCTTCCACCAAAAGGCGAAGATGTCGCTCCTCAGCCCAGTCCTGAAGACGCTGGTGGAGGATGTGATCCCGCTGGGGGTCCACCCCATCGGCCTGCCAGGCCACCACAGCCGTGGGGCCCGCACTGTTGCCCAGGGGGGCGTCCATTCCGGACTCCGGACGAGGCTCGATCAGATGGCCCAGTTTCAATCGCTTGGTGGAGAGATAGGCAGCGTTATGGGCCCCCGCATCAATCACCAGCGGCACCCGATCATCCACCTGAAGGCCATAGCCATCGAGACCGGCAATCTTGCGGGGGTTGTTGGTGATCAGGCGCAGGTGACGAACTCCGAGATCACTGAGGATCTGGGCCCCGACTCCGTAATTGCGCAGATCGGCAGGAAAGCCCAGGCGTTCATTGGCTTCCACCGTGTCCAATCCCCCATCCTGCAGGCTGTAGGCGCGCAGTTTGTTCACCAATCCGATTCCCCGACCCTCCTGCCGGAGATACACCACCACCCCCTCCCCAGCAGCCTCGATCATCCGGAGTGCCGCTTCGAGCTGGGGTCTGCAATCACAGCGCAGGGATCCGAAGGCATCACCGGTGAGGCATTCGCTGTGCACCCGCACCAGCACCGGTGCCGTAGCCCGCTCAGGGCGGCCTTTGACCAGGGCCACATGTTCGCTGCCATCGAGTTCATTGCGATAACCAATCGCACGAAAATCACCGAACGCACTTGGGAGCAGGGCTTCTGCCTGTCTCCGCACGAATCGCTCCGTCGCCAGGCGATAACGAATCAGATCGGCGATGGAGATGAGCCGCAGGCCATGCTGTCGGGCGTAGGACAGAAGCTGGGGGAGCCGTGCCATGGAGCCATCAGCGTTCTGGATCTCGCAGATCACCCCTGCTGGATAGAGCCCGGCCAGACGAGCCAGATCCACGGCAGCCTCCGTATGGCCCGCCCGTTTGAGCACGCCTCCCTCCCGTGCGCGGAGCGGAAACACATGGCCGGGTCGCCTCAGATCAGAAGGACGGGTCTGGGGGTGGATCGCCACCTGGATCGTGCTGGCCCGATCCTCTGCGGAAATGCCCGTTCCGACCCCATGTTCTGGACCCGCATCCACGCTCACAGTGAAGGCCGTCTGGTTGCTGTCGGTGTTGTGATCCACCATCAGGGGCAGATCCAGTACATCCAGGCGCTCCCCCTCCATGGCCAGGCAGATCAGCCCACGCGCTTGGGTGGCCATGAAGTTGATCTGTTGCGGCGTGGCGAACTGGGCCGCGCAGATGAGATCGCCCTCGTTTTCCCGGCTTTCGTCATCCACCACCACGATCGCCTCCCCATTGCGGATGGCCGCCAAGGCATCGGCAATGCAGTCGAAACGGATCGCTGACTCGGCGTTGCTGGTCTGGCGCTCAGGCGTAAGAGTCAAGGAAACAAAGAACCCCAGAGCTCAACAGACTTTCTTTATAGATCCTTGCTTGCACAAGCGAGGATGAACAGTCCTGTTGCTTGGAGCAGGAAACCTTGGAAGACCACTAGGATGTCGCGTTTGGAAGCCAGGGGATGACAGCGGGGCGAGTTGCGGTGATCGGGGCAAGCGGTTATGGCGGCCTCCAAACCCTCCGCTTGCTGCAGGGCCACCCCCAGCTTGAGGTGACGTTTCTGGGGGGAGAACGGAGCAGCGGAAAGCGTTGGAGCGATCTGGTGCCCTTTCTCCCCCTGGTGGGGGATCCGGTGGTGCAGGCCTGCGAAGCGGACGCCATCGCCGAAGCCGCTGATCTGGCAGTGCTCAGCCTCCCGAATGGCCTGGCTTCCCAGCTCGTGCCCTCCCTTGTGGCCAAGGGCGTGAAAGTGGTGGATCTCTCTGCGGATTACCGCTACCGCTCCCTCAGCCAATGGCAGGAGGTGTACAACAGTGAGGCCCTCAGCTATCAACGTGAAGACGGTGATCTCTGTGCGGAGGCCATCTACGGCCTGGCGGAGTGGGAGGCCGAGCGCATCGCCAAGGCCCGCCTGGTGGCTGCCCCCGGCTGTTTTCCAACCGCCAGCCTTCTGGCCCTGATGCCCTTTCTCAGCCAGGGGCTGATCGAGCTCAATGGAATCGTGATCGATGCCAAGACCGGGACCTCCGGCGGAGGCCGCGCGGCGAAGGAGCATCTGTTATTGGCAGAAGCCGGCGAATCCGTGGCGCCCTATGGGGTGATCGGCCACCGGCACACCAGCGAGATCGAGCAGCAGTGCAGCCAGGTCTGTGGCCATCCCCTCCTGGTGCAGTTCACCCCCCACCTCATCCCCATGGTGCGGGGCTTGCTGGCAACGGTCTATGCCCGCCTGAGGGATCCGGGCCTGACAGCGGACGACTGCAGCACGCTGCTGAGAGCGGCCTACCGGCACAGCTCCTCCGTGGAGGTGCTACCGGTGGGCACCTACCCCGCAACCAAGTGGGTGAAAGGAACCAACCGCGCTCTCCTCTCCGTGCAGGTGGATCGCCGCACCGGCCAGCTGATCGTGATGAGTGCGATCGACAATCTCATCAAGGGCCAGGCTGGGCAGGGGCTGCAATGTCTCAACCTGATGGCGGGCCTCCCCCAGGACACGGGTCTGCCCCTGCTTCCGTTCTATCCTTGAGGCAGGCGCTCCGCCAACCGTCTGGCTGCCAGGGCCACGGCAAGGGGAAGAATCCGATGCTCCTGGGCGTGGATGCGGGCCGCCAGAGATGGGGCATCATCCTGGGGATGCACGGGAACGGCCGACTGCACCAGGATGGGGCCATCATCCACCTCCGGCCGCACCAGATGAACGGTGCACCCGGTGATCCGGACTCCGCAGGCCAGGGCCTGGCCCACCGCATCCAGCCCCCGAAAACTCGGGAGAAGAGAGGGGTGGATATTGAGCAGGCGATCGGGAAAGGCCTCAATCAGGCGGGGGCTGACGATCCTCATCCAACCGGCCATCACCACCAGATCCACCCCAACCCCACGAAAGGCCCCGATCAGCATGTCGTCCAAGGCTTCCCGGCTGGGGAAAGCCCGGTGGTCGATCCATCGCCAGGGGATGCCCAACCGCTCCGCCCGGGCTCTGGCGCCACATTGCTCATGGTTCACCACCAGAAGCTCCACCGAGGCCTGCAGCTGTTGGCTTCGGGTGGCTTGCACCAGGGCCTCGAAATTGCTTCCTTCCCCAGAGGCCAACACCCCCAGGCGCAGCGGGGTGGGATGGGTGGGCCAGGGCTGTGGCATTGGCCACTGGAGCGTTTGCGCAAGATCGCTAGGGTTTGTGGGATCCATCCTGGAGTGGGGAACGCAGGTCCTATGTCCCATCTCACTATCCTCCCCACGGTGCTGCGGGACCTTGATCTCATGGTTTCCGCCCTGAATGCGCTCCACCTGAACCCAGAACGGAATGGGACCGTGATCGGTTTCGCGGGGGAGCGGCACTCGGTGGACGTTCATATTCAACTGGGGAATGGGCAGGCTCTGGGGTGGCGTCAGCAGCCCGACGGATCCCTGGCTCTGGTGGCGGACCTGCAGAAGCTGGCCTCCTGCACCGCAATCCCGGCTCTGTTGACGTCGATCACCCGCACCTACGCCACCCACCTTGCTCTACGAGAAGCCGCCACCAGCTTCTCGAGGGTCAGCGTCGACGTTTCCTGCTGAACTGCGGTTGACCCCCCACCTTCGCCTGGATCTGCGGTCTCCCCACCAACACCTGGTCCATGTTGAACTCAGCTTTATCCCCACCCAGAGCCGACTGGAGCTTCGCCTGCCCAGCTGGACACCTGGCTCCTATCTGATCCGCGATTACGTCCGCACGCTGGAGGGCCTGGAGGCGTGGCAAGGCGGCCATCTCCTTCCATCCCGGCGACGGACGCCCTCCTGCTGGCTCCTCCAGCTGGAGGAGCTGGAGCCGATCCAGGTGCGCTACACCATTCAGGCCACGGAGCTCTCGGTCCGCACCTGCCACCTGAACAGTGAACACGGGTTTCTATCCCTGGCTGGGGTGGCCCTGGAGATCGAAGGGGCCCGGTGGGCTCCCCATCACCTGGAGTTGCTGCTCCCGGAGGGATGGAGCGCCTTCCTCAGCCTTCCCCAGGTGGGAGAACAGATCTGGAGGGCTCCAAGCTTCGATGTCCTCATCGACAGTCCCATCGAAGTGGGCCCCCATCGAGAGCACTCCTTTGCGGTGGCAGATGTACCCCATCGTTGGGTGAGCTGGGGGGGGGATCCGACAGCCGATCCAACCTGGCTGAGGGATGTGGAGCAGGTGTGCCTGGCCTGTTGCCGCCTGATGGGGGAGAAACGCCCTCCAGGGGACCCCTATCTGTTCGTCCTTCACCTTCTCCACGAGGGGTATGGAGGGTTGGAGCACAACCATGGCTCCGTGCTCCAGTTCAGCCGACGGCGGCTCGCCACAGCCCAGGGACGACGCAAACTTCTCCAGTTGGTGGCCCACGAATATCTCCATCAGTGGAATGTTCGCCGCCTCAAGCCCATTGAGCTATCCCCTGTGGATTACGGGCGGCCCATCCCCGTTCCCACCCTCTGGTTCGCCGAGGGGGTCACCAGCTATTACGACGTGCTCCTTCCCGGGAGCTGTGGCCTCAGCAGTGAGGCGGATACCCTTGAGGAGCTGGGGGAAGATCTCAATCGCTATCTGATATGCGCTGGCAGAAGCGTGCAATCGCTCAGGGACAGCAGCCTGGAAGCCTGGGTGAAGCTCTACCGGCAGGACGCGTATTCCGGAAACAATCAGGTGAGCTACTACCTCAAGGGCGCGGTGGTGGCCCTGGTGCTGGATCTCCACCTCCGTCGTCACGGCTCCTCCCTCAGCCAGGTGCTCCAGCAGCTCTGGAGGCGCTTTGGCCGCTGGGAGGCGGGCTACCGGGAAGACGACCTGCTGACCATGTTTGCAGACCAAGCCGAGGATCTGTCCACTCTCCTGCCGCATTGGCTCTGCAGTAACGAAGATCCATGCCTGGAGTCCTATCTGCACGATGTGGGCCTGACTCTTGAAGCCGAATCGGCCCTCCATCCCGATGCGGGATGGCAGGTGGACTGCCGCTCCGGAGGAGGTCTGCAGTTGACAGCTGTTGCACGCCATGGTCCGGCGGAATCGGCGGGGTTGGAGGTGGGCGATGAGCTCCTGGCGGTGAACCGTCAGCGGATGGGGCAGGTGAAGGATCTCGAGGCCATTCTCCAAAGCCCTGTAGCCAGCGAAGCCCCCCTCGCAATCCTGTTCTCCAGGGATGGTCTCGTTCGCGATACCCGGCTCTCCCCTGGGCCACCGGCCATCACCCGCTGGTCCCTCCGGTGTGATCCAGAAGCCAGCTCAGAGGTGCTGGAGCGCCGCCGCCAATGGCTGGAGCTGGTGCCTTGACCCTGCCGACCCAGGTCCGAGGGGTATTGGTGGGGATGGCAGGAGCCGGCCTGGTGGCCTCCGGCATGCTCCTCTGGCTGATCCGGGGGGCAGGCGGGAGCCCCCAGAGCCAGGGGCCGCCCACCCTGCTCGACCTGCTGGAAGAGGTGCGGCGAGGCAATCCTCCCGAGCCCCCTCGCCGCCCTTCCCCAAAGCCCCCTGCGAGGGCAGCATGGGTTTCCCCTTTGGAACAGACCTGCCGTCCCCCTGATGAGGGGCTTCGTCGACGGCTCCAGTCCCAACTGGCAGCTCTACCGTCTCGCATGGTGCGGCTGAACATCCACCCGACGAACTACGGGGAACGCTTGCATCGGGATGCCCAGGGCAATCCCCTCGACACCACCCCCCGGTTGGTGGTGCTGCATGAAACGGTCTACGGCTTGCGCTCCGCCGTCAACACCTTTCTCACGCCCCATCCAAGAGATGAGAATCAGGTCAGCTATCACGTCCTCATCGGGGAAAGAGGAGACGTGGTTCAGACCCTGGATCCCTCCAAGCGAGCGTTCGGAGCCGGAAACTCAGCATTCGGCCACCAGTGGGCGGTCACCAATCCCAAGGTGGGGGGCTCCGTGAACAACTTTGCCCTCCACCTGAGCCTGGAAACCCCCCTGGACGGAGAAGACCAGGAGAGTGAGCACAGTGGCTACAAACCAGCCCAATACGATGCCATGGCTCTCGTGCTGGCAGATTGGATGCGCCGCTATCCGATCCCAGCCCAGGCGATCACCACCCACCGTCATGTGGATCTGGCAGGGGAGAGGGCTGATCCAAGAAGTTTTGATTGGAATGAACTCGGCAAGCGACTTGTGGCCCTAGGAGTGATCTGCTGAGCTCCGCTATGCCTAAGGGATTCGATTAGATCAACGGGCTCAGACGGGGTTGTTTTTCGCTGTAGAGAATCTCATGCAGTGCCGGATCCTGCATATACCGAAGGATACGGGCTGGATAATCCAGCTTGCCATTGTGGAGATAGGCGAGGGTGGCTAAACCTTTGGCATCTTTTGGGTTGCCACTGGCGATCAGCATCCGGCCCCGGGGCAACTTCAGGCTCGTGGACAACCTGGCGAACTTGCCCACCAGCAACTCCACGTTGTGATCCGGATCCAAAAGCTGAAAACGGGCTTCCTGAATCTGCTCAGGAGTGGCGTTGCCTGGCAGTAGCCCCTGTTTCACCATTTCTCCAACGCTCAGCTGGGCCGGACCCTGGGTCTGGAACAGACCACTGCGCACAGCAAGGGGGCTGTCCTCCCCGGGCTTGGCATGGTGCATTTCATCAAACAGCACCGCAGCTACCAACATGGGGTTGATCCGATGCCGGGCACTGTGTCGAAGGATGAGGGGCCGGAGCTCCTCCAGGCGAGACAGGGTGTGATGGCGGAGCGGTTGGAGCTGATCCAACCCTTCCGTGAACAGCTGGGCAATGGCCGGCTGGGGGCCATGAACCCCGAACCGGCGGTTCAGCTCACGCAGCTCCTCAGGGGTGAAATCCAGCGGATCGGGACGCTGACCCTCCAAGGGGGAGGAATGGCGGACAACGTCCGCCTGCGCTGAAAAAATCTGATTCCCGGCGCCGGCATCAGAATTCTGATCGATCGCGTGCATCAAAATTCCCAATCCGGCCAACCCGAGGAGGACAGGGAGTGCTGCCCGGGGACCCCCCCCTGGGAGGCGTCGGATAGACCTGAGAAGACGCAAGAGACTGGGAAGTGAAGATCCCATAAGGACCTCCAGGATCAAGATCACTTGCCATTATTTGGGATCTTTCCGTCCTGTCCAGGGTGGTGCCGTTCGGTCCTCCCGCTGGCCCACCTCCCAGCGAGCCCATCAGGCGGTTCAGTACGGTGCTGAGGCATGCGCGGTATTCCTGCGGCCATGTCCACGTTTCCGCCGTCGACCGCTTTTCCGCCGCTCAGCGCCTCACAACCGGACCATCTCTGGTTGCGCTTTCAGGCCCTGCTCTGGCACGACAGCAGCCTCGGCATCTGGCTCGATCCGAGTCGGATGGCTCTCAACGACGAGGATCTCCAGAGCCTTGAGCCTGGCTTCGCCTCTGCCTTCACCGCCATGGAAGCTCTGGAGAGGGGGGCGGTTGCGAATCGGGATGAGGAACGGCAGGTTGGTCATTACTGGCTGCGGGAACCTGAATGCGCTCCCACACCCGACCTTCAACAGCTGATCCGCGGAGAAGTGGATGCGCTCGAGACCTTCGCCCGTGAGGTGAGGGATGGTCAGCGCACTGCCCCGACAGGCACCCCATTCACCGATGTGCTCTGGATCGGCATCGGTGGATCGGGCCTAGGGCCCCTCCTGATGGTGAAGGCCCTGCAACGGGAGGGCCAGGGTCTCCCCTTTCATTTCTTTGACAACGTGGATCCCCAGGGGATGAGCGCCACCTTGGCTTCCCTTGGAGATCGATTGCCCACCACGCTGGTGGTGGTGGTCAGCAAATCCGGCGGAACCCCTGAGCCCCGCCTGGGGATGCTGCAGGCCAGGGCAAGGTTGGAGACCATGGGAGGGCTGTGGTCGCAACAGGCGGTGGCCATCACCATGCATGGAAGCCAGCTGGATCAGCTGGCCAGTGGTGAGGGTTGGCTTGCCCGCTTCGACATGCCCGACTGGGTGGGAGGGCGAACCAGTATCACCAGTGCGGTGGGCCTTCTTCCGGCAGCCCTGATCGGAGCCGACCTCAGGGCTTTCCTGGATGGGGCAGCGGCCATGGATCAGCTCACGAGGAAACCGGTGCTTCGTCGCAATCCAGCGGCCCTACTGGCAGCATCCTGGTTCGTAGCAGGGGGGGGTAAGGGGCGCCGCGACATGGTGGTGCTTCCCTATCGGGACCGCCTGGAGGTCTTCAGTCGCTACCTCCAGCAGCTCGTCATGGAGTCGTTGGGAAAGAAATGGGACCGCAGTGGCAACGAGGTGCATCAGGGTCTGGCGGTTTACGGCAACAAGGGGTCCACAGATCAACACGCCTACGTGCAACAGCTCCGTGATGGCCTGGACAACTTTTTCGTGGTGTTCATCGAAGCGCTCAACGAACCTCCGGATATTGCCGCCATCAATGGAGAACACCCTGCAGATTTCCTTGCAGGCTTTCTGCAAGGAACCCGTGCGGCCCTCTGTGAGGGGGGACGCCAGTCACTGACGATCACCCTGGAGCGGTTTGATGAGCGCTCCCTTGGAGCCCTGATTGCCCTGTTTGAGAGGGCCGTGGGGCTGTACGGGGAACTGATCGACGTCAATGCCTATCACCAGCCAGGGGTGGAAGCTGGCAAGAAGGCTGCCGCGGAGATTCTCTCTCTCCAGCAAAGACTGGAACAGACGCTGAGCAATGGCCGGAGCCATGGCCTGGAAGATCTGCAGATGGCCTTGCAGCTCGATAGTCCAGAACCCCTGTACTGGATCCTGCGCCACCTCTGCTTCAACAGCCGTGGCTATAAGGCCAGCGGGAACTGGGGCGAGCCCCACACCCTGAGCTTTCAGAAAACCTGAGATCTCAGGGCACCAGGTTGACCAGTTTCCCAGGCACCACGATCACACGGCGGGGCGGCTGGCCCTCCAGCCACTTGGCAGCGACATCGCTTTCTAGAGCGAGCCGCTCCAGGGTGGCCGCATCCGCATCTGCCGGCACCTCCAGGTTGCCGCGCACCTTGCCCTTCACCTGAATCACCAGGGGGATCGTGTCACGGGCCAGGGCGTCCGCATCTAACACGGGCCAGCTTTCGTGATGCACGCTGCTGAACGGCCCGGCAGCCACAAGGCGTTGCCAGAGCTCCTCCGCCAGGTGGGGAGCGAAGGGTGCCAGGAGCAACACCAAGGTGCGTAGGGCTTCCTGGGCAACCGAGGGCCGAACCTCAGGCAGGAGCGATGAAAGGGCATTGGCCAGCTTCATCAACTCCGACACGGCCGTATTGAGTTGCAGATCTCCCTCCAGATCGTCGCTCACCTCTTGTATGGCCGTGTGCACGGCCCGCCGAAGATCCCTCTCCGGCGGCAGAAGATCAGAGGGTTCAGCCGGCTGAGTTGACGGACTCGCGTCAACCCCGCCCCGCTGAGAACCAGGGGAGAGGGTCAGACCGGCTTCCCGGGCTGTCTCCACCAGACGCCAGATCCGCTGGAGGAAGCGATACTGTCCTTCCACATCGGCGTCATCCCATTCCAGATCCTTTTCCGGAGGGGCCTTGAACAGAATGAACATCCGAGCCGTGTCGGCGCCATAGCGATCGATCACGGAGGTGGGATCAACGCCGTTGTATTTGGATTTTGACATCTTGTCGAAGCTCACGGTTAATACCTCGCCCGTGTTTGGATCGCGCGGATCATTCACATCGGCCACATCCTCATGGGAGATGTATTTGCCATTGTGGGGATTGCGATAGGTGAGTCCCTGCACCATCCCCTGGGTCAGGAGGCGGGTAAAGGGTTCGTCGAAATCCAGCAAGCCCCGATCCCGCAGCACCTTGGTAAAAAAGCGGGAATAAAGAAGATGGAGAATGGCGTGTTCAATTCCCCCCACATACTGGTCCACGGGAAGCCATTGGTTCACGGCCTCCTTACTGAACGGGACCTGTTCATTCGTGGGATCCGCGTAGCGGAGGTAATACCAGCTGGAGCACATGAACGTGTCCATCGTGTCCGTCTCGCGCTGGGCCGGCAGGCCACAGCTCGGGCAGGCCACCTGCAGCCACTCCTCCAGCTGGGAGAGGGGAGAGCCGCCACGCCCCTGCAAGGCGATGCCTGTGGGTAGGAGCACGGGCAATTGATCGGAGGGCACGGGCACATCGCCGCAATCTGCGCAGTGCACCATGGGGATGGGACAGCCCCAGTAGCGCTGGCGGGAGATCAACCAATCCCGCAGGCGATATTGCACCCGGGAGCGGCCCCAGCCCTCCGCTTCCGCCATCGCCACTATGCGCCCCCTGGCCTCCTGGGAGGGCAACCCGTCGAAGGCACCGGAGTGGATCAACACACCAGGTTCGGTCCAGGCCCCACCGGCATAGGAGCTGGGATCGGCCCCTTCGGGAATGATCACCTGGCGGATAGGGAGTTCGTGCTGGCGGGCGAAGAGAAAATCACGCTGGTCGTGGGCAGGCACCCCCATCACGGCCCCTGAGCCATAGTCCGCCAGCACGTAGTCGGCAATCCAAAGGGGGATGGTCTCCCCCGTCGCCGGATGGCGCACCTGGGCCCCGATGGGGATGCCGCGTTTGGGACGGGCGTCGTCCGTGCGCTCCTGTTCACTCTCGGCGGCCACCAGATCGCAGAAGGCCTCCACGGAAACCTGGTGTTCGGCCGTCGTGAGGGAGGACAACAGGGGATGTTCCGGCGCCAGCACCAGGTAGGTCACCCCATAGAGCGTGTCGGCACGGGTGGTGAACACCGTGATGGTGACGCCAGTGGGCACCCCATCTGGGTCTACGACAGGAAAATCCAGTTCAGCTCCGGATGAGCGGCCAATCCAGTTGGCCTGCATGGTACGCACACGCTCCGGCCAGTGCTGGAGCAGGTGGAGATCCTCCAGCAAGGCGTCGGCGTAGGCCGTGATGTTGAGAAACCATTGGCGCAGCTTTCGTTTCTCCACCAGCGCACCGGAGCGCCAGGAGCGCCCCTCCCCATCCACCTGTTCATTGGCCAGCACGGTCTGGTCCAGGGGATCCCAGTTCACTGTGGCCTCCTTGCGGTAGGCCAGTCCCGCCTCCCAGAACTGGAGAAACAACCACTGGGTCCAGCGGTAGTAGTCCGGCTGGCAGGTGGTCACCTCCCGTGACCAATCAATGGAGAGCCCCAGGCGCTCCAGCTGGGTGCGCATCTGGGAAATGTTGCGTTTGGTCCACTCCGCCGGATCCACACCCCGCTCAATCGCAGCGTTCTCGGCGGGCAGGCCGAACGCATCCCAGCCCATCGGGTGGAGAACCCGTCGCCCACGCATGCGTTGTTGGCGGGCCACCACATCCGTGATCACATAGTTGCGCACATGGCCCATGTGCAGAGTTCCCGAGGGGTAGGGAAACATGGACAGGGCGTAGAAGGGATCGCCGGATCGGGGCTGTGCATCCGTGCGATCGAGGAACTCCTCCCTCCAGCGTTGTTGCCAGCGGGTCTCGATCTCCTGGGGCATGTAGCGGGAGGGATCGGTCACGGCAAGGAGCTGAAACGCGGGGCGGAAAGGGGGCCAGACAGCACGTCCGGACCTCCCGATGGTGCCACACGCGCCCGACGGCGGCCGAATGATGGCCCCTCAGAGGAGAGCGCGAAGGACCGTGATCGCCTCCCGATTCACCATCATCAGGGGTTGATTCGCAGCCTGGCGAAGGGCCAGAAAATAACTGTCCTGCCACTTGATCACCCCTTCCACCTCCTGTCCCCCCACCAGGCTCAGGCTCACCACCGTGCGGGTGCGGATGAGCTCCTGGATGTGGCGCACACTGGGGAGGGAGGTATCCAGCCTGGTAGGGCGATTTTCAAAGAAACTCTGCATAGGATCAAGCTCGAGTGCTCCGGGCGACAAGCGGGATGGAATTCAGCAAGTATCAAGGTCTGGGCAATGATTTTCTCCTGCTCGACCTGCGAGATGCCCCATTGGATGGAAGCGGTGTTCACGGCACCCCCGAACTGGTGCAACGGCTCTGCGATCGCCGCTTCGGGGTGGGGGCTGATGGGGTGATCCTGGCTCTCCCCGCCCAGTCGGGGGCCGAACTCAGGATGCGCATCTTCAATGCCGATGGTTCGGAAGCCGAGATGTGCGGCAACGGCATCCGTTGCCTCGCCAGGTTTCTCGCCGACCGGGATGGGGATGGCAGCGGGCGCCGCTGGGAGGTGGAAACGGCGGCAGGGCTGATCGTGCCGGAACTGCAGGAGGGCGGACAAGTGCGAGTGGATATGGGACCCCCGTTCCTCGATCCGGACAGCGTGCCCACCCATCTGCCGAAAGGGTCTGCGGGCCTTCCCCAGGGTGAACTCACTGTGCTGGAGACCACCTGGGCCGTGGCTGCCGCCGGCATGGGGAACCCCCACGTGGTGGTTCCCGTGCCCGACGTGATGGCGATGGATCTGGAAGCGATCGGATCAGCACTGGAGGTGCACCCGGTCTTCCCTGCACGCACGAACGTGCACCTGGTGCAGGTGCTCAGCCCCAACCATCTCCTGATGCGGGTGTGGGAGAGGGGGGCCGGCCCCACCCTTGCCTGCGGCACCGGGGCCTGTGCCACCTTGGTGGCTTGCCATCTGCTCGGACTGAGCGAGCGGGAGGCCCGGCTGGATCTTCCGGGTGGTCCGCTCGCTATCGCCTGGGAGGAAACCAGCAATCACGTCTTCATGACAGGGCCGGCCGAACGGATCTTTGACGGTGAGCTGGCCGATCCTCTGGCCCGGGAGCTGGCCACCGCATTGGGCCTGAGGGGGTGGGAGAGCAGCACTATCGCGGCCGTCCCTGAGGAGGGGGAGAACCCGCCCGCCACCATCGACTGTGCGACGGCCTGCACCCAGGGATGCCAGCGACCTGAGGCCTGTCCCAGTGCGGAAGCACGGGCAAAGGTGGCCTCCCTGCTGGAAGGCAGGTCTCTCGACGATCTGGTGCGTCTGGCCAATGATTCCCTCGAAAGCCGGCTGCTGGGCCGGCGAGCCGAGGATGGATGGGGCAGTGGCTGAATCCGATCCTGCCCTCCCTCTGTATCTCGATGCCTGCGCCACCTCCCCCCTAGCTCCCGAAGCGCTTTGGGCCATGGAGGAGGTCTGGCGAAAGGCCTGGGGAAACCCCTCCAGTCTTCACGGCTTTGGGATGGCGGCGGCGGAACGGCTGGAGCGCAGCCGCATGGATCTGGCTCTGGATCTCGGGGCCGACCCGGAGGAGGTGGTGTGGTGCTCCGGGGGCAGTGAAGCGATCCAGTCGGCCCTGCTTGGCAGCGCCGCCTCCCTCGAACCGGGCCGCCTGGTCATCAGTGCCGTGGAGCACCCGGCCACGGAAGCAGCCGCATCCGTGCTCAGTCGTAAGGGCTGGCGGGTGGAGCGCTGGCCTGTGGATCGGGAAGGAGTGCTGCGGTTGGAGCATCTGGAGGCCCTGCTGGAGCCGCCGACCCGGCTGGTGTCCCTCATCTGGGGCCAGAGTGAGGTGGGAAGTGTGCAACCCATTCACACCGTTGGGCAGGAGTGCCGGCAGCGCGGGATCCTCCTCCACGTGGATGCGGTACAGGTCTTGGGCCGTGTCCCCATGGACTGGGGGAGCCTGCCTGTGGATCTGCTCAGCGGCGCCGCCCACAAGCTTCAGGGACCCCGGGGCATCGGGGTGTTGCTCGTGCGCAAGGGTCTGGCGCTGGAACCCCTGATCGGCGGTGTCCAGGAGAGGGGCCGCCGAGGCGGCACCGAACCGGTGGCCCTGGCAGCTGGCTTTGCCACTGCCCTGCGCATCTGCCGGACACGGTTGGAGGCCCACGGCGGTGCCGACCCTCTGGCCCTTCTTCGCGATGGGCTCTGGCGTGCCCTTCGCGCGCTGCCTGGCGTGGAGCTGCTCGGGCCGGAACCTGGCGATTCCGGCCGGCGCCTGCCCCACCATCTCAGCCTGCTCGTTCGCACGGGGCAGGGGCAACCGATCCCCGGGCGGGCCCTGGTGCGCGCGCTGGACCGGCGGGGTCTGGCCTGCAGCAGCGGCGCAGCCTGCAGTGCCCGACGGACCCTCCTCCCTGGTCGGGAGAGCAGCCCGGCAGGGTCCAGTCCGGTGTTATTGGCCATGGGCTACACCCCCGAGGAAGCGACAGCCGGTTTGCGTCTGAGCCTCGGTCCCTGGCTGGTGGCGGAAGATCTGGCCACGGTGCCGGAAACCCTTGCCCAAGTGATCACGGAGGTGGAGGGTTCTTTGTTGGCATGACCTGGAAATGGACCATTAAGGTCTGGCCTTTCACCGAAAGCGGCTCATGCTTCCCCCCGATCTGCGCCAGGCTGAAGCCCAGCTCAGGGAGGCCCTGAAGGGCGCCCTGACCAGCAAGGAGGACGGGCGTTGGATGATCGAGCTGCGGTTTGAGGGTCTCAAACTCCTCCCCCTGGCATTGCGGCTCGCTGAAACATTGGAGGGAGAGGGGCTTCAGCTGCGTCTGTTATTCCCGGATGCGGGAGCCACGGCCCTGGCCCGACGAGATCAGCCCGGGCTGGCGCCCCGGATCTTCAGTCTGGGCGATCACCGTCGCCTGCAGGAACAGGCGGCGCCCATGCCCCCTGAAAACGGCGGGCATCCCTTGTTGCTGATGGTGGGTCCTGGTCCCTCGGATTACGAGCTGGTGGAAGGGGTCTGCACCGGCCACCCGGGATCGGTGGTGCTCCTCAACCCCAGCCTGGAAGACGCCGCCGTGGGGATCGGGAGTGTGGCCCGATCCCGCCGCAAGGGTTTTCTGGCCCAGTGGCAGGCGGCCTATGCCCTGCAACCCTTCGCCGATGGCGCCCTCCGACGGGCCTATCCAGGCGACTGGGAGCTCTACCGCCTGGACACCGATGGGTTCCGGCTGGCGGGAACCTTTCTCCAGAAACCCAGCAGCGAGGAACAGGCCGAAACCCTTGCGGGAGAGAAGCCTGGTGGGCTCAAGCAACAGCTGCGGGGGCTTGGGGATCTGATCGACAATCTGCAGGGTTGATCCAAGGGGTGTGCATCGCTGCTGGTGCCTGAGGGGGAAGGCCCCTAAACTTCGCCGACTCTCCAACAGCCATGGCCAGCCGATTCCCGAACTCCGGATCCAACCCAGGAAAGTCCTGGAGCCTCGTTGACCTGGGGGCCGGTCTGGCAGTGCTTCTGGCTGCTGGAGGACTGCTCTGGAGCCCCAAGCTCTCCAGTGCGGTGGCCCGAGCCACAGGGGAGGAGGTGCCGCTCACCGTCTCCGTGGATGTGCGGGGCCAGCCCGCTGTAGACAGTGCCGCCCTGATCCGTGACATTGCCGAAGAGGGCAAGGTGTCGATCGTCATCCGCAATGCCCCCCATGGAAAAGTGAAAGTGGCGAAGATCGAACCGCTCCCGCGGCGACTCACGATCCTGACGCCGGAGGGCAAATTCGTTTCTGCTCCCGATCCAAATCAGAAAACCTTCGGCACCTTCGACGCCCGCTTCACCCTGGAAGGGCGAGGCCGCAAGGGCGGAGGCGGAGTGGTCTTCGGCAACCAGACCCTGAAAATCGGAGCACCTGTGGAACTGGAAGGCGCCAATTACCGATTCAGCGGCAATGTCACCAACCTTGTTATTGGTCCTTCCTGATATGCGCTTTCTTCCCATCTCAGCAGGTCGGTGGATTGGACTCGGCCTCCTGGTGCTCAGCCCATTGTTGGCCAGCCACGGAGTCCAAGCCACTCCTGCCCTGCCCCCTCGCCAAGGGTGGCCACGTCTCGTTCCTGTCATGCCCCTCCCGCCGCTCACGCCGGCTCTGGGGAGCCCCCAGCTGGGGCTGGAGCCAAGCTGTCCGGCCCTACAGCAACGGCTCCTGTCCCAGCTTGCTGGTCAGAGTGAGGCCTGGAGCGTCTCCATTGCCGATGCTTCCGGTCGGCTGCTGGCCGACGTGAATGGCACCCGATCCCGGGTCCCGGCCTCCAATCAGAAGCTGGTGAGCACGGCCTTCGCCCTCGATCGGCTCGGACCTGAATTTCGACTCAACACCCAGCTCTGGAGACTGGGGGATGGCACATTGCGTCTCACCGGGCAGGGAGATCCCGATCTTGCCCTCCCCCATCTGCAGCGTTTCGCCCAGCTGGCCCTGCGTTCCGGCGGTAGCACCCGACCCTCCGGCACGGTGGTGCGGCTCCAGGTGGCCGAAGAGCCCAAGCAGGCCTGGTGGCCCCAGGGCTGGAACTATGCCGATCGGGCCTACGCTTATGGAGCTCCGATCACCCGACTGGCGATCACCAGCAACGCCATCGATGACGCGGTCAGCAATCCCATTTCCCGTCTTCAGACTCTGCTGAAACGAACGGCAGCCCAACAGGGCGGGGACATTCAGATGTCGCTGGTGCCAGCGGAACAACCCCTCCCCTCCGATGCGGTGTTGCTTCACGAAGAGCCCTCCACCTCCATGGACGGATTGCTGAGCCTGGCGAATACCGATAGCCACAATTTCACCGCCGAGGTGTTGCTGCGCTCTGCTGCCGGAACCTGGGACCTTCCTGAGGCTGTCAGGCGCCAGACGGTCTGGTTGAGCCAACAGGGGCTGCCGATGCAGGGCGTGCGCATCGCCGATGGCAGCGGCCTGGATCGCACCAACCGACTCACCAGCCGGTTTCTCACCGCCCTGCTTCTGCGCATGGATCAACACCCCTACGGTCGCACCTACGTGAGTTCCATGGCGATTGCAGGCCGTAGAGGCACCTTACGCAACCTCTACAAAGACACCAGCCTCGATGGCCGGGTTTATGCCAAGACGGGTACCCTGACCGGCGTGCGCTCCATCAGCGGTCTGTTGGTCACGCAAGCGGGGCCCCGCTATTTCAGTGCCATCTCCAATGGGGCGAGCACACCGAATACCACCATCGGCCGGATCCTCAGGGACACCCAAAACGTGAACCTCTGCCCCTGAACAGACATCCCCCTCTTCCGTAACCGGAATAGGGGGATGGGGGAGGACGAAACGGACCTGGGCCGGACATCAACTGGCCAAGCGTCCCCCGGCCGCTCTCCGAAGCCGGTTGGCAGCCTGTTGGGCTCGACCCCTAAAGGCTCCGCTGGGATCCATTCCCTGGGATGGATCACCAGGGGAAGCGGAGTGGTGGGAAGTCGTCGAGGGTGATGAAGTGTCCTTTCCTTGCAGGCGCATCAACTCTCTGCGGCCGCCCAGCACAATCTGGCTGAGATCCTGCAGACGGTTTTCCAGCTCACCGAGCACCTGCTCGGCGTAGCGGTTGGCCCCATCCTGAATCGCTCCGGCGTCCTGGCGGGTGCGAGCCACCAGCACATCACATTGCTGCTGGGTTTGCTGGCGAAACTGGATAGCTTCCTGATGGAGCCGCTCGGCCTCAGCCTGGCTGTCCCGCTGAACCCGCAGGCTTTCCTGACGGATGGCTTCCAACTCCTGGAGGGCCTGTTGACGAACGCGCTCATGCTGCTCCATCAGTTGGCGGGAGCGATCCACCGCCTCGGCCTCCAGCTGGGTGCGACGTTGCTGGGCTTCCTGCTCCAGTTGTTGGCGGCGGGCCGCAAAGGCCTGGTCCATCTGGGCCATCCGCCCTTGGTGCTCTTGCTCGGCCTGGGCCGCCTGGGCGCGGGCCTGGGCCTGCAGCTGTTCCGCATGGAGGCGAGATTGCTCCCGCACATCGGCCGCCTGGCGCTCAGCCTCCTGGCGCACGGACGAGGTGGCGATGAGTTGCTCACGCTCCCTTCGCGCCTGGGCGACGATCTCCTCCGCCTGCTGCTTGGCCTTCTCGATGAAGCCTTCCCGTTTGCGAAGGAGCTCATCGGCCTGGGAAATCTGAAGGGGGAGAGCCTCCCTGAGGGCGTCCATCGCCTCAATGGCGTCCTGCTCATTCACAAGACGCCCACCACTGAAGGGAATACGGCTGCCGTCGAGAACGATCTCCTCAAGCTGATCAAGTTGGTCGAGAACCGTGATGCGCGTCTCGGACATGTCAACGGATAGGGGAGGCCTGATTAAAGAACGTCACGAGATCTTCTGCCACTCCCCGGGGCACCATATGGGCCACATCCCCGCCAAATCTGGCCACCTCCTTGACAACGGAACTGCTGAGGAAGCTGTGATGGGCAGCGGTGGCCAGGAACAGGGTTTCCAGATGCGGGGCCAGAGTCTTGTTGGTGTGGGCCAGCTGAAGCTCGAATTCAAAATCACTAAGCGCCCTCAGACCCCGCAGGATCACACCAGCCCTCGCGTCCCTGGCCACGTCGACGGTGAGGCCATCGAAACTCCGCACTTCCACGCCCTCAAGGTGTGACGTGGCTTCACGGATCTGATGAAGACGTTGCTCAAGGGGAAACGTCGGAACCTTGCTGGGGTTCTGCAACACCGCCACCACCAGACTTTCAAACAGAACGGCACTGCGCTCGATCAGGTCAAGGTGGCCCAGTGTGAGCGGATCAAAACTGCCTGGATAAAGGGCCCGCATGGAACTGGGCGGCTGGAACCTTTCTAGAGTCAGATCCAACCACCTGCGCAACATGACGCCAACCCCCAGCCTTCCCCCCCTCGATGCCGACGCCAAGAAGACCCTGCTGCGGAAAATCCCCCATGGGGTGTTCATCTGTGGCGTGCGGGAAGGGGAGGAGGTGAACGGCTTCACCGCCAGCTGGGTGACCCAGGGATCTTTTGCCCCCCCACTTGTGGTGATGGCAGTCCGGGCTGATTCCGCCAGCAACGGCATGATTCAGCGCACGGAACGCTTCTCCTTGAACGTGTTGTCCTCGGATCAGAAGGATCTGGCAGCGGTGTTCTTCAAACCACAGAAAGCGATAGGTGGCCGTTTTGATGCGGCTCCCTTCCAACTCGGCCCCCTCGGGCTCCCGATCCTGGAGGCCGCCTTGGGAGCCGTGGAATGCGAAGTGGTGGGCCAGGTGAGCCACGGAGACCACACTGTGTTTGTGGGTGAGGTAAGGAGCGCAGTACTGCAGAGGGAGGGCGACGCCCTGGAACTGGCTGGCACGGGATGGCAATACGGGGGTTAGACGGGGGCGCGGCATCCCGCCGGGGAATGTCGCCCCTCCTGCAGCGACCGGAGCAGCTGGCCCAACGGCTGCGGGAGATCCCAACCGAGCCGGGCTGTTATCTGATGCGCGATGAAGAGGATCGCATTCTCTATATCGGTAAAGCCAAGATTCTGCGCAATCGGGTGCGCAGCTATTTCCAGAGTTCCCAGAGCCACAGTCCTCGCATCCAGCTGATGGTGAGGCAGGTCTGTGAGATTGAAGTCATCGTCACCGATAGCGATGCGGAAGCGCTGGCACTGGAATCCAACCTGATCAAGCAGAACCAACCCCATTTCAATGTTCTGCTCAAAGATGACAAGAAATACCCCTACCTCTGCATCACCTGGAGTGAAGCCTATCCCAGAATTTTCATCACCCGCCGCCGCCGGTTTCGCAGTCCCCTCGATCGGTTCTATGGCCCCTATGTGGATGTAGGCCTGCTGCGGCGCACCCTGTTCATGGTGAAGCGGGTGTTCCCCCTCCGGCAGCGGCCCCAGCCCCTCTACAAGGATCGCACCTGCTTGAACTACGCCATCGGCCGATGCCCAGGGGTCTGCCAGGAACGCATCAGTTCAGAGGACTACCGCCGCACCCTGCAGAAGGTAGCCATGGTGTTTCAGGGACGCAATGAGGAACTCCTCGATCTGTTGCGTGTCCAGATGGATCGCTACGCAGAGCGCCTCGATTTCGAAGCGGCCGCCAGGGTGAGGGATCAGCTGCAGGGGCTGGAAACCCTGACAGCCGATCAGAAGATGAGCGTTGGCGATGCCTCCATTTCCAGGGATGTGGTGGCCCTGGCGGCCAATGAGCGGGTGGCTGCCGTGCAGTTGTTCCAGATGCGGGGCGGAAAGCTGGTGGGCCGGTTGGGCTACCTGGCGGAGGTGCAGGGGCAGGAACCGAGCTGGATCCTGCAACGCATCGTCGAAGAGCACTACAGTCAGGTGGAGCCTGTGGAGATTCCCCCAGACCTGCTGTTGCAACACACCCTGCCCCAGCACACTTTGATTCAGGAGTGGCTGAGTGAGCGCCGGGGACGGAAGGTGAAGTTGAGCGTGCCCCAGCGACAGCAGAAAGCGGACTTGATTGAGTTGGTGGTGCGTAATGCCAGCTATGAACTGGAGCGTGCCCAACGCCACGCTGAGCAGCACCAGCTGGCGTTGGAGGATCTGGCCCAGTTGCTTGAGCTTCCCACACCTCCGCGCCGAATCGAGGGATTTGACATCAGCCACCTGCAAGGAAGCGATGCGGTGGCCTCCCAAGTGGTGTTCGTGGATGGCCTCCCCGCCAAACAGCACTACCGCCGCTACAGGCTGCAGAGCAGCAGCATCCGCAGCGGCCACTCCGACGACTTCATGGCCATGGCGGAGATCATGCGGCGACGCTTTCGACGCTGGGCCCAAGCGAAGGCCTCGGGAGCTGATCTGGCCCAGCTGCGTCGAGAGGCAGGCTCCGTCCTCCATGGAGAGGGGCTCAACGACTGGCCCGACCTTGTGATGATTGATGGTGGGAAAGGGCAGCTTTCGGCGGTGATAGAGGCCCTCCGGGAAATGGATCTGCAGGAGGATCTGGTGGTGTGTTCTCTGGCGAAGGCCAAGGAAGAGGTGTTTCTGCCAGGAGCCACCCAATCCCTGGAGAGCGAAGCCGACCAACTGGGAGTGATGCTGCTCCGCCGTCTTCGCGATGAGGCCCACCGTTTTGCCGTCACCTACCACCGCCAGCAGCGGGGGGAGCGGCAACGGCGCTCCCGGCTGGGGGACATCCCTGGTGTGGGACCAAGAAGGGTCAAGGATCTGCTGGCCCATTTCCACTCGGTGGACGCCATCCAGCTGGCGAGCCCGGAGCAGATCGCCAGTGCCCCGGGAATCGGGCCGGCTCTGGCGCACCAGATCTGGGATTACTTTCATCCCGCACAGGACAACGAAGAGCCCTGGGACCCCACGATGGAAATGGCCCAATGAGACCTGCCGAGGCTGGGCTGCTCCCGCTCGGGGCCTTTCTTCTGTGGGGAGCCTCCATGTTGCTGATCGTCCTTCTTTGGGTAGCCCTACCGGCAGCGGCCGCCCCGGGGCTCTGCGTCGGTCCTGTCTGCGGGGAGGGGTTCGAGCGTTCAGGGACCTATCCCTGGCAGATGCGCATGCGTGTGCAGGATCCATGGGGGCACCGGGAACGCCTCGTGGTGGATTGCCGCGACGGGTCCATCAGCCCCTTCATGGGTCCCGTAGAACGGGGCTACGCCTCCGCCGTGGGGCGTCGTGCCTGCCGCCAGGCCCCCCTTGATCCAGGGCCCCGCCCCATGGCCCCCCCCCTTCCTCTCAACGCACCTCCACCATGATAGCCACCTATTGCATCGCGTTCTGGAACCTTGAAAATCTCTTTGCCCCTGAGCATTTTCCTGAGCGGATCCTGTGGTTGGCCGATCGGATGGCCAACGAACTCAAGGGTTGGACCCCGGAATTGTTTGCCCGCAAGCTGGATCAGCTCACCCGCATCCTCCAGCAAATCCATACCGGCAAGGGGCCTGACGCGCTTGGGGTCTGCGAGGTGGAGAATCGCTTCGTCCTGGAGGAGCTGTGCCAGCGTCTTAACGCAGCCCTGCCTATGCGTCGGTATGTCCCCGTGCATGCGGATAGCAGCAGGGACGGTCGAGGAATTGATACGGCCTTTGTGGTGGACAGCAAACGGCTCACCCTGGTGCCAGACACGCTCTTTTCCCACTTCGTGATGCGACGCACCGGAACGCGCGACATCACCCAGGCCACCTTCAAGACCAATGCGGGGAGGGAGATCGTGCTGCTATGCAACCACTGGCCCTCCCGCTCAGGCGGGAACTACGAAAGCCGGGGATACCGATTCACAGCCGGGGAATCCCTTGCTTATTTCCACCAGCGGATTCGGGAGGTGGTTGGTGTTGACACCCCCATCCTTGCCATGGGTGACTTTAACGACGAACCCTTTGATGAATCCCTACAGCGGCATGCCGAGGCCACCCGGGAGCGCGGGGATGTGGAACGGGCCCGGAGCGCGCCGCGATTTTTTAATCTTTCCTGGTGGTTTCGGCCCATTGAAACCAAGGATTGCAAGGGGAAAAAACGCCAGATCCACGGAACGATTTACTTCGAAGGGAATGGGGCGATCTTCGATCAACTTCTGGTATCCAGGGGACTGCTGCAACCTACGGGTGTACTGAAAGTGAAAGAGGAAACAGCCCGGATAGAAGTTTTCCAGGAGATGGTGGACTCCAGATCCGGTGAGGGACCGATCCGGTTTGGCCTGGCCAAGGGAAATGCGGTTGCAAATGTGAATGTGAATGGATTCAGCGACCACTTTCCCGTATCCGTCATGATCGAGGAAGACACACCTCCCTGAGCACTCGGCATTTGAGTGAACGCGTTTAGAAGCGCCGACGGGGAGTTTCCTGGAAATGACGGGCTGAATTGGCATCCTCCGAGGAAATCCGGGAGATGACCCACACGTTCCTGGATTGACGACGAGCAACCAGTCCACCCCGCTGCACCACCGGAGCACCTGGTCGGGCCCCCATCAGATGGGCCACTTCCGCGGTGGTGAGGGGGGCCGTGGTGCGCAGTGCCAGATCCAGCAGCTCCAACCTCTGGCGCAAGGAGGGCAGGTCCGATTCGGAGGATTCATCCTCTCCATTCCAGAGCCAGGGGAGGGAATCCCCACCCTCCGAAAGCTTCCGCATCAGGCCCATGCCGATCAGGGCAAGGGCCTGTTCAGCCTTGAGACCGTGAATGAATCCCTGGTCCAGCTCGGGAAGGGCTTCATTCGGACCATCGGTGCGCTGTGCGGAAGGGGAGCGGGCCATCGGCAAAAGGCTCCTCACAAAAGGGAGTATGGGGCGAAGGTAACGATTGGGACGTCCACGGCAAGTCCTAAGCAACCAGTTGGCTGGCTGATGGGGGACGGCAGGTTCGTCAACTCCGGCGCACCCAGTCCGGAGCTCCACCAAACCAACCCTCGATGTCGTCTTCTCCAGGCCGATACCCGGGATTGGGATCGGCGGGGCCGAGATTCATCTGCTCCAGCAGATGATCGATTCCATCCTTCGGGCCGGTGTCCACGGGCGAGTGCTGGAGCTGACGTCGGCGGGCCTTGAGAAGCCAGGCGGCCACTCCCTGATCCCGGTCGGCAAATTTCTGCACGTAGATCCGCTCCTGAAGGGTGACCGGCTGATCGGATCCAATCCGGTCCAGAATGGCCTGGAGGCGAAGGCGAGTGCTGGGGGTGAGCATGGGCCATTGGTGTCGCTGATTCCTTTGATAGCGACACCTGATCAGGGCCCTGTGGCAGTGGGCACAAAAGCAGCGGTCCTGTCAGCAGCTCAGCACCCTTGCCGGCCTAAGATCCGGACCGTTTCCATGGAAGGCGTACGGCCGTTCATGCCTAGTTTGCCCACGCCCTCGTTCGCGCCGATGTACGCCCTGTGATCCTTCTCGCGTGAACGGTCCCCCCTCCCGCCAAAACCGTCCTTTTCGCCCTCCCCTGGCCCAGAGTGCAGAGGAACGGGCCCTGCGGCGCCGGCGGGAAGCCTTCCAGCTCGGTCGCACACCGATCACGGGAACGGACATCAGCGGGGATGAAAGTGGGGCCAGCTGTGTCATCACAACGGACAGCGAAGGCCATCGGCTGAGGCAAAGCAGCCACGTTCAGTCGATCGAACTGCGCACCTACGTCTATCTCGACTCCCTCCAACCCCAGCTGGCGGCCTACATGGGCACGGTGAGCCAGGGGTTTCTCCCCATCCCCGGAGATGCCTGTCTGTGGCTGGAAGTCTCCCCCGGCATGGCCGTGCACCGGGTCACCGATATCGCCCTCAAAGCCAGCACCGTTCGTCTGGGCCAGATGGTGGTGGAGCGGGCCTTCGGCTCGATCGCGATGTATCACCGGGATCAGAGCAATGTGCTCCACTCCGGCGAAGTGGTGCTGGAGGCCATCGGCAGCAGTGTGGAGCAGCGCAGCCGCTGCGATGTGACCTGGACAGAAATCATCTACGCGATCACTCCCGACCACGCCGTCTTGATCAATCGCCAGAACAGGCGGGGGTCCATGATCCAGGCGGGCATGAGCATGTTCATCCTGGAAACCGAGCCGGCTGGCTATGTTTTGATTGCCGCCAATGAGGCGGAGAAGGCCTCCAACATCACGGTGGTGGATGTGAAGGCGGTCGGGGCCTACGGCCGATTGACCCTGGCAGGCAAGGAAGGGGATGTGAACGAAGCGGCTGCGGCTGCCATGAGAGCCGTGCAGCTCATCAACGCCTAGCAGCTTCTGTTTTAGCCCAACCCGAGGAGGGATCGCAGCCCGGGCCCCAGTGCACGGGCTGCCTTACCGCGACTGCCCAGGCGGCTCTTGAGATGGGCCGACATGCGGGCGTAGCTGCACCCAGCCTCGCGCACATAGAACACGGGGTCGTAGCCAGCCCCCTTCCCATCGGGTTCATGCAGGATCTGCCCATAACAGATGCCGCAGCCCTCCGCCCGGGTGGCACCATGGGGATCGGCCAAGGCCATGGCGCTCACGAACCGGGCACCCCGGTAGAGCCCATCGCCCAATTCATGGAGAAGGCGGTGAATCTTCTCCACATCACTCGGGGCGTAGCGAGCTGAATAGAGCCCAGGCCTACCGTCCAGTGCCTCCACCTCCAACCCCGAATCATCCGCCAGGGCCCAGGCACCGCAGTATCTTGCAACCGTCTCCGCTTTGAGACGGGCATTTTCAGCGTAGGTGTGACCGGTTTCCTCGACCTCCAGCCCCTTGGGTTGGGGAATCACCTGGACACTCACCAAAGCAAGCATTTCGGCGATTTCGGAAACCTTGTGAGAATTGCCACTGGCAATCACAAGCCGAATCGGATCTCTCATGGACCGAGTCAAGCATGCGGAAGCCGCGGGATTATCCCAGTCGAGTGGCAGGGGTAGGGGAGATGGGCTGTCTTGGGATGCTCCTGGGGTGGTGAAGGGTTGGGGCAGGACGGGTTGAACATTCCACCCCCGGAAAACTCCAGGGTTCCTGCCACCACTAAAACCTTAGGGAAAAATCCCTGATCTGGGCTCGGGCTGGATCAACCATCAGCTGATGCTGACGCCGCTGCTGAGGGGTCCCCTAGGTTGCTGATGGGGAAAGGGTCTCTGCCGAGGTACAGATGCAGACAACTCTGGTGTTGCAGAACCTTCTGTCAGCGCCTGTGCTGTTTTTCGTTCTGGGAATTCTGGCCGTCGTGCTGGGGTCGGATCTTGAGATTCCTTCCCCCCTACCCAAGCTGTTCTCCCTCTATCTGCTGCTGGCCATCGGCTTCAAAGGCGGGGTGGAGCTGAGCCAGAGCGGGCTGGGGCCCATGGTGGTGTCCACGATCGCGGCAGCCATCGTGATGTCTCTGCTAGTCCCCCTCGGCAGTTTTCTGGTGCTCCGCCCCCGCTTGGGGGCAGATAACGCAGCCGCCGTGGCCGCTGCGTATGGATCCATCAGCGCAGTCACATTCATTACGGCGCAAAGCTTTTTGAGTGTGTTGAACGTTTCTTATGACGGGTTCATGGTGGCCGCCCTGGCTCTGATGGAATCCCCAGCGATTGTGGTTGGTGTTGTGATGGCCAGACTCGCCGGCACCCCTATCGAAAAAGGGGAAGAAATACAAGGAAATGATTCCATCGTGTGGAAGGAGATCCTAAAGGAGGCCTTTCTAAATGGCTCGGTCTTTCTGCTGATCGGCAGCCTCGTGATTGGAGCTCTTGTATCTCTTTTCAGCCCCTCTGGCTTGGAACGGATGGAGCCCTTCACTGAGAAACTCTTTTATGGAGTGCTCTGCTTTTTCCTTCTCGATATGGGTCTGGTCGCTGCTCAGCGACTTCGTGATCTGAGGCAAACCGGCCCTTTCCTGGTGGCCTTCGCCATCGTGGCGCCGCTCGTGCATGCCTCGATCGGTCTGGTGATTGCCAGAGTGCTGGGCCTGCCCCAGGGGGATGCCCTCCTGTTCATGGTGTTGAGCGCCAGCGCGTCTTACATCGCCGTCCCCGCCGCCATGCGCATGACCGTGCCCCAGGCCAATCCGAGCTTCTACATCACCTCCGCTCTCGGCCTCACCTTTCCCTTCAATGTGGTGGTGGGGATCCCGCTCTACATGGCGCTGGTTCAGCGATTCATCCCTGCCGTCTGACCTCCATGAAGCGCATTGATTTCTTTGTGAGTGAGCGCGAAACGGAGCGACTCTGCAAAGCCATCCGCAAGGCCGGTGCTCCTGGATATTCCGTAATGAGGCATGTCACCGGTTGGGGCCTGGCAGGGGAAATCTCCGAAGCCATGGATTTCAGTGGGCTTGGAGCCAATGCCCATGTGGTGGTGTTCTGTGAAGAGCCCCTCCTCAATGCCCTTCGCATCGAGGTGAATCCCCTCTTGAAGCGGTTCGGGGGAGTGGGATTTGTCTCCGATGCGGAGTTCTTTTGAGATGGGGACCACCCGTTCATGGGGTGGGTTTCCTCAGGGTTTCTAAAGATTTGTGTCCCCGGGATAAGGGGCCCTTATTGCTGCGGCTGGAAACGGTGATGGCAATCGGAGGCCAAATGGCTTGACGGAAGGTCAGGCGCAGGAGCAGGGTTGCTCTCGAACATTCCACCCCCTCCTCCAGGAGCAGGTAATGGCAAACGAAACCATGGGCATCGCCCTCGGCATGATTGAGACCCGGGGCCTGGTGCCTGCCATCGAAGCGGCAGACGCCATGACCAAAGCC
>JAYKIG010000051.1:0-16861 GCA_035286045.1 Cyanobacteriota bacterium | reverse complement strand
CTCTACCGCTGAGCTACAAGGGCATGTGGAAAGGTGGGCCGGGTTGGATTTGAACCAACGTAGGCAGAGCCAGCGGATTTACAGTCCGCCCCCATTAACCACTCGGGCACCGACCCGAACCACACCGACCTAACTTACCAGCCACCCGCTCCGTCCCCCCCCCCGGCCCTCTCCCTACGATTTCTGCGGAGGCTGCTCGAATCCTGGTGTTCAACGTTCTTCTGCTCAACGGCCCCAATCTCAACCTCCTCGGCCTGCGGGAACCGGGTCTATACGGCGCCCAGACCCTGGAGGCCATTGAACAGCAGCTCCGCTTGCAGGCCCAAGAGCTTGGGGTGGAGCTGGCCTGTTTCCAGAGCAATCACGAAGGAGCCCTCGTGGATCGCATCCATGCAGCCCGAGGTCAGGCTGATGGTCTGTTGATCAACGCCGGCGCCCTCACCCACACCTCCATTGCCCTGCGAGATGCCCTGCTGGGGGTGGCCCTTCCCTACGTGGAGCTTCATCTGAGCAACGTGCACGCCCGCGAGCCCTTTCGCCACCACTCCTATCTGGCCGATCGGGCCGTGGGTGTGGTGGCGGGGTTCGGGCCCGCCAGCTACGGCCTGGCCTTCGAGGGGCTGGTGGGACACCTGCGGACCCAGGCTGACGGTGCCCCCTAGCCATGCCATCCCCCCCCGCGGTCACCCGCATCCGGTGGCTGACGACCCCCACCTCCCCCGCCTGGCTGGAGCAGGCCCTGGCCCACCCGGAGCTTGTGCTGATCGACCATGCCCATTGCGAGCGGAAGGCGGCGGGCGTAGCCCTGCAGTTGATGTTCCGCTACCCCGCCGACGGTGGCCTGGCAGAGGTGCTCAGCCCCCTGGCCCGGGAGGAGCTGGACCATTTTGAGCGGGTGCAGGCCCTTCTGACTCGCAGGGGGATCCCCCTGCGACCCCTCAAGGCACCCCCCTACGGCGCCGCACTCCAGGCCCATGTGCGTCGGCAGGAGCCCGAGCGTCGGCTGGATAGCCTGCTGGTGGCTGGCCTGATCGAAGCCCGCAGCCACGAGCGCATGGGGTTGCTGGCCCTCCACAGCCCCGATCCCGAGTTGCGCCAGCTCTATGGCGACCTTCTGGGCAGCGAAGCACGCCATTTCGGTCTGTACTGGCTGCTGGCGGAACAGGGGGTGTCAAGGGACAGGCTGAACGCGCGACTGCACGATTTGGCCGGCGTGGAGGCGGAGATCCTGAGAAGCCTCCATCCTCAACCGCGCATGCACAGTTAAACCAAGGCGTGGGAATCCTTCCGGTTGCAGACCCGCATCCTTTGGGTTAAAACTTTTTCGGAGTTTGGCATGAATACAGCTCTTGCAGGCCTTTCTGCCTATCACGGCATTCGCCTGGTCTCTGCTGACCTTCCTTGCCGGGATGTGCAGCCTCCTCCACGCCCCGGGCCTCGCCGCCCCCTTGGCACACAAGGGAAGCATCATTGTCAGTGGAGAGTTCGATCCCCAGTGGTCGTTCCTTACCATCACCCCAACCCTCACGCGCACCACCGGGGTAGGCCCTGCCCTCCACTGGTTGGAGCCCGAAACCGGCAGCGGGAGCGATGGTGGCGATGCCAGTCAGGAACTCTGGAGTCTGGTCGCGCTCACCCAGCGGTTGCACCGCTGGAATGGTGAGCACTACCAGGCCAATCTCTGGGCGGGTGCGGGTGCAGGAGTGCTTACCCTCCTCCCGGGTGAAGGGGACCCTTCCGAAAATAGGTTTGGCTGGTCGCCCTGGGCCCAGGCGGACTGGGAGACGCGGAGTCTCTACCTGGGCGCCACCGCCCGCTGGTTCCAGGCCGCCGACATTGCCCGTCTCATGACCTCTGCCCGTGCCGGAGTAGCCCTGACCGCCGCCGATTACAACCGCTGGCAGCCCTGGCTGATGGTGGAAGCCCGCACCATGGAGGGGATGGAGGAGAGGGTGGAGATCACTCCCCTGCTCCGGGTGATCCATCGCCGGATCCTCGCTGAGGCTGGAGTGAGCACCGGTGGGGCAGCCCGCTTCAACCTCACGTACACATTCTGATCCCTTGATCTTTCCCATGACCTTTCCCCGACGCCTGCTTCCCCTTCTGGCTTTCGGGCTGGCCGCCTGCACCCAGGCTGCTGCCTGGGCGGGCTCCTCCCTCTACCGGATCACGGTGAGCGGGATGGTGTGTTCCTTCTGCGCCCAGGGCATTGAGAAGCGCCTGCAGGCCATCCCCGGCACTGAATCCGTGCGCATCGATCTCTCCAAAGGGCTGGTGGAGGTGATCGCCCGCCCCGGCGCCAAAATCGATGCCGACGCCCTTAAGCGGGCCATACGGGACGCGGGGTATGACGTTCGCCGGGTGGATGGGCCGTTGACTTCCAGCACGCCAGCTGCCAAAGCCACGGTGAACCCCAACTGATGGACCGTTCCCCTTCTCACGGTGGGGGCCGAGCCCTGGTTCAGGGCCGCCGGTTGCGCTCCATCCAGCTGGTCAGCCTGCTTTTCACCACGGGCACCCTGGTGTGTTGTGTGTTGCCCGCCACTCTGGTGCTGATCGGTGCGGGCTCGGTGATGGCCAGCCTGGTGAGCACCGTGCCCGCTCTGGTGGTCCTCTCCCAGCACAAAGCCCCCGTGTTCACCCTGGCGGGTGTGGGGTTGCTTCTGGCGGGGCTGGCCCTCTGGCGCCAGGCCACCCGCGGCTCCTGCCCCACTGATCCTGAGCCGCGGCGCGCCTGCCTCCAGCTGCAGCGTCAGGCGCGCCTTCTGTTCGGGATCTCCCTTCTGGGGTACGGCGCGGCACTGGTGGTCACCTTCCTCCTGCCCCTTCTGGTCTGATCGGGATCTTGCGTTGGGGCCCTCAGGCCGCATCCAGGAAGGGATAGCGCTCGGCGATCGGGTCGCCCGTGAACTGGGCCACCCAACCCTGGGGATTGTCGAAGAAGCGGATCGCGGTGAAGCGTGGCGCGGCCCCCATGTCAAACCAGTGGCGGGTGCCTGCCGGCACCCGGAGCCAGTCGTCCGACTGGCAGAGCACCTGCAACACCTCCTGGCCGATGTGAAGGCAGAAGAGGCCCTGGCCTTCCACAAAAAAGCGCACCTCATCTTCGCTGTGGGTGTGCTCCGCCAGGAACTTCTGGCGCAGGGCCTCCCGATCGGGGTGATCGGGGGTGAGGCGGATGGCGTCCACCGTGGGGTAAGGGCCACTGGCCTGCACGCTGGCGATGTCCTCGGCATAGGCCGCCAGAATCTCCTCCAGTTCCACCGTTTCCCCAAGGGCCACCCGGGCAGGCCAGCGCTGGAAGCCGATGCCCCGGGCGGCGAGCTCGGCCCCAATGATGGCCGGATCCTCGGTGGAGAGGCTGGGCAGGGGCTGACTCCCCTGATCGGGAAAGATCTGCAGATAACTCATGGATCGACCCCACAGCTCAGCCAGCTTAGAAAGTCCCCGATGCCGATCCCCCGTTGACCCTGGCACCTCTTGAGCTCCCCGTCCCTCAGCCCGCCCCTGCCGGGGTGACCCTGGTGGGGGTGGGGCCCGGCGATCCCGACCTTCTCACCGTGGCGGCCGTGCGGGCTATTCGGGCCGCAGCCCTGGTCGCCTACCCGGTGGCCCGGGAGGGGGGCGAGGGCATGGCCGCCCGCATTGCGGCGCCGTGGATTGGTCCACACCAGCGGCGGTTGCCCCTGGTGCTGCCGATGGTGGAGGAGGCCCAGCCCCGCCGCCTGGCCTGGCATGCCGCCGCCAGGGCCCTGGCCACCGAAGTGGCCGCCGGCCAGGCCGTGGCACTGCTCTGTGAGGGGGATGCCTCCCTCTATGCCTCAGGCTCCTACGTGCTGCTGGCCCTGGCGGCCCGCCATCCCGACGTGCCGCTGAAGGTGGTGCCCGGCATCACCTCCCTGGCGGCTGCGGCTGCTGCCGCCTGTGCCCCCCCCGGCCCCTGGCCCCTGGCGTTGCAGCAGGAGCCCCTGCTGATTCGCCCCACCCCCGATACCCCTGAGGCCCTGGATCAGATCCTGTCCGCCCACCTGGAAGGGGTGGTGGTGTTGCTCAAGTTGGGCCGTCGCTGGCCCTGGGTGCGCCAGCGTCTGGCGGCCCAGGGGCTGCTCGAACATGCGCTTCTGGCCCAGCGGGTGGGCTGGCCCGACCAGCGGCTGGGGCCCGCAGCCGCTGTCCCAGCGGAGGCCCAGCCCTACTTCTCCCTGCTGCTGATCCGCCGCAGCTGGCCCTCCGTGCTTCCCTAGCCCAGGGCGGCCATACGGTTGCGGGCCTCGGCCATCAGGGCCAGGGCTGTGGCTGGGGTGGCGGCAGCCATCAGGGCCTGGCGAAGCTGGGGGCCACCTTCAAAGCCCGTGCAGGTCCAGGCCAGGTGCTTGCGGGCGATCAGGAGGCCATGGTCACCATGGCGCGCCAACAGGCTCTCCAGCTGGTGCTGGGCCAGGGTCAGCCGCTCTGCTGGCCCTGGGGTGGGGGGCACGGGCTGGCCCGCCAGGGCTGCGGCGATCTGGCCTACGAGCCATGGGGCTCCCATGGTGCCCCGACCCACCATCACCCCGTCAGCACCGGTGATGGCCAGGCAGCGCAGGGCATCGGCCGGGTTGTGGATGTCGCCGTTGGCGACCAGGGGGATGGTGAGGGCCCGTTTCACCGCCGCGATGGCCGACCAGTCGGCCTGGCCCCGGAAGCCCTGCTCCCGGGTGCGGCCATGGAGGGTGACCATCTGGGCGCCGGCCTCCTGCAGGCGCTGGCACCACTCCACGGCAGGGGATGCCCCCTGGCTGGCTTCGGGGTGGCACCAGCCCAGCCGCGTTTTCACTGTCACCGGGATGGCCACCGCCCCAGCCACCGTCTCCACAATGCGGGCGGCCAGATCCGGATCCCGGATAAGGCTGCTGCCACCGCCCTTGCGGGCGATCTTCTTCACCGGGCAGCCCATGTTGATGTCGATCAGAAAGGCGCCTGCGGCTTCTGCCCGTCGGGCGGCCTCCGCCATGGCCCCAGGACGGTGATCCAGCAACTGCACGGCGATGGGCCCGATCTCCTCCGCCAGCTCCTCCACTTTCCGGCGGCCGTGGCCCAGCTCCAGGCTCGTGGCGTTCACCATCTCTGTGAAGAGAAGAGCATCCGGAGCCCAGCGCCGCACCAGCCCACGGAACACCTGGTCGCTCACGCCCGCCAGGGGCGATTGCAGCACCCGGCAGCTCAGATGCCTGGGAGTGCCCTGGCCAGCGAGGGCAAGCGGTTGGGTCAGGGAGGCCAACATGGTGAGGTGATTGTCGGATGCCAGCCAGCCCGATGCCTTCCGATCCGGCTCCCCACCCCCCAGCCCATCCCCTCAGCCGTGCCCTCCTGGAGGCCGTGCTGGCGGATCGAACCAGCGACCGCTTCGTGTGCGAGCTGGTGTGGCAGAGGCTGGGCTACCGGCCCGCCCCGGGGGGCGGTGGGGCGCCAACCCCCTGGCTGGCGGGGGCCGAAACCCCTGCCCCCTGGGCTGAGGCCTTCCCCCAGGCTCCCGAGGTGATCGCCCAGCGGTCTGCCAGCGTGGCCCTCACCCGCTCCGTGCCGGCTCCCCACAAGCAGTTGTTGAAGGAGCAACTGGGATTTTCTGGCTACCGCATCGGCGAGCTCTATCCGCGACGCACCCGACGGGCCACCGCTGTGAACTGGCTGCTGGCCCAGCTGGCGGAGCGGGGCGAGCCTCTGCCGGACACAGGATTCCTTCCACCCTTCCTGGAGCCTCCCGCTGATCCCCTCTGCGGCCATCCCGGAGACCTGCCGGTGGGCTGAAACCTGCAGCTGGGCTGATGAGACGGGGTCGGCGATGAGGTTTTCACAGATGGCCGGTGAGAAGCCAGCGGCGGCGCTGCAGAGGGTGGCGCAGGGGGCCGGGCCAGGTGCAGCGGGGCAGTTCGTGAAAGGGTGTCGACCGGGTGATCGGCCGGGCGTCCACGGTGGCCACCTGTTCGTAATGCTCCTGACAGATGGCCCCGTCGCCGGGGCCGTGGCTGTTGAAGGGATAGGAGTAGGCCAGGGGCCGCTGACCCAGGATCTCTTCGAGGTTGTCCCCGGAAGTGATCAGCTCGGCGCGGAAGGTCTGTTCGTCGATGCCGCTGCGGGGGTAGTGGCGGTGGCCATGGCTGCCGATCTCATGGGGGCCTCCCTGCAGGGAGCGCAGGTGATCGGCGGTGGGATAGAGCGCCTGCGCCAGCTCATGAAGCTCCCTGGCGCTGTGGGAGCGCTCGCTTACCTCCGCCAGCAACGCTTCCACCTCCCCCACCGGCTGTTCATCCCGCAGATGGGCCACCAGGGCATCCCCCCTATGGGCCCTGCTGGCGGGGAAGCGGGCGTGGGCCAGGTCGCGCAGCAGCGATGCTCGATGGGGATCAAAGGAGTGAAAATAGAGGGTGTGCTCCCAGATCAAGGTGGTGGCTCCCACAAGGGCGCTGGATTGGAAGATCACCCCGGGGATCTGCAGGGCGTCGAGCACCTCCACACCCGTTGTGTAGTTGCAGCGCAGGCCATCGTCGAAGCAGACGATCACCCCGAGGCGATCTCTGCTGGAGAACCGGCCCCGGCGCAGATCGGCGAAGGTGAGAAACTCCGCTCCCCTGGCCTGGAGAAAAGCCAGTTCCCCCTTGAGCTCATGGGGGGGGATCGGCGGCACCCCGAAGCGATCGAGAAAGGGGATCCGGCCGGGCGTATCCACCCGGTGATAGAGCAGGCAGAGAATCTGCCCTTTGAGCCGTTGCCGCCAGAGGGGACCGGTGCCTGGCACAAACAGCAGATCCAGACCCCTGTTGGCCACCCGTTTCAGGAGCGCCATCAGACGAGACTCTCCCGGGCCGCCATGCCCTGCTCAGCCCTTCCAACGAACCGGAGTCCGGCGTCCCGGGCCGCCTTGTGGGCCAGGTAGTCGCGCAACATCCCCCGCTGCAGCAGACGATTCGCCTGGAGCCGTTGCCAGGGTTCGTAGTGGTAGCCGGTGCGTTGCAGGAACAGCTTGCCTTCCTCCCACTGGCGCACCCGGAGAGCCCGGCCCTCCACCAGATCCCGGGCACCCTGTAGCAGCAGGTCGATGCCCAGATCAAAACTGCGCACATCGATGGTTTCGAAGGTGTCGTCCGGTTCCATGGGCACCTGGGCTGAGCGAATGATGTCGCCGCTGTCGATGCCGGGATCGATGTGATGCACCGTCACACCCACCAGCTCGGGATGGCCCTCCAGCACCATGTAGAGGTTGCAGTTGGCCCCCCGGGAATAGGGGGAGAGACCGGTGTGAAGGTTCACGATCCCGTGGCGGATCATGGGCCGCAAGGAGAGGATCGGCTCCCTGAGGAGCTGGGTGCCGTTCACCAGGATCAGGTCCGGAGCCAGGGCCCGCAGGAAGTCCGCCGTCTCTGCTCCATTGATGGCCGAGGTGTGATGGACGGGCACGTCGCTGGGGAGGGCGGGTTCGTGTCCCTCCGGTCTGAACAGACGATCCTCCATCTCCCGGCGCCGCCGCTCATAGGGCCGTAGGGCCAGGCGCGACAAGGCCTGGCGCAATACGGCCCGGGGATCCCGATAGCGGCGCAGGCGATCCCACCGCCGGGCGGTGGACGCCTCGGGCGGATGCTGCACCACCACGCCCACCAGCTGGAAGTGGCTCCGGCTCCGATGCACCAGCGTGCGCTGGTAGAGGCCATCGCAACAGAGAACAACAGCTCTCACCGGCAGAACCTGAGGGGCCGCTCCCTCTCTGAGCTGGGGAGTGGTGGGGAGCGGCGAAGGCTCTGAGAGGCCGGAATCCATGGCCAACACCTAACAGCGGCTCCACCACCCCAGCTCCGGGCTTGGCCAATTTGCAGGTTGCCCCTTGGCGACACCCTGGCTCGGCAGATGGGTCCGCACGGTAGGGTCGCTGTAGCACCAGACGGGTGGGTTTAAACGTGGCTCTTCCGGTGGTGGCCATCCTCGGGCGCCCCAACGTGGGGAAGTCAACCTTTGTCAACCGGCTGTGCCGCAGCCGGGAGGCCATCGTGCACGACCAGCCCGGCGTCACTCGTGATCGCACCTATCAGGAGGCCTTCTGGCGGGATCACCATTTCAAGGTGGTGGACACGGGAGGCTTGGTGTTTGCCGATGACAGCGAATTTCTACCCGAGATCCGGGAGCAGGCCAGGCTCGCCCTGGACGAGGCCGCGGCGGCCGTGCTGGTGGTGGATGGCCAGCAGGGCCTCACCGCCGCCGATGAAAGCATCGCCGAGTGGCTCCGCTTCCAGAAGGTGCCCGTGCTGGTGGCTGTGAACAAATGCGAGTCGCCCCAGCAGGGTCTGGCCATGGCCTCGGAGTTCTGGACCCTGGGGCTCGGAGAGCCCTTCGCCATCTCTGCCATCCATGGTGCGGGCACGGGCGATCTGCTGGATCAACTGGTGACCCTGCTCCCCCCGGCTCCGGAGGAGGAGGGGGAGGAACCCATCCAGCTGGCCATCGTCGGCCGGCCGAATGTGGGCAAGTCGAGCCTTCTCAACGCCATCTGCGGCGAGCCGCGGGCCATCGTGAGCCCCATCCGGGGCACCACCCGCGACACGATCGACACCACCCTTGAGCGGGATGGCCGCATCTGGAAACTCCTCGATACGGCAGGCATCCGTCGGCGAAGCAGCGTGGAGTACGGCCCTGAGTTCTTTGGCATCAACCGCAGCTTCAAGGCCATTGATCGCAGTGACATCTGCGTGCTGGTGATCGATGCCCTCGATGGCGTCACCGAGCAGGACCAACGGTTGGCTGGCCGCATTGAGGATGCCGGCCGGGCCTGCGTGGTGGTGGTGAACAAATGGGATGCGGTGGAGAAGGACAGCCACACCCTCACCCAGATGGAACGGGAGCTGCGCAACCGGCTCTATTTCCTTGACTGGTCCCCCATGCTGTTCACCTCCGCCCTCACGGGGCAACGGGTGCAAGGCATTTTCCCCCTGGCCGCCGCTGCGGTGGAGCAGCATCAGCGCCGTGTGAGCACATCTGTGGTGAACGAGGTGCTGAAGGAAGCACTCCAGTGGCGGTCGCCCCCAGCCACCCGGGGCGGGCGCCAGGGACGGCTCTACTACGGCACCCAGGTGGCCTCCAGACCCCCCAGCTTCACCCTGTTTGTGAATGAGCCCAAGCTCTTCGGCGACACCTATCGCCGCTACGTGGAGCGGCAGATCCGGGAGGGTCTGGGGTTTGAGGGTACGCCCATCCGTCTCTTCTGGAGGGGGAAACAGCAGCGCGATGCTGAGCGGGATCAGGCGCGTCAAGGGATTGATCGCCGCTGATGGACTGGCTGCGCCAGATTCCCATCGGGCAATACGTGGATGCTGAGGGCCTGGATGGCACTAGCTGGCTCCACCGCCTCGACCCCAGGCTGAAGCTGGCCTGGACCCTCGCGTTTCTTGTCACGCCGGTGTTGGCGGGCCCCATCTGGCGGTTGTCGCTGGTGGGCCTGCTCCTGCTGGTGACGCTGTTCAGCGGGATGCCCCTGCGCCTGTGGCGGCGATCGGTGCCGGCCCTGTTGGTCTTTGCAACCCTGGTGGGCCTTCTCTCCCTGATGTTGCCGGCCTCGCCCGCCCCCACCGCCGGTCTGCAGAGGCCTCCAGGGGAAATCCTCCTGGCGCCTTCCCAGGGGGAAGCTCCTGTGGAGCGCAGCGGCTTGCCCTGGGAGATCGGCCGCTGGGGCCCACTGGCCCTGGGACCCCTTGCGCTGGGCCCCGTGGTGGTAACACGGAAATCGGCCGAGCTGGGCCTCAATGCCTCCACCCTGCTCTTCACCGTTGTGCATAGCGCCAACCTGCTGCTGCTCACCACCGCACCGGAGGCCCTTGTGTGGGCGATCAACTGGTGGCTCCGCCCCCTCGCCTGGCTCGGATGGCCCATGGAACGGCTGGGCTTCACCCTGCTGTTGTCCTTGCGGTTTCTGCCGCTGGTGCAGGAGGAACTGCAAAATCTGTTGCGGGCCATTGCCACCCGGGCGGTGAATCTCAGATCTCTGGGGTGGAAAACGGGTCTGGGTCTGGTGCTGGCCGTGGGGGAGCGGCTTCTGGCTAACGTTTTGCTGCGATCGGAGCAGGGTGCGGAAGCCCTGATGGCCCGGGGCGGGCACTGGTTGCCCCCCGATCGCCTTTATCACCCCAAGGCCAGTGGCCTTCTGCCAACCCTGTTGGGCTCGCTGGCCTTGCTGCTGTTGCTGGTGCTGCGCTGGAGGGCAGGTCTCTCCTGAAACAGGCCAGTCCCTGGGCCCCTTGCGCCCTGTGATCTTTAATGGAGCCAGTTCGTTGTGGCTCGTGAGCGCAGAGCGGTATCTCAGCCATCCCACTTTCGGGATGCTCTATCGGGTCGCTCCAGCCGGGGAGAACAGGGACCTCTTCGCAACGCTCTATGCCCAGAGGATTTTTTTTCTCGTCACTCTTCAGACCAAAGGGGCCACCTTCGAGGTGATTCCCCTGGCTGACGCCCGCCATTTCGCAGAGCAAAACCTGGCTCGTGCCCGTCGGGAAGGCCAACAGGAGCTCGGGCGTTGGCGTCAACTGTTTGATCAAACCTTTCTCTGAAATCCATGGGCACCGGCCCCACGATGGCCGAGCGTTTTGCCGCCGTGCGCGACGGTTTGCCACCTGCCTGCCGGCTTCTGGCTGTCAGCAAGGGCCAGCCAGTGGAGGCGATCCGGGAGGCTGTGGCCCTTGGCCAACGGAGCTTTGGCGAGAGCCGGCTGCAGGAGGCCCAGGCCAAGCAGCTGGCTCTCGGTGATCTCCCCCCTCTTGATTGGCACTTCATCGGCCGCCTGCAGGCCAACAAGGTGCGGGGGGTGCTGCGCCACTTCGGCACCATCCACTCTCTCGACAGCGCTCCCTTGGCCGAGCGCATGCAACGCATCGCCCAGGAAGAGGGCGTGGCACCGGTGGTGTTCGCTCAGGTGAAGTTGCGGCCGGATCCTGGGAAAACGGGCTTTGATCCCGTTACCCTGCGCCAGCTCTGGCCTCTTCTGGCGGGGTTGGCCCCCTTGCAGCTCAAGGGTCTGATGACCATGGCGCCCCAGGGTTTGGAGCCCGAGGAGCGGGTGGCCCTCTTCCGGGAGTGTGCTCTCCTGGCAAACGAATTTGCTCTTCCTGAACGTTCCATGGGAATGAGCGGCGACTGGCAAGAAGCCGTAAACGCTGGTGCCACATGGGTTCGAGTGGGTTCTGGGCTGTTTGGTGCAAGACCCATCCCTGGCGGCTAATGTGTCCAGATCCCTGGACGACCACACCACCGGTGGTTGCAAGCGGACCTGTGGGACGCTATTCAGGACCAAGCTCACTCCCCGAGGCCCGATTCGTGTCGTTGTTTTCCCGTCTCCGTGCTGTCGTTTCAGGTGACGACTATCTCGATGGCGATTACGACGATGAGCTCGATTACGACGCTGGTGAGGGCTTCGACCCCTCTTCCACGGCCGGGCGCAGCTCCTCCGCCCTCGCCATCAGCCCCGACTTCGCTACCCCCGGGGATGATCCCTTTGCAGGCACCAATGTCATTGGTCTGCCGGGCCTCACCAACGCGGTGGCAGAGGTGATGCTGATGGAGCCCCGCAGTTTCGATGAAATGCCCCGGGCGATCCAGGGGCTGAGGGAGCGGAAGACCGTGATCCTCAACCTCACCATGATGGAGCCGGACCAGGCCCAGCGTGCCGTTGATTTCGTGGCTGGCGGCACCTATGCCATCGATGGCCATCAGGAGCGCGTGGGCGAGAGCATATTTCTGTTTGCCCCGAGCTGCGTGACCGTCACAGCTTCCGCTCTGGAGGAGGCTCCCTCACCCAGAGCGAGCAGTGCCCAGCGCTCCGTTCCCTCAGAGCCCCAGGATGCGGCCCCCAGTCCAGCATGGGGTCGCTCCGACCTTCTCGGTTGACCCTCCAAACTCCCATTTCCCCCGAGGCCTTCGGCGTCGTCGGTCTGGGGACAATGGCCCAAGCCCTCCTTCAGCCATGGCTGGAGGAGGGCTTGGTTCTGCCTGAAAGCGTGCGGGCAGTGGTGGCTTCTGAAGCTTCCAAGGCCCGCTGGGCCCACACCACCCTGGCGGGCCATTCCCTCACGGTGGACACGGATCCGGCCTGGGCCTGGAGGGCACCGGTGGTGTTGCTCGCGGTGAAGCCCCAGCAGCTGGATGCTGTGGCCAGCCAGGCTGCCGCGACGGCACCGGAGCCCTCCTTTGGCTCTCCTCCACTGCTGATTTCCCTGTTGGCGGGGGTGCGGCTGGGGCGGCTCCAGCAACTGTTCCCCACCCGCACCTGCGTGCGGGCTGTGGTGAATACCCCTGCCTTGGTGCGCTGTGGCGTCACGGCTCTGGCCTGGGGGGAGGAGCCGCCTTCCGAGCAGCGCGCCTGGCTGAATCAACTCTTTTCCCGGGTCGGTGGGGTGTGGTCCCTGCCGGAGCCCCAGCTGGATGCCTTTCTGGCCCTCACCTCCTCAGGGCCGGCTTTTGTGGCCCTGGTGGCGGAAGGATTGGCGGATGGGGCGGTTGCTGCGGGTCTGCCCCGATCCCTCGCCCAGGAGCTGGCCCTGCGCACCCTCGCAGGAACCGCCGCCTTGCTGGAGCAGAAGAATCTCCATCCCGGTCAGCTCAAGGACATGGTGAGCAGCCCCGCGGGCACAACGATCGCCGGGCTGCGTGAACTGGAGCGGACGGGGTTGCGTTCCTCTCTGCTGGAAGCGGTTTTGGCTGCTGCGCAGCGCAGCAGGGAGCTGGCCTAGGGGGTGTGGGCACTGCCGAGACGGGGTTCTGTGCCCGCCAGGATCCTCCCCAGATTGGCCCGATGGCGCCAGAGCACAAGCAGGGTGGTGATCAGAGCCAACGTCAGGTAAGCAGGCCGGAACCCTCCGTTCCGGGGGAACCAACCCACCATCAGCATGGGCAGGGCCACGGCGGCCACCATGCTGGAGAGCGACACCATGCGGGATACGGTCAGCACCGTCAGGAAGACGCCGAAGCAGGCCAGGCCCACGGGCCAGGCCAGGCCGAGCAACATGCCCAGTCCGGTGGCCACGGCTTTCCCCCCCCGCCAACCCAACCACACCGGCCAGATGTGGCCGGCCAGGGCTGCCAGGCCCGTGCCCACCACCCAGGCATCCAGCGCCGTTCCGCCAAGGGAGCCAGCCAGCAGCCCTTTCGCTGCCAGCACGGCCGCGGTGCCCTTGAACACATCCAGCAGAAACACCCCCAGGGCGGGTCCTTTCCCCACCACCCGCAACACGTTGGTGGCTCCCGTGGAGCCGGAACCCTCCTGGCGGATGTCGATGCCTTTCAGCAGGCGAGCGGCCAGATACCCAAACGGGATGGAGCCGAGCAGGTAGCCCAGAAGCAGCAGCGCCAGGGGGAGCAGCATGAAGGTCAGGGGGTCAGTAGAGCTCATCCTCAGCCGTGAGTTCCATGGGGGTGCCAGCGAAGGCCAGCCATAGGGGGAATTGCAGCACGGAGATGTCGATCGCCCGTTCGGCCGCATCGATCACGATGAATGGCAGCTCGTTCTGTTCTTCCAGGCGGTCGGCCCGCTCTACAAGGGCTTCCGGCCGTTCGAAGAGCACGATGCCGCTGTTGGGCCCGAAATCCTCCCGGCTCAACCCCAGACAATCCTGCAACCCTCGCCGCCACTCCCCCAGCCGTTCCGGCTGGCTGGCCATCACCAGGGTCTGGAAGCGGTCTCCGTAGAGATCTCCCAGGATGGTGATGGCGGCTGAGGCCACCACCACATTGCGCAGGCGGGTGCCCCGGCTGGGCTGGGCTCCCCGGCCTCCCTGCCGGAGAAACCAGTCTTCGAGCAGGCCGGCCCCTTCCCCATCCAAGGTGCGACGCAGACGCCAGGGATCGGCGGAGAAGTCGGGCTGGCCCTGGAAGCTGGCCAACCAGGCCTGGATCACTTCTTCGTCCTGGCTGAACAGACCGGCCGCTGCGGGGGGGGCCTGGGGCTCGGCAGCCTCTGCGGTCCGTAGTTGATCCAGGGTGGAGGGCTGCACCAGCAGGGGTTGGCTCACCAGTTGGGCCTGCTCAGCAGAGGCCGCCAGGTCCTGAAGGGCGCCCACCAGATAGTCCTGAAATCCCCGCACCCGTTTGGCGATCTCCTCCGACTGGCCGCTGAAGGTGCCGTTGATCTCCGCGCTCAGCTGGCTCCTGCGTGCCTCGAGGGCAGCAATCTCGTCTTCCAGGCTGGCCCGTTTCAGCTGCAGCTCCTGTTCGGGGGACTGGGGTTCGGTCGGGTTGGGGGTCGTGTCGTCGGTCATGGCTGTGGGGCGACGGGAAGGGGCACCCGTTGGTTCAGCTGGGCCCGCAGGGCGGTGGCATCAAAGAGAACGGGCAACAGGTGCACACTCTTCTGTTCCCGGAAATAGAACAGCACGGGCACGGCGGGAAAGAAGAGGCGCCAGGTGAGCCATGCGTCGTAGGGGAATCGGCGGATCTCCTTGCCGCTGCGCAGCACCAGGAGGGCGTCGGCGTTGAAGCGAAGCCGCAGCAAGGCGGTCTGGATCATCAGAAAGGTGGCGAAGGCCAGCAGGGTGAGCCCCAGCCAAGGGGCTCCGCTCCAGCGGGGGGTGCCCGCCAGCACCAGGGCGGCGATCAGGGTCAGCCCAAGGGGCACCCAGAAGCGGGGCGCCAGGGTGATGTCCCCGTCGACGGCCTGGGCTTCAGCTGGGGACGATATCGCCATGGACCTCTGTTGGATGGCACAGCTGCAGATTCTGGCTGGTGCTGCCGGCCGTTAGCCCCCAAACAGGATCTGGGTGAGGACCACATCGGCCAGTGCCACACTCACCAGAATCATCACCACGGCCCCGGTGGTGCTGGTGCCCACCTCCTTGGGCCCCCCTTTGGTGGTTAGTCCCCAGCCGCAGGCCAGCACGGCGATGATCAGGCCGAAGACCACGGATTTCAGCAGCATGGAGGGCACATCGTCGGGCTCCATCCAGGTGCGAACCGATGTCCAGAACACGCTTGGGGGGATGCTGTAGAGGAGGGTGCTGCTGAGCTGCCCCGACCAGAGGGCCATCCAGAAAAACAGCAGGCACTGCACCGGCGACATGATCACCAGGGCCAGCAGCCTGGGCACCACCAGGTAGTCCACCGGATCGGTGCGAAGCATGGTGATGGCATCGATCTGCTCGGTCACCTTCATCGTGCCGAGTTGGGCCGCATAGGCGGTGGCCACCTTGCCTGTGAGCAGCATGGCCGTGAGAAGGGGAGCGATCTCCCTCGACAGCCCCAGCGACAGCAGTCCACCCACCGCAGCATTGGCCCCCTGGCGGGAGAGCTCAGCGGCCACCTGGATGTTGAACACCGTGCCGGCGGCCAGGCCTGTGATCAGAACGATCAGCACACTGGCCGGGCCAGCCTCCAGGAGCTCAGCCAAGAGATCCCCGGGGTGGATGTGGCCCTTGGCAATGGCGCTCACCGCCTGTCCGCCCAGCATCAGGCTGGTGCCGAGGCGGCCCAGCCAGCGGGGGAACGGGAGGCGTCGCCTTCGGCTGGCCGTCATGACGCCAGATGGGGTTCGTTGCCCCGGGGCCAGTGCCGCATCACCACCAGGCCCAGCACCACGAGCAGGGCTGGAATGAGACCCATGCAGAGCCGGATGGCCACCAGGGCCGATTCGGGTTGCTGGGTGCCCAGGGTTGGGAGGTAGCCGCTCAGCGACATCAGGCTTCCGAAGCCAAATAGCACCAGGCTGATGCAGAGCTTCTGCACGAACACCATGAAGGCGCTGTAAAGGCCCGCGGGTTTTTCCGGGTCTACATCGATGGCATCGGGCAGCAGCGACCAGGGGATCAGATAGGCCGTGGAGGCCCCCAGCCCCACCACCAGGATCGCTGCCACCAGCCCAGCCAATCGGAGTTGGTTGGAGGCGTTGGCCAGGGGGGCGAGCTGGCCGTTGAGGGGGGAGAGGAGCATGGCGGCCAGGCAACCGGCCACCCAGAAGCCCGCTCCCCAACCCAGGGCCCGCAGCCTGCCTTGTCGGTGGCTCACCAAGGTCCACAGCTGAAGGCCCGCCAGGGTGCTGAGTTGGAAGGGCAGCAGGATCCAGTTGCTCCAGCTTTCCGGGAGCCGCATCACCACGGGAAGAAAGATCAGGGCAGCGGTTTGCATCAGCTGGAGGGCACACCAGAGCAGGAGATAGAGCCCAAGCACCCGCAGGAAGCGGCCGTTGTGACCGATCCGCCCCAGCAGCCGCCGGGTGGACCCCTTGCTGGAGTTGGGCTGCTGGGCCTGCCGGGCGGTGGGGGCGATGCCCCAGCAACAGGCCAGGGTGCTGGCGCTGATCACCAGGCCCGAGAGCAGGCCAAGCCGGGCGTAGCTGGTGGGATTGGCATGGTCTTTGAGCAGCACGCCCCCCAGAACGATCCCCACCAGGCCCGCAATGATCGAGCCTGTGAACCGGGCCCGGTTCAGTTGGGTGCGCAGGGTGGTGCTGGGGGTGAGCTCCGCCATCAGGGCGGTGTATGGGAGGTTGACGCAGGTGTAGAGGCTGTTGGCCACCACGGAGATGGCCACGAAATAGGTGAACTTCACCCATTGGCTGCCGGGGGGCAGCCACCACATGGCGGCCATGGCCGCTCCCAGGGGGATGGCGCTCCAGAGCATCCAGGGGAGGCGGGGGCCATTCGGGTGACGGGTCCGATCGCTGAGCCAGCCCACCACGGGGTCGTTGATGGCATCCCAGATGCGCGCCAGCATCAGCACCAGCCCCGCCATCCAGGGGGGAAGCCCGGCCGCAGAGGTATAGAACACAAAGAGGTAGAAGCCGATCAGGGAGGCCGCCATGCCGGTGCCCGCATCCCCGAGGCCGTAGGACACCATCAGGCGCCGTTCCCCACCGGGCAGGAGA
>JAYKIG010000050.1:0-14256 GCA_035286045.1 Cyanobacteriota bacterium | reverse complement strand
GTGGGTGCGGTTGTTGGCGCCCCAGCTGATCCAGGCCGGACTCCAGGTGGCGCCTGAGGTGGTGCTTGCGCCCGCCAGCCGGCGATAGCTGGCGGCGGTGGGGTTGGTGAAGGCACACAGGGCTGGGGCATGGGCCAGGACCCCACCAAGAAAGTGGCGCGCCGTGGCCGAGAGCTCCAGCTCGCTGGCCGGATCATGGAAGAGGTTTTTTCCGCTGGCATCCCAGAGGGAATGGTGCAAGTGGCAGCCGTTGCCCGTGAGATCGGCGAAGGGCCGGGGACGGAAGCTGGCGCTCAGGCCATGGGCCTCCGCTTTCCAGGGCACCAGAAACCGGAAAAAGGCATGGCGATCCGCGGTCACCAGGGCATCGTCGAAGGTCCAGTTGATCTCGAACTGGCCATTGGCATCCTCATGGTCGGCCTGGTACGGGCCCCACCCCAGCCCCTGGAGGGCGCTGACCAGTTCGCTGATCAGGGGGTAGTGGCGCATCAGGGCCAGTTGGTCGTAGCAGGGTTTGCGGCGCTGGTCGTGGCCATCGGCCAGAGCTGTGCCGTCGCCGTTGAGCAGGAAGAACTCCGGCTCCACCCCTGTGCGGAACTGCAGGCCCTGCGCTCCGGCGCGCTGCACCTGGCGCTGGAGCACTCCCCGCGGGCAGTGGGCCAGGGGTTCCCCGTCGAGCACGAGATCGGTGGCCACCCAGGCCACCTCCGGTTGGCCGGGTAAGGCCATCAGGCTTCTCGGATCGGGGAAGGCCAGAAGATCGGCCCTCGCCGGGGAGAGATCCAGCCAGGCTGCGAATCCCGCAAATCCTGCACCTCCCTGCTCCAGGGCATCCAGGGCTGGGGCGGGCACCAGTTTGGCCCGCTGCACCCCGAAGAGATCGGTGAAGGAGAAGAGCACGAACGCGAAACCTTGGGCGGCGGCTGCTTCAGCGAGGGAACTCATGGGTTCTGGGGAGGGGGATGGGTCTGGGAAGGCCTGGAGGCTGACGAACAGCAGATCACTTCGATCAGCGCTGCAGGACCTCCTCCACGGCCTGGCGGAGACGGGCCTGCACAGCCGGATCGTCGCGAGGATTGCCGGCCCGATGCCCCAGGTGGGAGTCGATCACGGCAAAGGAGGCTCCCCGGATCAGGGCGGCTTCAGCAGCGCAGTCGGCCGGGGGGAAGTAGAGATCGTGGCGGCCCGCCATCACACTCACCCGGGCCTGGATGCGACCCAGGGCGGTCCCAAGATCCCCCCCGCAGCCCGCTGCGGCCGCCACATCGCAGGCCAGCCAGGCGTCGAGCATGGCCACCAGGTTGTGGGGGTCGTGTCGGCGGTAGAGGGGCAGCCAGGCCCGTTCCACGTAGGCCTCAACAGTCCCATGGCCCATGGCGGCCAGGGGCAGGGAGCGGTAATAGGGCTGGCTGGCGGCCCAGCTGGCGTAGATCAGCGCGAAGGTGCGCAGACCCTGGAGCGGTTCGGCGTTAAAGCCGCTCCCTGTCCAGGCGGGATCGGCGGTAAGGGCCTGGCGAAGGCTCAGCAGGAACAGCCGGTTGTGGGGGGTGGTGCGGGCCGTGCCGCAGAGGGCCAGCAGCCGCTGGCATCGCTGGGGCTCCAGCACGGCCCAGTGGTAGGCCTGCTGGGCCCCCATCGACCAGCCATAGATCAGGGCCGGCGACTCCACACCGAACACCTCTTCCAGCAGGCGCCCCTGAGCTTGCACATTGTCGGCATGGCTGATGCACCAGCCCCTTTCGGCGAGTCCCATCGTGCTGTTGCTGGGGCTGCTCGAGCGACCGTTGCCGAATTGGCTCACCACCACCACACACCAGCGCTCCGGATCGAAGATGGGTCCGACTAACCAGTCAATGTCCTCCGGCCAAGCGCCGAAGGAGGTGGGCATGAGCACCAGATTGGAGCCATCGGCGGCCGGCTCTCCGAACACTCGATAAGCCAGATGGGCGCTCTCAAGGGTCTGGCCGCAGGTGAAGGAAAAACGACCCAGGGGAAACACCGCATCGCTGCCACTCCCCCTCATGAAGGGATGGCCTGGGGCTCTCCCAGCAGGGCGGGTGCCTTCAGGAAGCGGCCATGCACACGCAGATAACCCCTGTCGCAATGCACCAGGTGGCGGCCGATCAAGGCATGGGCCCGTGGAAGGGCGTGAAACGGCAGGGAGGGGTAGAGGTGGTGTTCGGCGTGGAACGACATGTTCCACATCAGCCAGCGCAATGGGGCCAGAGTCAGGGTGGTGCGGGTGTTGGCCAGTCCGTTGGTGGTGAAGGCGCAGCCGCCATGTTCCGCCATCAGCACAAAGCGCAGCAGGGGCTGGCCCACGATGAGCGGCAGCAGCCAGAAGCGCAGGAGGAAGCCATTTCCTTCCGGGATGGAGAGCAGCAACAGGGCGCCATAGACGGCGAACTGGCGCCAGAGGGATTCCCTCACCCGGACGGCGGCCTCCTCGGGGATGTAGGGGTTGGCGCGGAAGTCGCCTGCCAGACCCCGCCTATGGGCCCGGAGTTTGCCGATCCACCAGGGGAGGCCACTCAGTTCCAGCCCGTAGCCGGCCAGCGTGGTGGGTGGGGCATCCTCCAACTCCGGATCCAGACCCGGTTGATGGGTGTGGCGATGGTGCCACTGGTGGTATCGCCGATAGAAATCGGCGTTGTAGAAACTCAGCACCCCGAACCACCAGGCCAGGGTGTCGTTTCGCTCCCGGTCGCCAAAGGCGGTGCGATGCGCACACTCGTGCATCGCACAGAAACTGAAGGCCAGACACCAACCGAGAACCAGAAGCCCGAGAAGGCGTAGCGGCCAGGGCAAGGATGCTGTTCCCCATAACCCTCCGGCGCCGATGAGGAGGGCTCCATGGCCCAGCAGCTGGCGCCAGGCGGGCCACCCCCGGCGCTGGTTGAGATCGGCCAGGAGCGGTTCCGGCAGAAGCCGGTCGCCCGTGCCGCCAGGGCCCGCGGTGGGGGAGGAGGGGGGAGATCCCAGGGCGGCCATGGGATGGCGACCAGAGGTGGAAGGAAGAATTCCATCGTGTCGCGTGACACCTCGGCCCTGCGGTTCGGCATGAACCGCCTGCCTCCCTCTGGACAGGCCAGCGGCCCTATGGCGTCATGGCACTGTTTCAAGTGATCCATGCTTCTCTTCCTCCTCCGGAATGGTTCCATCCGTCGTTGTGCCCAGGTGCCCGATGGCCTGGCTATCACCACCTACACCGATCGTCACCAGCGGCAGATCCATGTGGTCTTGGATGCCGAGTCGGAGCGGTTGCTTCTGCAGGCCCAGCCCCCGCGCATCCTCAAACCCGCCCGGACCAGGAGGCGCGGGGGGGCTTCCGAAACCCCTGTTGCCGCATGAACCTGGCCAGGCTGGGGGTGGGGTGGTGGGGGTCCCGAGGATCGAACTCGGCTAAGGCGAATTATGAGTTCGCTGCATTCACCAGATTGCTAGACCCCCGTTCCAGCGCTCAGCGTGCGTCAAATCCATAGGGAGGATAGGTCAGGGCTGAGGGGTTGCTGTCTGCCCGGATGCTGGTGGTGTAGGGGGAGGGCAGGTCGGCCGTGCGACGGGGCACTGGATGCACCTGATGATCCATCAGGTTGGTGGTGATGTTCTCGATGGCGCTCCCATCCCAGATGATCGCTTGATCGGGAAAGCCCAGACCCATGAGCCGGGTGCCATCGCCGCCGCCCATGGCCAGCCCGAGGAGATCCGTGATCTGATGGGTGAGGTCCACCCCCCTGGCGAAGGGGGCCCGATAGCTGAAATACCGCTGTTCCACCAGTTCAGGCACTGTGCCCACCACGCCGCAGCGGGTCACCTCCCTCGGCCCTCTTGAGACGGATAACGGTTGCCCGGGGCTCACCTGTGGGGCTTCCAGGGTGGTGGTGCAGACCACCGGTCCAGCCAGCATCGGCGAGAGGCCGCAGACCAGGCAGCCCAAGCCGATGGCCGCAGCTCCAGGCCACCCGCAACGGCCCAAGGGCTGAGTCGGTTGGGATCCAGCCCGGCGCAGAGAGGGAATGGGGAGCAGGACCATGGCAATGGAGGCGAGAAAAGATCCCACAGAAAACCTACCCCGTGCAGCAGCATTGCACCAGCGTTGTCCGGTCTGGGTTCATGCCGCTCCCCTCCCCTTCCCCCCTTCCTGAGACTCCCGAGGAGTGTCGTGCCCTCCTGCTGGCCCTCCTGGCACGCCTGGCCTACCGGCGCGGCCAGTTCACCCTGGCCTCCGGGCGCAGCAGCGATCACTACGTGAATTGCAAGCCCGTGAGCCTCAGCGGGGTAGGTCTGGCCTTGCTCGGCCAGCTGTTGTTGCCCCATGTGGAGCCCGGGGCGGCAGCGGTGGCCGGCCTCACCCTGGGCGCTGATCCCCTGGTGAGTGCGGTGTCGCTCCAGGCCGCCCTGGAGGGACGGGCCCTCGACGCCCTGATTGTGCGCAAGGAAGCCAAGGGCCATGGCACGGGAGCCTGGCTGGAGGGACCCCTCCCTCCCGAGGGGGCGACCATCACCGTCCTGGAGGACGTGGTGACCTCTGGTGGTTCGGCCCTTAAGGCCGTGCAGCAGTTGCGGCAGGCCGGCTATGCGGTGCGGAGGGTGGTGGCCATCGTGGATCGGCAGGAGGGGGGGGCAGCGGCCTTGGCGGAGGCTGGCTTGGAACTCCACAGCCTGTTCCTGCTGGAGCAGGTGGCCGCCGTCTCTTCCGCCCTGCCAACCCCATCCACCCAAACTCCATGACCGCTTCCACCCCTTCCCCCTGGGTCTGGGCGCCCCCTGGCCCCCGCCGGTTGGAGCGGCCCGTTTCGCTCCTCCACTTTTCTGGCCCGGACGCCCTGCGGGTGCTCCATGGCCAGACCAGCCAGATGTTGCAGGATGCCCGCCCCGGGCACTGGCGCTCCACCTGCTGTCTGAGCCCCACCGCCCGCCTGCGGGGCCTGGCGGAGGTGGTGGTGGAGGACAACGGAGCCTGGTTGGCCCTCACCGCTGGGGATGGCCCCGCCGTGCGGACGGCCTTTGATCGGGTGCTCTTCCCGGCCGATCAAGTGGAGCTGGGGCCCCTGCTGGCGGGTCGCTGGATTCGCCTCGTGGGTCAGCCGCCCACCTCACCAGGGGGATGGCGGCCGCTGGAGGGCGGGGGAGGCTGGTGGCTCGGCAGCGATCTGCTCCTGGCCGCCGACACGCCCCTCCCCCAGACCCTTGCCGATGTGCCTCCCCTGGGGGAGGACGAGGCCTCCCTCTGGCGCCTCCAGCAGGGAGAGCCCGCCTGGCCCGAGGAGATCAATGACGCCTTCAATCCCTTTGAACTGGGCCTGGCCGACCGGGTGAGCCTCAACAAGGGCTGCTACGTGGGCCAGGAAACCCTGGCCAAACTCGCCAGCACCGATGGGGTGAAGCAACAGCTACGCCGCTGGCAGGCCGCTCCTTGGCCGGAAGCGCCGCAGGCCCTGGCCGTTGGCCACCTGCTCCAGACCGCCGACGGAACCCGGGCCGGCCAGATCACCTCCTGCCTCCAGCTGGCCGATGCCTCCTGGGTGGGTCTGGCGATGGTGCGCCGGCAGGCCCTGGAGAGCTCCACCCTCGGGGTGGTGGTCGACACCGCCGTTGTGCCCGTCAGCCTTTCGAGGCCGGCGGCCTTCAGGGATCCTCCCTAAAACCTGTGGCCTCCGGAGGTTGGAGGAGCCAATGGGCTACCGCCCAGGTGGCGAGGGCATCATCCCGGTTATAGAGAAAGATGCGTTCCAGTTCCCGGCGTCCTTTTTCTCTGCCGCCGGGGGAAGGGGGCACACCTGGCGCGTACCACTGGCGCCACAGCCGCCAGCGGAGCAGGCAGCGGGCTCCATCAGCGCCGGGTTGGCTCCAGCGAAAGCCCAGCCAGCTGGCCACCGCCTTGAGGCCATAGCTGTTCACCGGCAGCAGCCACTGCTGGCGCAGCCGCAGATGCACATCCACCAGGCGCCCCTGCAGGGCTGCCCGATCGGCTTCCTTCGCCCCTTGGCGCTCCGCGAGCCGGAGGAGCTGGATCTTTTCCGTTTCCCCGAAGTGCAGCACGGGCCATTCGGGGTAGTGGGCGAACAGGGCTTGAAGCCGCCGCCAGAGCCGCTCCTCCCCGTGCTCCGCCAGGGCGAGGAGCGGGCGGTAACGCCCATCACAGGGATTGCTGCCTGAGGGGGCCGGCTCTGGCCAGCGTCCATCGGCGGGCCTGGGGAGGATCCAGAAGCCATGGAGGAAGTGCTCAGCAACGTCGGGGTCGGATTCGATGTCGTAGATCAACACCCCTGGGGCCTGCGCCAGTTCCCCCAGCCCATCCCCGTCGAGCAGGCGCACCGGTTGCCCCGTGGCCTGCACCTGGGCCTGGGCCACCAGCTGGGCAGCCATGTCGCGGTGTTGGTCGCCGTGGGGCTCCAGCGCGGCGGCAAGCTGGCTGGGATCGGCCTCCGCCAGATCCCTGAGGGTGTGGATGCCCACCTGCATCAGCAGGTCTCTGCGCTTGCTCCCCACCCCGCTCACTTCGCTGAGGTGCCCATCCCGCGCCGCCTCCTGATCGCAAAGCTGCCGCCAGCTGCAGAGGGTGCATTTCTTGCGGTCGTTCACCAGAGCCGGTGGGGTGGGCCGCTGCAACTCCTCCGCCAATCTCCCCAGGCTGTCGTCCACCTGGCCATCCAGGGCGGCGGTGAGTGCGACGCGCTCCTGAACCAGCCGCCCCCCCTCGCCCGCCAGCACCAGCCCGTGGGGCACGGGGGCGCCCTGGTGATGGGCGAGCAGCCGTCCCCACAGGGCCAGGAGCAGGCGGTGCTCCCGGGTGGTGCGTCGCCCCTGGCGGGCAAGCACCGGGCGGTAGCCATGGTCTCCCCAGCGGCTGGCGGTGTTCACCCGCAGCAGCAGGGTGGGATGGGCCTCCAGCTCCACTCCCTGGGGGCCAGGTGCCCGCAGACGCACCCCCATCACCGCCGGGTTGCCCTCCATGCAGGCCTGGGGTCCGTGGCTGGGTTTGTCGGGAAGCAATTGCTGGAAGCGCAGCAGCTGCTCCTGCAAGGCAAGAGAGCGATGGGCATTCCAACGCTGAAGGTCCGGCGGGCCGTGGCGATCGAGCCAGGCCTTCCGCCGGCAGCGCAACCAGCTGCGGAGAAGCGTGTCGGTGAGGGGAGCCGGAAGGGAACGGTCTTTGGACGGCTGCCTCATGGATCAAAGACTACCGGGAAGTGGCCTCCCGCCAGGCCGGCACCTGGGCCAACCCAGGGGAGATGGCAGGCTGCTACGACCAGCCCGACGCTACCCCCCGCCAGCGATGGTCTCTGCCCCCCTGCCCCTCGAGGCCAGTCCGATCGTGTTTGGCACCGATGGTTGGCGGGGCATCCTTGGGGTAGACATCACGGTGGAGCGCCTGCTGCCCGTAGCGGCGGCCGCCGCAAGAGAACTGGAGAGCAGTGCGCCTCAAGGCCTGAACAGCAGGGAGGTGGTGCTGGGTTACGACCGGCGGTTTCTGGCTCCGGAACTGGCGGAGGTGATTGCGGCGGCGGTCCGCGGAGCCGGATTGGAGCCTGTGCTGGCGGCCACCCCCACTCCCACGCCTGCCTCTAGTTGGGCGGTGGTGGAGCGGGGGGCCCTCGGTGCTCTCGTGATCACCGCCAGCCACAACCCTCCGGAGTGGCTGGGATTGAAGATCAAGGGTCCCTTCGGCGGATCGGTGGAGGGCCACTTCACCCAACGGGTGGAGCGCCGCCTGGCGGCCGGGGGGATCACGGCGCCGATCGCCGGCACCACGGAGCGCTTTGATGCCATCGGCGACTACGTCCGTGGTCTCCAGTCCAAGGTGGACACGGCCGCCCTGGCCGCAGGCCTGGAGCGGCTCGGCCTGCGGGTGATCGTGGATCCGATGCATGGCTCGGCGGCGGGTGTGCTCCCCGCCCTCCTGGGGGAAGGGGCTGTGGCCGGGGGGGTGATCCGGGAAATCCGTGCCCAGCGAGATCCCCTCTTCGGTGGGCATCCTCCGGAGCCCCTGGCCCCCTATCTGGAGGAGCTGATCAGCGCGGTGCGCCGCTCCACCGCGGAGGGCAAATCCGCCATGGGCATCGTGTTCGATGGGGATGGTGATCGGATTGCCGCGGTGGATGAACACGGCCGTTTCTGCAGCACCCAGCTGCTCATGCCCCTCTTCATCGATCACCTGGCCAGGGCCCGGGCGTTGCCGGGCAGCGTGGTGAAAACCGTGAGCGGATCCGATCTCATGGCCCTGGTGGCTGAAAATCTGGGGCGCCCCGTGCAGGAAAAGGCCGTGGGCTTTAAATACATTGCCGCGGAGATGCTTGCAGGTGAGGTGTTGGTGGGGGGTGAGGAATCCGGTGGGGTGGGTTTTGGCATGCACCTCCCGGAGCGGGATGCCCCCTTTGCAGCCCTGTTGTTGATCGAGGCTCTGGTGGAGGGCGGCGTGCCCCTTGGCGCACGGATCGATGCTCTCCAGCAGCGCTGCGGCGGTGCGGCCGCCTACGACCGGCTCGATTTGCGGCTGGCCGACATGGCGGCCAGGGCCCGGCTGGAGGCCCGGCTGGCAGACGAGCCCCCCGCCCAGGTGGCCGGCCTCCCCGTGCTGGAGGTGATCCGCACCGATGGTGTGAAACTGCGGCTTGGCCCCAGCCACTGGCTGATGCTTAGGTTTTCTGGCACCGAGCCCCTGCTGCGCCTCTACTGCGAAGCTCCGACAACGGAGCGGGTGGCGGCGGTGCTGGCCTGGGCCCAGGAGTTGGCGGAAGGGAGCTGAAGGCCTGTGAAGCTTTCCCAGAACCCTCCCTCCACACTGGTTCTGGCCAGTGGCAATGCGGGAAAGGTGCGCGAATTTGCCCGCCTGCTGGCCGACCTGGGGTTGGGGATCAGCCCCATGCCGCCCGATCTCGAGGTGGAAGAGACGGGAGTCACCTTTGCGGAGAACGCCCGCCTGAAGGCGGTGGGGGTGGCGCAGGCCACGGGTTGCTGGGCCCTGGCTGATGATTCCGGCCTGGAAGTGGCTGCCCTTGGGGGAGCGCCTGGGGTGCTGTCCGCCCGCTACGCCCCCTCGGATGATGCTCGCATCGAACGCCTCCTGAAGGAGTTAGCCCGGGCCGAGCAGGACGCCAGAGATAACCTCAGAGATGGGGATCGGCGGGCACGCTTTGTGGCGGCCCTGGCCCTGGCCGATCCCCTGGGTCAGGTGGTTGTGGAGGTGGAGGGGGTCTGTCAGGGCACGATCCTCCCTGCGCCCCTGGGGGAAGGGGGCTTTGGCTACGACCCGGTGTTCTGGGTGGAGGAGGTGGGGCAATCGTTTGCCCAGATGGATCCGTCATTGAAAGGCCGGTTGTCCCATCGAGGCCGGGCCGTGGAGGCTCTGAAGCCCCGTCTTCAGGAGTTATGGGCCTGTTGAGATCAGCTGTCCGGGGCCATGTTGGACGTGGACAGGTTGCCCAGCACGGGAATCCATTGGTGCAGCTGCCAGCTCACCCCCCCGCTGCGCACCATCGGATCCTGCTGGATCAGGGCTAAGGCGCTGGCGTAATCGTTCGCTTCCAGGAGGAGCAGGCCGCCACCACCAGGTTGGCCCAGGCCATCCACCATGTAGCCGCTGCTGATGCGATGGCCCTGTTGCTGGAGGGAGCGCACCCAGGGGCCATGGGCTTCGAGATGGGGTCTGAGCTGTTCCCGGGGCCAGAGAAAGGATTCCTGCTTGATGAACCAGGGCACTGGCAACCTCCCTAGGCGGACACCCAGCTGCCGTGCAAGCCGTAGGGCAGGGCCAGGGGCAGCGGGACCACGGCCACCTCCGCCATCGAGGCGGCATCGAGGATCACCACATCGCTGGCACAACGCGCTCCGTTCCACACCACGGTGAGCACCCACCCGTCGTCTTCCGCGGTGCCGCCGGGGCGGGGCACCATCAGGGGCTCGCTCACGAACCCCCGGCGGCCGGCGCTCCACACCTTGCGCTCGCCGCTGGTGAGATCGAGTTTCTTGATCGCCTGCAGGGGATCGTTGCCCACCTCGCGCTCGGCCACGGCCATCCAGGCCAGCCGACTCCGGAGCCCCTCATGGCGAGGATTCACCATGGCGAATTCGCAGCAGCGTTCGCTCAGCCGTTCCGTGTGCACGGTGTTGCTGGTGAGGTCGATGGTGCAGCGTTCGAGCAGTCCTTCCGGGATCAGATCGAAATCGACCGTCCGGAAGTCCGTGTCGGGACCGATGGAGGGGAAATCGGCGTAGTAGATGCTCTCCACCACCACCTTCTCCCCTTCTTCCCAGGCGTTGAGGTGGTGAAACACAAAGCCCTCAGGAGCGGGGATGATCCTCGGGGGCTGGCCTGCAAAGGCTCCTGAATCCCTGGGGATCAACCAGAACTGGGCCTGCCCCCCGGGCTTGGAGGTGAGGCATTGGGCCGCACCCTTCATTCCCAGGGCGAAGGGCAGGGGATTGAAGGCGATGGCGTTCTGCAGAAACACCGCCCAGTTGGGCGTGATGGCGAAATCGTGCAGGAAGGCGAAGCCGTTGAAGCTGTCGCTGCGTTCACTCATCAGGGTGCCTGGCGCCTCTCCGGCGGGGCCTTCCCCGCTGGCGAATTCCATCAGGCGGATCGTGCTGCGCGGACCGGTCTTGAGGCCGAAGGTGACCATGCGCTCGCTGCCGTGATGGCCAGGATCGAAGCGGGGGTGAGCGCTGAAGGCTTCCCCAGGCTTGAGCACCCCATCGAGCAGGGTGAGTCCGCGGGTGTGGAGGGTGTGGGGATCAAGGGCATGGGGCCCGGCGGCCTCCCAGAGGGCCAGCAGCTGATCTCCGAGGCGCACCACATGGGTGTTGGCGATGTTCTTGAGGCGCAGATCGAAGGCATTCGCCAGCAGGCCCCCGGGTTTCTGGGTGCCGAACACTCCTCGGTAGAGGAGCTGTCCGGCCTTCTCCTCGGCGAGCCAACCCTCCGTCCGCACAAACCGGTTGGTGAGGCTGGGGCCTTCCGGGCCAAAGCGCACCGCGGTCACCATGCCGTCGCCGTCGAAGGGATGGTGCACCCAATGCCCCCCCCGCTCGAGTCGCCCGGGCCCATTGCGGTAGAGGGTGCCCTGGAGCTCGGCTGGGATGGCTCCTGTCGTTGCCTGGAGAGGTGCATCCGTGAGTTCGAGGGTCACATTTCGAAAGGCACTGGCCCAATCCGCCCGGTCGTAGGCCCTGGGCGCCGGCTTCACCGGGGCCGCTGGGGAGGGTGCGCGATCGGGGGCAAGCGTCATGGACGGGAGGGGGGAGAAGTGGCCAGAAGGCCATCATCATCGCTTAACACTTTGTCAAATGTGTGGCTGGCGCCGGGGCCTCAGCCACCGGCCTGTTCCAGCACGCCCTTGCTGCTGGGCACGGCTCCGGCGCGCCGGGGGTCGATCTCCACCGCCTGCCGCAGGGCCCTGGCAAAGGCCTTGAAGCCCGCCTCCACGATGTGGTGGGAATTCACCCCCTCCAGCTGGCGCAGATGGAGGGTGAGGCCGGCGTTGTTGGCCACAGCCACGAAAAACTCCTTCACCAGCTCTGTGTCGTAGGTGCCGATCTTCTGGGCAGGGATCTGGAGGCCGTAGCTGAGATGGGGGCGTCCGGAGCAGTCGAGCGATACCTGCACGAGAGCCTCATCCAGGGGAGCCAGGAAATGGCCGAAGCGATGGATACCTCGCCGCTCCCCCAGGGCCTGGGAGAGGGCCTGACCAAAGGCGATGCCCACGTCTTCGTTGGTGTGGTGATCGTCAATGTGGGTGTCGCCGGAAGCGGCAATCTCCAGGTCGATCAAGCCGTGGCTGCTGATCTGGTGGAGCATGTGGTCGAGGAAGGCAACGCCCGTGCAGGCCTGGCACCGTCCGGCGCCATCGAGGTTGAGAGCCACGCGTACATCGGTTTCACCGGTGAGGCGATGGATGGAACCGATGCGGCCGGTACTCCCGATCGTCATGGATGGACCGCGCCTGGCCGGCGATCGAGAAACTGGGTTAATCATGCCGCGGCATCTGCACCCATGAGAAGGGTCAGCGGGTTTCTCATGTCTGGAAATTTTCAGTCCTCCCGAGCTTTAGAGTGTGATTTCAGACAATGACTTCTTCCAGACGATTGACAATTAAGCTGCGGAATGAAGATATGGTCTCACCCCTGCTCAGAACATTTGAGGATGTTCTGGCCTTGCCTCAGATCCGGTTTTTTCTGGACGGTAGAAGGCCTGAGGGCCTGATCTGGGATCCCGCTCGGGAGATTGTCATCGAAGAGGCTCTCCCCAACCTCCATACCGTTCCTCCTCTCCACGCTCTGCAACTGGAGGAGGAGGTGGACCTCGTTTCCATTGCTGGTCAATCTTTGCAGGAGGCCGAGACCATCGATGCCCCGGTGATCTATGGCGGTTTTCTGATTCGCCATTTCGGCCATTTCATCCATGAAAGTCTTAGTCGCCTCTGGTGGTTGGCCCCTTGCAAGGGAATGGAACAGGCTGCAAAAGAGGCCAGTCTTCAACTGCAGCGGTTAGAGGCTGATGTGGTTTTCTTCATGCCCGATTGGCTGGATAGTGGTAAGGAGATCCTCCCCTACATGGAGGAGGTCTTCCGTCTGATCGGTTTGCCTGGAAGGCGGATCCGTATCCTCCAGCGTCCGCTGCGGTTCCGCCAGCTTTGGATCCCTGCCTGCGTCTGGGGATTTGCAACCAACCCCCAGGTTCTCGATCAACGGCTGGGTTGCGACACCCAGTCCCTGATGCGCCATCTCCTGGCCAGCTCTCAGGGCGAGATCCCGGAGTTGGGGCAGCCCAGCAAGGTCTACGTCACCAGGAGCGGGCTGCCCCTCAACCTGGGTCGCCTGATTGGGGATGTGGTTCTCGATCCCCTGATGGCGGAAGCGGGCTACAAGGTGTTCCATCCAGAGGCCGTCTCCATGGCAGAACAGATCCGCGTCTACTCCCAGGCGGATGATCTGATCTTCATGGATGGCAGCTCCCTCTACGTGCTCTGGTTTGCCAGGCTTCGCCAAGGCACCCGGGTGCGTGTGATCTTGCGTCGGCGGCAAGGTCGCTGGATGTGTCAACAGCTGTTGGCACTCCTTCCGGCCGCTGAAACCATTCAATGGCAGGTGGTTGATGCGCTGCATGCAGAGTCCCTCACATCATTCCAGGACTGGGAATCCCACAACGTGGCTAATCTCGCCAGCCTGTTGAAGCAGCTGCTGGGAGAGGTCCCATCGACGTTGCCACAATCGGCCAGGGAGGTGTTGGCCGCCTACGTCCGCCAGCTGGTTCGGGAAAGCAGCCCTGAGCAGCTGGGCTCCGTGACGGAAGCCCTGATCACAGCATTATCCACGGAGCTGGCCCAACCCATGTCCCGGAAGAGACGGCTGTATGTGAAAATTCGCCACTTGTTCAACAAGCTACTGAACTGACATTCTTGCCTTGATGCGAGGCAAGGTTGTAATCGAATAGTTCTAATTCTATCTAGATTTTTTCGGACGCGGATGGTTCTCCACTCACCCTGCGTGACCCGCAGTGGAGGAGCTTGCTCTCTTCAATCAATGGCATCGAGTCGCCCCCCTTTCCGGATTTTCTTTCCGGCCACTTCGCCATGGGAGGCACCTTTGCCAGTGTGATGAGCCACTTCTTTGGCGACAACGTCACCTTTGCCGCCACCTCCCAGGAGCTGCCTGGCGTTGTGCGCCGCTTCTCAGGTTTCAAGGATCAGGAAGGAGGGAAGCGCAACAGCTTCTACCAGGCTGGATTGGAGGTTGCGTTCAGCCGTATGTATGGCGGGGTCCACATCCGCGAGGCCTGCCTGGATGCCTTTGATGTGGGGCTGAACGTCGGCTCCGCTGTGGTGGACACCCTCTGGGCCTGAACCCTCACATCCCTGTGATGCAGTAGCCGGCATCCACATAGATCACCTGGCCGGTGATGCCGCTGGCCAGGGGACTGGCCAGGAATGCAGCCGTGCTGCCCACCTCCTCCTGGGTGACCGTGCGGCGCAGGGGGGCCTTCTCCTCCACGTTGTGGATCATCTCAAGGATGCCGCCGATGGCGGAGCTGGCCAGGGTGCGGATGGGCCCGGCGCTGATGGCATTCACGCGCACCTGCTTCTGCGGACCCAGCTCGGAGGCCAGATAGCGCACGGAGGCCTCCAGGGCGGCCTTGGCCACGCCCATCACGTTGTAGTTGGGAATGGCCCGCTCGGCCCCCAGATAGCTGAGGGTGATCACACTCGCCCCTTCGTTGAACAGGGGCTTGGCATGGCGGCACAGCGGAGCCAGGGA
>JAYKIG010000049.1:0-6065 GCA_035286045.1 Cyanobacteriota bacterium | reverse complement strand
CATGCCCTCAGCCCTTCTCCTGCAACCCCTTCAGGGCCGCCAGCAGGCTGGCCGGGCTCTGGGGATCCACCATCAGCACGCTGCCGCCCTTGGCCTGGGCCATCTCCTGCCCCATGGCCATCCAATCCCTTGCCAGCAGCAGCCGCAGGCCCTCGGCCGCCGCTGGATTGGCCTCGATTGCGGCGGCGAGCTCCGCAGCAGCATCCGCCCGGGCCTTCGCCAGCAGCCGCTGCTGCTGGGCCTGGGCTTCGGCCTCCAGCAGCAGCGCCTCCTGCTTGGCCTTCGCATCCAGCACCAGCGCTTCCGCACGGCCCCGCGCAGCATTCAGCTGGGATTCCTTCTCCCCCTCCGAGCGCAGGATCGCCGCCCGCTTCTCCCGCTCCGCCGTCATCTGCTGCTCCATCGCCTGCTGCACCCCCGGCGTCGGCCGGATGTCGCGCAGCTCCACCCGGGTCACCTTCACGCCCCAGGGATCGGTGGCCTGATCCAGCTCCCGCAGCAGCACCTCATTCACCTCTGAGCGGGTGGTGAAGGTCTGGTCGAGGTCGAGCTTGCCCATCTCGGCGCGGATCTGGGTGAGCACCAGATTCACCATCGCCGCCTGCAGGTTGTCCACCGCGTAGTAGGCGCGGGAGTGCTCCAGCAGCTGCCAGTACACCACCGCATCCACCTCGATCGACACGTTGTCGCGGGTGATGCACTGCTGCGGCGGAATGTCGAGCACCCGCTCCTTCAGCGATTCATGGCTCACCACCTTCTCCACCCCGGGCAACACGAACGAGAGGCCCGGTGAGAGCTGGCGGTTGTATTTGCCCAGGCGCTCCACCAGCATCGAGCGGCTGCTGCTTGTCACCTTCACGCTGCTCACGCCCAGGGCGCCCACCATCACCAACACCAGAGGAATCAGGGGATCCATGACCATTGCCACCGTTGCCCCAGGCTAGGGAAGAGAATGGGTTCAGGCCCGCCTTTGGCCATGCCCCCGCCCCCCTTGTTCTGGCTGCTTGTGGCCGCAGCCCTCTGGCTGATGGTGTTGCTCGGGCTGGATGGGGATGGACTGTTGCTGGTCGGCGGCACCGCCGCCCTGGCGCTCACCCTCCTGGTGGCCGCCGTTGCCCTGCCGGCCTGGGTCCAGGCCCTGCTGTTCATCGGCCTCGCCGCGGCCGGCTATGCCCTCCTGCGGCGCTGGTCGCTGCGCTCCGCCGATCGGGGGGCCCTGTTGCCCCCCTCGGCCGACCAGGCCCAGGTGATCAGTGCCTTCGGCGCCGATGGCAGCGGCAGGGTGCAATGGCAGGGCCAGAGCTGGGCCGCCCAGAACGTCGAACCCCACACCCCCCTCACCCCCGGAGAGCGGGTGACGGTGATGGGGCGGGAGGGCAACTGCCTGCAGGTGATCGCCCGCAACTCCTGAGATCAGCCCCTAAGCCCTGTCTCAATCAAAGAACAGGAGGCTCACCACCTTGCCCATGTCTTCAGCGGTGCGGCAGCTGGAGAGCAGGGTTTCGCTGTCGTGGAAGGCATAGCAGATCAGCTGATCGCAGCGGCTGATGATCTCCTGATTGCAGAGGCTGCTGGCCATCGGCAGGGGCAGTTCATCGTGCTCCGGCTTTTCCACCAGGTGCAACACCTGGTCCAGCTGCTCCCGCGATTCGCCCGGCTGACGCTCGAGGCTCTGGGGCAACAGCACCGTGAGCCGGCCTGGATCCACCGCCAGCACGCTGCGGATCACCGCCGCATTCACCCCCTGGGCGCCGGAGGTGATCAGGTTGTGGCCCTCCTGGGCCAGGGAGCGGGCCACCAGTTCCACCAGATGGATCGACACCACGGGCACATGGCGGCTGCCCAGGATCGCAATGCGCCGTTTGCCCGTGTCCTGGAGCATGGCCAGCTCCTGGGCAAGGGTGTCAATCCTGTCGAGAGCTGGAAGATCGAGAGACCGGGTCACCCGTCGCACGCCCACATGTCACTTCTGGAAACTAGCAGTGGTGGTGCTCAGGGCAACTCCAGGCGTTCAAACAGCCGTTCAAAGTGACAATTCTCTTCGACCAAGCGCATGGCGTAGGTGGCCTTCACCGCCTCATGCAGACGCACATGGCCGATGGCGGCCTCTACCACCTCCACGGTGGTGAGGGTGTCGTGGTCGACCTTGAGCACGGGCACCTCCAGCTCCTCCGCCCGGTTGAGCAGCTGGGGCAGGGGCTCTCCCACCCCCGTGAGGATCAGGCACTGGGTGGAGGCCTCCAGGGCCGCCAGCTGGATATCCGTGCGGTCGGCGCCGGTGACCACCGCCATGTTGCGGCGGCGGCGGAAGAATTCCATGGCGGAATTCACATTCATCGCCCCGATCGAGAGGGTTTCCACCAGCAGATCAAGCCGCTCCCGGGAGCAGAGCACCCTGGCCTGAAGGCGCCGGCTCAACTCCTCCACTGTGACGCTTCGCAGCAGGGGGCTCCGGGGCATCACCCCCAGCACTGGCAGGCCGATGCGCTCCAGGGCCGGGGTGAGGTCCTGCTTCACACTGGCCAATGCGTCGGGCGGCACCCCGTTGATCACCACCCCGGCCAGCAGGGGGCCCAGCTGGCCCTGGGCCTCCAACAGGGGTTCCACATCCCGGCTGTCCTGCCAGGGATGAACCAGCACCACCACGGCCTCCAGGGCCCTGGCCAGGGGCACCAGGCCCAGGCCAAACAGCCACCCCTCGCTCAATCGGCCCGCCCCTTCCAGGATCACCAGGCCCCGGCCGTCCTCCTGGAGTGAGGCCTTCAAGGTCTGCACGCCGCCCACGGGTCCCAGGTCACCGCTCAACAGCCGCTGGGCGGCGGAGGCGGGCTCCAACACCGCCAGGGAGGGGATCAGCTGGGAGGCCTCCAGCCCGAGAGTCGCCCCGATGAAGCGCACATCCGCATCCAGCAGGGGGTCGCCGGGTTGGTGGATCTCCTCCGGGTCGAGGCAGGTGGCCAGGGGCTTGCCGAAGGAAAAGGCCACGTCCCTCCGGCGCAATTGCTGGGCCAGCCCGAGCACAACAGCCGATTTGCCGCTGAAGGGTTCACAGGAGCCAATCAGCAGCGGGCTGGGCATGGAGAGGCCTCAAGAGAGCCAGGCTGTGGCAGATTCTTGCAGCTCGCACCCACTCCCTCCATCCTCAGGAGCCACGTTTCATAACAACCGTGCAGAACCCCACGGTGGCGATCACAGGAGCGAGGGGCGCCCTCGGTCAGTCCCTCATCCGGCGCTGGCACGACCGCGGGGCTCAGCTGATCGCCCTCACCCACCGCACCTCCAGCAGAGGAATGGCCCCCCTGGAGGTGCGGGATGGGCAGGGACAGCGGATCCCCCTGCGCCAGGTGGACTGGGAGACGGGCCAGGAAACTGACCTGGCGTCCCTTCTGGGAGACGTGGATCTGCTGGTGCTCAACCACGGCATCAACCAGCAGGGCCGCCGCGACCACAGCGCCCTCCACCTGGCCCTGGAGGTGAACGCCCTCAGCCATTGGCGCCTGCTGGAACTCTTCGCCCAGGAGCGCGCCAGGCGCGGGGCCCCGGGCGAGGTGTGGCTCAACACCTCGGAAGCGGAGATCCAGCCCGCCCTGAGCCCCCTCTACGAGATCAGCAAGCGGCTCATCGGCCAGATCTTCAGCCTGCGGGCCCTCGACCTGGCCTCCCCCCACCTGCGGCTGCGGCGGCTGGTGCTGGGCCCCTTCCGCTCCGACCTCAACCCCTATGGAGTGATGTCCGCCGACTGGGTGGCGGGGGAGATCCTGCGCCAGGCCGACTGGAACTGCAACCTGATCATCGTCACGATAAACCCCCTCACCTACGTGCTGATGCCGCTCCACACGCTTAGCCGCTGGGCCTACATCCGCTGCTTCACCCGTACCAGCACACCGGGAACCTAGAAGTTGCGATCCGTGAGAATCTCGCAGCCATCGCTGGCCACCACGATGGTGTGCTCCCACTGGGCTGAAAGGCTGCCATCCACGGTCACCACGGTCCAGCGGTCCTTGAGGGTGCGGCAGGCCTTGCTGCCCGCATTCAGGATGGGCTCCACGGCGAGGGTCATGCCCGGGCGCAGGGTGACGTTGGGCAGCTCCCGGGTGCGGTAGTTGAACACCGAGGGCTCCTCATGGAGATTGCGGCCCACCCCATGGCCGGTGAAATCCTCCACCACCGCATAGCCGTGAGCCTCCACGTGGTCCTGCACGGCCCCGGCCAGCTCCAGCAGGGTGCTGCCCGCCCGGATGGTGGCCAGTCCCCGCATCAACGACTCCTGAGCCACCCGGCTGAGCCGCAGGGCCTCCTCACTCACCCCGCTGCCCACCCCGATGGTGATGCAGCTGTCGCCGTGATACCCCTCAAAGAAGGCGCCCGTATCCACCTTGATCAAGTCGCCATCCTTGATCACCCGCTTGCTGCTGGGAATGCCGTGCACCACCTCATGGTTGATGCTCGCGCAGATGCTGGCGGGAAAGCCGTGGTAGCCCTTGAAACTCGGTACCGCCCCCATCTCCCGAATGCGCTTCTCCGCATGCCGGTCCAGATCGCCGGTGGTCATGCCCGGCTGCACCAGCTCGGTGATCTCCCGCAGCACGGTGGCCACGATGCGGCTGGCGGTGCGCATGGTGGCGATCTCCTTGGCGGATTTCACCTCCACGCCCCGACGGTTGTTGGGGATGCGGGGGCCGCTGCGGGTGAGCAACTGGGTAGCTTTGTCCTGGCCCGAGGGCCCGCTGGCGGAGGAAAGCAGATCGGCAAACAGCTTCATGGCAGCGGGGAAACGGCGTCTTGCAGACAGAACGATGTCTCCACGCTATCGGTGAACTGCTTGGAACTGCGCTGAAGCGATGGCCGATGATCCCCCTACCGCCCGGGCCCAGCCCCTGATGCTTCGCTGGAGGCAGGCCCACGCCACCCTGGCGCCCTTCGTGCTGGCGCCCCTGCTGCTCACCGCCTCCACGGGGATGGCCTACAGGGTGCTGAAGGATTGGGGGGGCTGGGAGAGGGAGCGCGCCCATCCCCTGATGACCCTCCACGAGGGGGAATGGCTCAAATCCCTGCTGGGTCCCCACGCGGAAACCCTCTACGTGGTGTTGAACGGTCTGGGTTTGCTGTGGATGCTGACGACAGGGGCCCTGATGGTGGGGGAGCGCCTGCGGCGCTGGCTGGCTGGTCAAGCTAGGAAGGGTGATGCAGGGGAGCGGGTCGGCTGAGAAGGTAAGCTCTTCGTTTGGCCTGATCCCTAGGACGCTGGAATGGCTGCGGAACCTCCCGAGAGCACCACATTGCCCACGGCCGAAGCGGCCCCGGCCGATGGGTCGCCTGCTGAACAGGCTGAAACAAGCCCAACCAGCGACGCCCCTGTGAGCGAGGCGGCCCCAGCGGACGCCACTCCCTCAGGTCGGGCCGCCATCACGGGCAAGCTCAGCGCCCGCGAGCTGATCGCCGCCTTTGAGGCTGAACAACTCAAAAGCGATCTGCCCGAAATTTTTGTTGGCGACACCGTGCGGGTGGGAGTGCGGATTCGGGAAGGCAACAAGGAGCGAATTCAGCCCTATGAGGGCGTGGTGATCGCCATGCGCCATGGTGGCTTGAATGAAACCATCACCGTGCGCAGGATTTTCCAGGGCATTGGTGTGGAACGGGTTTTCATGCTGCATAGCCCCCAGGTGGCTTCCGTGAAGGTGGAGCGTCGCGGTAAGGTGCGCAGAGCGAAGCTCTTCTACCTGCGCGACCGTGTCGGCAAGGCCACACGCGTCAAGCAGCGCTTCGATCGCTGAGGGTCGTCCCCCAGCCGGGAGTTCCCTCCAGGAATTCCGAGGGGATATCCAGCCCCATTCCAGGGGCCATCGCCTTGCGCCGTTAGTTCAGTTGGTAGAACGCAGGTCTCCAAAACCTGATGTCGGGGGTTCGAGTCCTCCACGGCGCGTCCGATGAATCCCCTTTGTGTACTTTCCCTGTTCTGAGCATGGAGTTGGATCTTCAACCTGGTGATGTCGTGAAGGTGCTCGAATCAGCCGCTCTTGGCTGGGTTCGAGCCCGCGTGATCCGCGTCAAATCAGGTGGTCGCG
>JAYKIG010000048.1:0-28777 GCA_035286045.1 Cyanobacteriota bacterium | reverse complement strand
TGATCGCAGGCCAGGACTGGATTGATGGGCGGCAAGCAGTTGGGGTTTGGTGATTACGAGCAGAGCACGGCCAAAAAACAAACAAAACGTGAGAAATTTCTCTCTGAGATGGATCAGGTGGTGCCCTGGCAGGCGCTGAGCGATTTGATTGAGCCCTATTATCCCAAGACGGGCTCCAAAGGTGGCCGTCCGCCCTATCCGCTGCTCACCATGCTCCGGATCCATCTGATGCAGCAGTGGTACTCCCGACTGGATCGGCGAGAGGATCCCGGATGAGACGACGATCCTGGAGTTTCGCCACCTGCTGGAGAAGCACGAACTGGGCCAGCGGATTTTTGACACCGTGAAGGCCCATCTCAAGGCCAAGGGCATGGCGATGAAGCAGCGAACGTTCATTGATGCCACCTTGATTGCCGCCCCAACCTCCACGAAAAACAAGCAGGGCGAGCGGGATCCAGAGATGCACCAGACCAAGAAGGGCAATCAGTGGTACTACGGGATGAAAGTCCATATCGGGGTGGATGCGGCAAGCGGATTGATCCATTCGGTGGAGACCACAGCCGCGAACGTGCATGACCTCACGCCGGCAGCAAAGTTGCTCCATGGAGAGGAGACCGTGGTCTATGCGGATGCCGGTTACCAAGGCATCGCCAACCGTCCCGAGATGAAAGGGAAGAAGATCCAGTTTCGTGTGGCCATGCGGCCAGGCCAACGTCGCGTCTTGCCCGACACAGCGGAAGGAAGACTGGTCAATCTGATCGAGATGGCGAAGGCCCACATGCGAGCCAAAGGGGAGCATCCGTTCCGGGTGATCAAACAGCAATTTGGCTTTCAGAAGACAAGGCTGAGGGGCATGACGAAAAACAGCTGCAAGGTGCATGTGTTGGCAGCTCTCACGAATCTGTTTTTGGCACGCAGTCATCTACCCAGATGCACACCGGCATAGGAGTGGTGCGTCTATTGGGCCTGATCAGGGGCAAAAAAGCCTGAAGATCAGATGGAATCTGTCGGAAATGTCACGTCAGCAGCAAAAAACTCTTGCCGAATCATTTGGGGTGCTTTTGGCCAATTAATTGCCTGTTGGCCAGAGCTTCCTTAAGCGAAAGCCCTAGATACCGTCCAGAAATCGACGGACTCAGAGCGGTTGCAGTTGCAGCCGTGATCATTAATCACTTCAACAAAGATATCCTCCCCAGTGGCTACTTAGGTGTAGACATCTTTTTTGTGATCTCGGGGTTTGTTATCACATCATCCCTGCGGCGGCATTCAGCAACATCTTTCAAAGACTTTCTTGTCGGTTTTTACGCAAGAAGGCTCAAAAGGATCCTACCCGCACTTCTTGTGATGGTCGTCGTGAGTGGTGTTGCGATCATCCTGGTGGATCCCAATCCAGGCACTTCGCTCATCACCGGGCTCGCATCTATTTTTGGGCTGTCAAACATTTATCTGGTTCAGCGCCTTACTGATTACTTTTCAGCCTCAGCTGATCTGAATATCTTTCTGCACACATGGTCCCTAGGTATCGAGGAACAATTTTACTTCCTCTATCCATGTCTTGCCTGGTGGAGTGGATACAGCAAAGGGGCTCCCCATGGATCTCAGCGATTGCGCTGTCTGCTGCTCCCGCTGCTGATTCTCTCTCTTGCGGCGTTCGTGGTGATCTACCCCCGCAGCCAACCCCATGCCTACTTCCTTCTCAGCAGCCGATTCTGGATGCTGGCCAGCGGATGTCTGATCAGTCTTCTGCCAGCCGGGAAGCTTTCGGCCATCACTCATCAGCTGCCAGCACTGCCCCTTCTGGCGGGCCTCCTGGGAGTTCTCTTCCTGCCACTCACCCTGGCCGTTCCCGCCACGTTGCTTTGCATTGCCCTCACATCCCTCCTGATCAACTGCCTTCGTAGAGAAACGCCAGCACACGCTCTCCTGAGTTGGCGCCCGATGGTTTCCATCGGCCTTCTTTCCTACTCCCTCTATCTCTGGCACTGGCCTGTTCTGGCCCTCAGCCGATGGACCATCGGGATTCATCGGGAAACAATTCCGGTGCAGCTGTTGCTCATCTGTGGGCTCGCTTGGCTCTCCTACCGATTCATTGAGCGACCTCTCAGGAATTCCCGCTGGCCGGCGAGCAGGCGGGGGACAATCCTTGTTTCCTTGCTGGCCTCTCTGGCGAGCTCCCTGGTCATGGGACTGCTGGCAAAGGGATGGAAAGAGTATTTCTTTCTTGGCCAGAGAAACGATCTTGAAAAAACGCACTCTGTTCTCACCCATCTACCGGGCAGGGTGTGCAACATCTTTGATGATCCCACTGCTGCAGAGAAGTTTCCTGATCGTTGCGGTTTCAACGGTTCCCCTAATCGACCGACTGTTTATATGGTGGGCGACAGCCAGATTGAGCAGTTTTCCCCTGCGATCTCTGCTTTTGCTCGTGAGCATGATCTCTCCTTTCGTGGTCTGTGGGGAAATGCCTGTGCCTTTCCTGCCCTCCAGGGGGTGGACAGCTTGCATGCAGGACAATCATTAAGCGAACCTTGCCAGACAGCGCAACGAACAACAGAGAAAACCTTGCTTTCCAGAGTAAAGACTGGAGATATCATTTTTATTGGCAGCTATCTCACCCAATATTTTCATGCCGATACAATGGACTCAATCAATATAAGTCGATCATCAAAATATCGTGAAGAATATCTTCAACGCCTGATTCTTCTCTCGGAAAAGCTCATTGCCGAAGGGGCCACTGTAGTGATCTATCTCAATGGACCTCGCTTCGAAGGGCTTGAGGGTGCGGTTGAGGGCTACTGCTTTCCCCAATGGTTTAAACCTAATCTGGATCCAAACTGCCAAATTTCCTCAGCACCCTTTGGAGCCCAGCGCCAGGAGAAATTTCGTCCTCTCTACTCCTGGGCTGATGGGTCACATCGACTGCTGTGCGTGGGGTTGGATGAGAAAACTTGTCATGGGGCTACTTGCCAAGCCATTCATTACGCGGACGAGGCCCATTTCCGTGAATATTACGCGAACTATTTATTCGAATTGTTTGTCAAGCAAAACCCTGGGCTCCTTCCGACCAGCCATTGATCACCCTCCCTCAGGGAGGGCGGGCACGCTCTTGAGGCGCTCGTTGAGCTGCATCGCCATCGATTGGCGGCCGACCGCCAGCACCTTCAGGGTGTCCTCATGGAACCGCAGCTGGGCATCGGCCACCTGCATCCCGCGCACCAGCTCCTTGATCTCGTCGGGGAGGGTGTTGAGGTCGTAGCGCTTGCCCTCGAAAGTGAGCACCGGGGGCTGCTGGGCCTGAGGGGCAGGAGTCTGCACAGAGGGTAAGAAAAACCTCTGTCACCCTAATCCGCTGACCTCAGAGCTCCATCTGAATCAGCTGGCGCTGACAGAGGTCGCGATAGCGCCCGCCCTGGCCCATCAACACCGCATGACTGCCCTCCTCCACGATGCGTCCGCCCTCCAGCACCAGGATCCGATCCGCTCCCTGCACGGTGGAGAGCCGGTGGGCGATCACCACCACCGTGCGGCCCCGCATGGCCTGCTCCAGCCCCTGCTGCACCGCCTCTTCGGCCTCTGCATCAAGGGCGCTGGTGGCCTCATCCAGCAGCAGCACGGCCGGGTTGCCGAGCACGGCGCGGGCAATAGCCAGCCGTTGCAGCTGACCTCCGGAGAAGTTCGCTCCCCTCTCCTCCACCCGGCTGGCATACCCCTGGGGGAGAGCCTCAATGAATCCTGCGGCGTTGGCCAGGCGCGCCGCCGATTGAATCGCCTCCAGGGTGGCCGGGCGACCAAAGGAGATGGCATCGGCCACCGTGCCCGAAAACACGCTGCTCTGCTGGGGCACCAGGGCCACGGCCTGGCGCAGGTCCCGTGCCCGCAGATCCGCCAGGTCCTGGCCATCGAGAAGCACGTGTCCCCTCTGGGCGGTGTTGAAGCGCAGCAGGAGGGAAAAGAGGGTGCTCTTTCCTGCCCCGGAAGGACCCACCAGGGCCACCACCTCCCCGGGCCGCACCAGCAGGTCGATGTCATGCAACACCGGATGGGTGGGGTCGTAGCCGAAGCGGACTCGTTCCAGCCTCAACTCCCCCCGCACAGGCCCCAGGGCCTGGGCACCGGGGCGATCCGGCGGCTCTACCGGCTCCATCTCAATGGCTTGCAGCCGGTTCAGGGACGCCTGCCCCTGCTGCAACTCATTGAAATTGGTGGTGAGATGGGAGATCGGATCGATCAGCATCAACAGCGCTGCGATGAAGCTGGCGAAGCCCTGGCCGCTCAACCCCCCGGCCTGGATCCGGGCCGCTCCGATCAGCAGAACAGTCAGGATTCCGGCAGCCTCGATGAAGCCCACCACGGGGTGCTGCAGAGCCTGGAGCCGCAGGGTGTCGTAGCGGGCCCGGCGATGGAGGTCCACTTCATCGTCAAAGCGCTGCTGGAGCCAGGGTTCCGCCGCGAAGGCCCGCACCAGCGGCAGGCCGGAGATGGCCTCGCCCAGCAGGGCGGCCACCTGACTCACTTTGCTCTGGCTGCGCTCCGCCGCCGCCATGACCCTGGCGCCAAAGGCACTCACCAGCAGGGCCACCAGGGGCGCCAGCAGAAGGGTGGCCAGGGCCAGGGGCCAGTCGATCCACACCATCAGCCCCAGCACGGCTACCAGCTGCAGCACGCAGGGCAGGCTGTCGTGGAGTGTTTTGTAAATCACATCCGCCACCCGATCCGCATCCCCCGTGAGGCGGTAGGTGAGATCCCCGGTGGAGAGGGTCTCGAGGGATGCAAAATCCAGCCGCTGCAGCCGGTTGAAGAGATGGCGGCGCAGGTCCTGGCTGACCTGCAGCGCCGGTCCCGCCAGCAGCACGTCCTGGCCGTACTGGGCCAGTTTCTGTACGAGAAACAGAGCCAGAGCCAACCCCACGCTATTCAGCACAGTGGGCAGATCCCCAGCGCCGATTGCAGGGATGAGACGGCCGGCCAGAAGGGCCAACAGGGGAAAGGACGCCACGGCCACCAGGGCACAGAAGGCACCGGCTAGCAGGCGCCGGCGATAGGGCTTCAGCAGGGGCCAGAGTCTGCGAAAGCCAGCCGGCGAAGAGGCACGCATCGGGGCACACTACGTGGGGGGCACACCCTGCAGAACACCACGGCGATCTCCATGAAGGCTGGAACCACCATTCAGCTGGCCCAGTTCCTGAAGCTTCAGGGGCTGGTGGGCACGGGCGGGGAGGCCAAGGTTCTCATTCAAAGGGGCGATGTGCGCGTGAATGGGGACATCGAAACCCGCCGGGGCCGCCAGCTCCACCCCGGCGATCAGGTGGAACTGGCAGGATCCGTGCGGGTGGTGCCCCCGGAGAGTGGCGAAAGTTAGGAAATCGGGACCATGGCGGCTTAGCCTGGCAACCGTTTCGCGGGGAGCCGCCACCGGTGCGCAAGGCTGTGATCGCAGGCAACTGGAAGATGCACATGACCTGTGCGGAGACCCGTGCGTTTGCCAGGTCCTTCCTGCCGCTCATCGAAAACCTTCCCGAGGACAGGGAAGTGGTGCTGGCCCCGCCGTTCACCGCCCTCTCCACCCTGCATGATGAAATCGGGGGATCCCGGGTGGCCCTGGCGGGTCAGAACGTGCACTGGGAGGAGAAGGGTGCCTACACCGGCATGATCTCCGCGCCCATGCTTCTGGAACACGGCGTGAGCCACGCGATCGTGGGCCACAGCGAGCCGCGGAAGTACTACAGCGAGACGGATGAACAGATCAACCTGCGGGCCCGTTCGGCCCAGGCCCACGGACTTGTGCCCATCCTCTGCGTGGGAGAAAGCCTGGATCAGCGGGAATCCCGGGAAACGGAACGGGTGATTCACCGCCAGGTGGAGCAGGGGCTGGAAGGTATCGATCCGCTTCGCCTGATCGTGGCCTACGAGCCCATCTGGGCCATCGGCACCGGCAAGACCTGTGCCGCCGTGGAGGCGGATCGCATTTGTGGCCTGATCCGCGGCTGGGTGGGCCACCCCGATGTGATCGTTCAATACGGAGGATCCGTGAATGCATCCACCATCGATGAGCTCATGGCCCAGCCGGACATCGACGGGGTACTGGTGGGAGGAGCCTCCCTCGATCCTGTGGGTTTTGCGCGGATTGCGGGCTACCAGGTGCCTGTCCACGCCTGATTTTCCTCCCGGAGTTGAAACAGCCACCGTTGCGACAGATTCCCAGCGCGATCTGAAGTCCACTACAACCCGGTTTTTTAAAGCCAGCCCTCCTCACCATGCCCTACGAACCAGGATCACCCGAATGCCGCATCCTGATCTCTTGCAAGGCACAGATCGAATCAATGCTGAACAACCTTTCCCGCATTGAAAACACAGCGCATATTCGAGATCAGTTGGTGTCTGTTCATAACCAACTCGAGGGATTGCATGAACTTCATCGACGGCAGCCCCTCGGGATCACGTCGCCATAAGCTGCGCTTCCAGATGATTTAACCCTGGTGGGAGATGAGTTTCTCCCACCCATGGCAAGCGGCATAGGCGCCGGCCAGAGTGGCAACACGTACCTTCTTGAGGGGCCGGTCCTGACGACTCACCAGATAACTACCGTTCACATCGCGATAGATCACGTAGCTGCCGACCATGGTTTGAACAAAGCAGGGGTTGCTTCCCATGACCAGGCATCTCGATCTGAATTCAGAAATAGCTCACTCTTCTGAAGGTCATTGTGTCAGACCATGCTGACAACACAGTTTGTCATCAACCGTTTCCTCCCATCGGCGCGCCAAATCGATCCCCCACCGTCGCCCTGAGCTGCTGGATCAGGGCTGTTCCACTGCTCCGCCGTTTCCCCTCCAGCTGGGCCTCGCGCACTAGCAAAGCATCTCCACCCGTCGCCACCACCACACCCACCCCCTCCTTCAGGGCGATCACTTCCCCGGGCTCCCCTGGCGGCCAGGATCCGGCACCCTGAAGCAGGCCTGCCGCCTCCAGGCTGAGTTCTCCGCGGAGTTCCTCCAGCAGCGGCTCGGTGGCCAACACTTTCATCCGCAGGCCCTGCCAGAGCGTTTGAGCTCCCGGGTAGAGAGCCATCACCCTCCGATGCAGCTGGAGGGAGCACCGCTGCCAATCCAGCAACCCATCCTCCCGCCGGAGCAGGCGGGCATAGGTCACACCGTCCTCGCTCTGGGCCTGGAGGCCGAGGCGCGCCCAGCGTTCGGCCTGGGGCCCAGGGCCCGTGGCGGCGATCATGGGCAGGGCCTTCAGGAACAGCTGGGCGGTGAGGCCCGCCAGGCGGGCGCCCAGATGGTGCCCGTTCTCCAGCAGGCCGATGGTCAACGACTCCTCCAACAACACAGGACCGGTGTCCAACCCCTCCTCCATGGCCATGATGCCGACGCCGGTGCAGAGATCCCCCTCCAGCAGGGCCCACTGGATCGGCGCTGCTCCCCGCCATCGGGGCAACAGGGACCCATGCCCGTTCCAGCATCCCAGAGGCGGCTGATCCAACACGGCTCGGGGGAGGATCTGGCCATAGGCCACCACCACCGACACCTCCGCCTCCAGGCTGGCCATCTGGTCCTGGAAGGCCTCGTCCCGTCGCACCCGTTCCGGGGTGAACACCGGTAGGCCCAGCTCCAGGGCGCGCTGCTTCACAGGCGAGGGGCTGAGGGCACCACCACGTCCCCGGCGCCGATCGGGTTGGCTAACAACGCCCACAAGGGTGTGAGGCGCGCCATGGAGGGCCTCCAGGGTTGGCACCGCATAGCTGGGGGTGCCCCAGAACAGGATGCGCATCAGGGGGTTGCATGCAACAACGGTTCAGGCATCGCCCGTCACCGTCAGCCCCTCCACCCACACCCAGGGACAGACCCCTGAGGGAGTGACCTTACCAGGCCCTTCGAAACCCACCAGGCTCTTGAGCACGGTGCGGATGTCGCCGGCCACAGTGGCCGATTCAATCGAGACGGACTCCCCGTCGCGGATCAACCAACCATCGAAGGGAAGGGAGAAGGAACCCTGGCTGGCCTTCACCCCGGCATGGAGCGCGGAAAGGGAATCGATCACCACAAGTGCACCTTCTCCCGCCCGGCGGCCATCGGGAGCCAACCGATCCAGGCCATCCTCGCCCCCGGGAACGCCTGGGGTTGGACCCACCTCAAACCAGTCGGGGGAGACGGACACCTTGGCCCCCATCCCGGCATGGCCCGTGGGAGAGACACCAAAGGCCCGTGCCGTGGCCTCAGAGTGAAGAAAATGGCGCAACACACCCCCCTCGATGAGGGAGAGGGGCGCGGTTGGGGTGCCCTCCCCATCAAACAGGGCCGCCCCGATGTTGCCTGGATGGAGGCCGTTGTCCGTAATGGAGAGGAAGGGCACGGCCAGCATCTCCCCCAGGCTCTCTCTCCTGCTGAGGCTCACCCCATCCAGCACGGCCCGGGCATTGAACAGGCTGCTGAAGGCGCTGATGAGGTCGAGAAAGGCCTCTGGCGAGAACACGCAGGTGTAGCGCCCGGTGGCCACGGGGGCGTAATCCAGGTGGGAGATGGTGCGCTGAGCCGCTTCGGCGATGCATCCCTCCACATCCAGGCCCTCCACCCCGTAGGCCAGCCGCACGGCACCACTGCTGCGGGGCTTCCGACCCGACTCTTCAGCCCGGGCATAGAGATAGAGGGACGCGGTGGAGAGCTGCTGGTGACGAAGCGCCCCCTCACTGTTGAGGTAGAGGCGCTCGCTTCTGCGCTGGGCCAGACCGTTGTAGGGAACGGTGGTGATGGCCCCATGGCTGGCCAGCAGATCCCGCTCCGCCTCCTGGAGGCGGGCCAGCAAGTCGAGGATGGAGCAGCTCTCCATGAGCGGTTGCTCCATGGATGGCAAGGGAGCCTTTGCCAGAGGGGAGAAGGCAGGGATCTCCTCTGGATTGCCGAAGGCGCTGGCCTCCTTGGCCCCCTCCAGCGCCCTGGCCAGCCCTGCTTCCGTGAGATCGGACGTGCTCGTGATGCCCACCAGCCCGCGATCATTCCAGACCCGGACGGTGACGGCCCGACGCTCGGCCCCCTTCATCTGCTTGGGTTCTCCCCGATCCACCTGCACGGACGTGTCGGTGCTGCAGGAGGCCCCCAGATCCCAACGGGCGATACCAGCCTGGGCAGCAAGGAGCTGGAGCTGGGGCTGAAGCTGTTCCCCAGCCAATACGGACGAAGCCATGGATGGATTCATCGTCCCCCCACTGTGATGGTGTCCACGCGGATGTGGGGCTGGCCCACGGTGACGAAGATGCTGCCGCTCACCGACCCGCAGAACCCTGCCGCCAACTCCAGGTCGTTGGCGCACATGGAGATTCTTGGGAGCACCTCCTTGGCTTCCCCAATCAGGGTGGCTCCCTTCACGGGCCGACCAAGCCGGCCATCCTCGATGAGATAGGCCTCCTCCACAGCAAAATTGAACTGACCCGTCGGCCCAACGCTGCCTCCCCCCATGGCCTTGCAGTAGAGCCCCCGATCGACCGAGGCAATCAGGTCCTCGGGGCTGTGAGGACCGGCTGCGATGAAGGTGTTGCGCATGCGGCTTGCCGCCGCGAAGGCGTAACTCTGGCGCCGGCCGCTGCCGGTGCGGGGGTGGGCCGTGCGGGTTTCCCCGGCCCGATCACTGAGGAACCGGCGCAGGATGCCGTTCTCAATCAGCACGGTGCGCTGGGGCTCCATCCCCTCGTCATCCATGGAGAGGCTGCCGAAGGCCCCATCGCTCAGACCTTCGTCGATCGCCGTCACCGCCTCATGGGCGATGCTCTCTCCGATCCGATCGGCAAAGGGTGTGGTACCCCGCTCCACCTGGGTGGTTTCCAGCAGGTGGCCACAGGCCTCATGGAAGATCACCCCACCGAAGCGATTCGCCAGCACCACCGGGTACTGCCCGGCTTCCACGTAATCGGCGTAAAGCATGCTGGCCGCACTGTGGCAGAGATCCTGGGCGGCCAGATCCGAATCCCACTGTTGCAGATCCTCTGGGCGGCCCTGGGTGCCGTAGCGGCGACCCACACTGGCCCTGTGCTCCCCCTCGGCAGCCAGCACATTGAGGCCCAGGGACTGGTGGAGGCGGATGTCACGGGCAAAGGTGCCATCACTGGCGCCCACCAGCACCTCCTGCCAATCCCTGGCATAGCTGCCCCGCCTGGCCTGAAGATGGGCCCCATGGCGCATCAGCGCTGCGGTTCCCTCCAGGAGGCGCGTGGCCACGTCCTGCAGGGACGGGGAGGCCTCGAGCCAGATGGCCTTGGCGGCGGCATGGTCGCGCAGGGCTGGCAGACCCGCAAATCCATCCACCGCATGGGCGTTGCGCAGCAGCCCCAGCATGCCCAGGGCCTGGTCGAGGGCTGCCATCAGCCCGGTGCTGCTGAGGTCGTTGGTGGAAACGAAGCCATCGTGGCGGCCGGAAAAAACGCGCACCCCGGCCCCCATACCAAAGGAGGGTGACACGTTGGTGATCGTGTCCTGTTCGGCCAGCACCCCGAGGTGGTTGGACCGTTCGAGGAAAACCTCCACCAGGTCTGCACCGGCGGCACGGCCAGCGGCTAGAAGCGGCTCCAACCGGGAACACCAGGCCGGATCCTGGAAATCCCCTGGAATCCCCGCTGGGGAGTCGGAGTCCTGGAGCCCAGGGATGGCAGAGGTGGAAGCAACCAAAAGGCAGCGGGCAAGGGAAACGGGTAAATCCCCCAGCGTGGGGGGCAGGGAAGCCGGGGACGCCTCGGATCAGCGCACGGCCGGCTGGTACAGATCGCTTGGAATCGGAGCCATCAGGAACAGGCGGGCCATTTGCACGGCATTGCCCGCCCAGTGAGGAAGCTTGCGCAACACCCGCACAGGAGCTGGCGCAGGGCTGGCATCCAGGGCGGAGAGGGCCGCGTTGTGGCTCACCATGCTCTCCAGGCCATCCCAGAAGGCGGGTGACTCCACATTCAGGACCACGGGAAAGACCCGCGCCGAAGTTTCGTTGGTGCGGGTGATCACGGTGCGGTCGTAGCTGCGGGCATCCAGACCCAGGGCCTCATAGAACTCCTTGCGCGCCACATCTCGCACGTACATCGTGGCGAACACCGCCAGCAGGAAGAAACGGCACCAGAGGCGGGATCGCCACCCATTCACGGTGCTGGGCACCGCTTTCATCAGGGCGTCAAAAAAATCACCATGACGGTTTTCGTCCTGGCACCAATTTTCAAAGAAATTGAAGATGGGGAAGATCTTGCTCTCAGGATGCTTCTCCAGGTGGCGATAGATCGTGATGTAGCGCCAGTAGCCGATCTTCTCGGAGAGATAGGTGGCGTAGAAGATATGGGCGGGGCTGAATTTGGTGTAGGCCTTGTGGGCTGTCAGGAAGCCCAGATCCAGCTGCAGCCCAAAATCTGCCATCGACTTATTGAGGAATCCCGCATGGCGCGCTTCATCTCTTGCCATGTGGGCGAAACACTCAGCCAGCAGGGGATTCTTTTCCTTGATCCTGCGGCTCAGCTCTTTGTAAAGCAGAAACCCTGAAAATTCGGAGGTGCAACTCTGCTCCAGGAATTCAACAAACACCTTGCGAGTTTCTGGATCGAGCTTGTCGGCAGCACCCTCGAATTCCCCATCTCTGACAAAGTGATGACGGTTGTAATCTTTGCGAAATTCCTCACAGATGGCTCTCAACTCCTCCTCGTTGGGGCGGAGATCCATCGCCGCCATCGCATCAAAGTCGGTGGTGTAGAAGCGAGGGGTGAGAATTGTGTCCTTCACCGGTTCCTTGATGGCAGGCGCGTCAGGGGTGCCGACGGCCTGAGGGGAGGCGGTGGTGGCAGGGGCAGACACAGGGGGAACCATCGCGGGCAGGCGAATGCGGTGAAATCATCGTAAGGGCGACCCTGCCATTGCTGCACCCTGTGTGAAGGGTGGATCTTCAACGGCCAAGCGGAAAGACCCGATCAATTCGGACCCAGCCACTTCTGGCCGTTGAGGCGCTGCACCAGGCGCGACACCAGCAACGACAGGGTCATTTTCCTCTCATCGATCAAAAACGACTCCAGCAGGCTGGGCTGGGAACCGGCCTCGGCAAGGGCAATCATCTTGGCGGCATCCAGCTCAGGGGAGGTGAAACAGAGCCAGAACCTGCGGTCGTTCGGCAGGACGCCCTTCACCATCCAGCAGGGCACCCCTGCCACGGGCATGGGACCCTCTTCAAAGCTGAGCACAGGAGCAGAGCCCCCGTAAGCCTCACACTCCTTGACCAGGGCTGGCAGAAGATCCTGGGGGATGTAGTCCGCAAAGGGCTTGTCCTCCAGAGCGGGCGCCTTGGCCTTTGGTGGGGCCTTGGGGATGGCACTGTCTGGCGTGGCGCTGTCTGTCACCGCTTCGGGTTCCCGGCTAGGTGGCTGACTTTAGGCAGATCCAGGCCCCTCAGGGTCCTGGCGACCTACCAGTCGTCTCCAGGGGCCGCTCGCCCCCAGTCGTCCTCCACCCCCACCGCCACAGGTTCCGGTTCGCGCTGCGGGGGTGTTCCCCCCGCGGAGGGCCGGCGCAGAACCCGGAAGGGGGCATCCAGGGTGGGTGCCGGCTCCCCTGGGGCCCGGGGAGGCGCCACAAACGGAATCGGGGCCCTCTGCGGCCCGTCCCTGCCCCTTCGCCTCTCCTCAGAAGCCAGGTCTTCCCAGGGTTCCCGGGGCATCTCGTCCGTCCGGAAGCGGGCATCCTCCGGCCTCTCCTCCCAGCCGGCCCCCGCCCAGGCACGGGAGGATCGGGGCGCGGTGACCCGTCGACGCCCGCCGGTCGCTGCACCTTGCCCCCGCCCCAGGGCCAGGGCGGTGCCTGCCCCACTGAGGGCGGCGGCGCCCAGAGCAGCCCCCCCCAGCCAGAGTCCCAGTGGGGCCTGGGGGGTGGTCCAGGTCAGCACCCGGAAGGCCAGCTGGGGACGTGGATTCAGGGCTGCCAGCAGCAACACCGCCAGCAGGGGGGACAGGAGGGGAACCACCAGCAGACGACGGGCCGTCATGGCCGCAATGACACTGGCCCCTGCCAGCGGTGCAGGGATCCCAGCTCCAGACCCAGGCTATCCAACATCCGGATCACCAGGAAATCCACCATATCCTCGATGGAAGCAGGCTGGTGGTACCAGGCCGGCACGGGGGGAGCGATGCGGGCCCCCGCCTCCGCCAGGGTGGTGAGATTGCGCAGATGGATCAGGTTCCAGGGCAATTCCCTGGGGGCGATCACCAGGGGCCACCCCTCCTTGAGGTGCACATCAGCGGCCCGTTCAATCAGATCCAGGGCCACCCCGGAGGCTATGCGACCCACGGTCCCCATGCTGGCGGGCAGGATCACCATCCCGGCCGTGCGATAGCTGCCACTGGCGATGGGCGCCGCCTGATCATTCCAGCGATGGCAGCGCAACACGCCGCGGTCACAGCTGGTTCGCTCCCTCCAGAACGCCTCCTGGGCCGTGGGGTCGTAGGGAACCAACACCCCCAGCTCCGCCCGCCAGACGGCCATGGCGCCCCTGCTGGTCACCACGTCGACGATCAGGCCAGCCTGCAGCAGGAGTTCCAGGGCGCGCTGGGCCAGGGGCTGGGCGGAGGCTCCGGACATCGCCAGCACGATGGGAAGCGATGGGAGGGGGGAGGTCATTCCGTTCAGGGGGTGTCCTCTTGCCCCTCCTCCGTCCCCTCTGCGGGCTCCTCCTCGGGCAGCACCACGGAGAGGTCGATCTGGTGGCGCAAGACATCCACCTTCTCGATCAACACCTGCACAGGATCTCCCACCATGAAGGTGCGCCGCCCCTTGCGACCCACCAGCTGATTCTGGCGCGATCGGTATTCATACCAGTCGTCCTTGAGAGAGCTCACATGCACCAGCCCCTCCACCATGGAGGGGGGCACTTCCACGAAGAAGCCATAGCTCTGCACCCCGCTGATCACGCCCAGGAGGGTCTGGCCCACCAGGGGCTGGGCAAAGCGGGCCTGGGCCATGGCCAGACGATCCGCCTGGAACTCCGCCAGAGCTTGCCGTCGCCCATTGAGACGCAGCACCAGCCCATGGCGCAGGCTCTCCTCAAACGGGGCCAGCTGGGCCGGGGTGAGCAGGGGCCAGTCAATGGCGCCATGGGAGGCATCTGAGGCCAGATCCACACTCGTCTTGTGGCGCACCGTTGGCCTGTCCTTGCCCTCCAGCAGCAGGGTGACGAGCAGATGCTGGTTGAAGAGATCCCCGTAGTGCAGGCTGGGGCAGGTCCAGGGAGCAACGGCAATGGGATCCCCGGCCAGGGCATTCGCTCCGGGCTGGTCACTGAGCTGAGTGGTCTCCAGGCTGTCGCGAATCTGCTGCTGCCACACCCGGCTGCGGTCGGTGCGAGCAAAAGCTGCGGCCAGCTCCGCAGCGCTCGCATTGCCTTCACTGCTGAGCTCCAGGGGGATGTCCAAGGCCAGAGCGGCCTTGGCCACTTCGTTGATGGCGGAGGGATCCGGAGCGGAATTCACCGAATAGATCGCAGGCAGTCCGAAGGCCGCCAGGTGATGCCCCAGGGCCCGGTGGGCCACCAGCAGACTCTCCCGCAGCAGGACGGCGGGGTGGGCATCGGGCAGGGTCACCAACCAACCGGCCCGGCCCGCATCCGGGCCCTGCCGTCCCCCATCCCCCAGGGCTTCCAGGGGGGGGACGGGCACATCCAGTTCGATCGAACCCGCCGCGAGGCGCCGTTGCCGCAGCAGCCCCACCACTTGCACCAACTGTTCGAGAAGCTCGAGGTGGGCCTTGTGGACCTTGAGGGGGGCAGGAAGGGTGCGGGCCTTGGGCTTGCGCTCCGCAAGCGCCTCCAGGGCGGCACCATCCACCGTGGCGAGCGGACAGATCCTGCTCAGTTGGAAGCGGTAGTGCTCCAGTTCCCCTTCAGGCCCCAGATCGAGGGCCACGGAGAGGGCCGCCTGCTCCACCCCGGCTGAAAAGGAGGACGCTTTCGCCAGGCTCTGGGGCAGAAGCGGCCGCCATTGCCGGCCCAGGGGAACCGCTTCTCCCTGGTCCCGGATCCAGGTGTCGACCGTGGTGGCCATGCCAAGCCGTTCGGCAATGGCCGGGGCATGAACCCAAAGCCGCCAGCCCCCCTCCCGGGCCTCCAGGGAGAGGGCCGGGAGCATGGGCGCATCGCTGGCCCGCCAGGGCTGCACCAGGAGGGTCGGGAGCTCGGTAAGGTCCTGACGGCCTTTCTCTGCGGGGGCCTTGACCGTCAACCGGGGGGACGAGCCAGCGTCCTGGTGCAGCTGATGTTTCACCAGCAACAGATCCAGATCGGCATCGTCTCCCCCTTCCACGGGCAAACTGCGGGCCACATGACCCTGGGGAGCCATCTGGGCCACAGGAAAGCGATCGATCTGCACCTCCACAACATGGGAGTCGCGCTGCTCAAGGTGGCTGGCGTCCTCCTCCGGAAGCGCCACGGTGGTGAGCAGCCGATCATCAAGGGGCACGGCCACCAGGCGATCGCCCTGCCGCTCCACGTGGCCCAACATGCGGGTGGTGTGACGCTGAAGGATGCACTGCACACTGCCCTCAGGAGACCGGCGCCTCCCACCCTCCCGGGTAATGCGCACCAGCACCCGATCCCCGTTCCAGGCGTGATTGAGCTGGTGATCCCGGATGTAGATGTCTTCGCCGGCATCATCCCGGAGGGCAAAACAAAATCCCTTGCTGGAGCAGCGCAGGCGGGCCGGGATCAGATCGGGGCACGCAAGCCGACGCACCCCCTCCTCCCCGCTCTCCACCAGGGAGAGACGCTCAAGGGCCTGCAGGCCGATGCGCAGTTTCTCCTGCTCGTCTGCCGCCGTGAGGCCCAGGGCCTTCTCAAGCTGGGCCGGAGGCAGGCTGTCATCCGTGGATAGCTGGTCAAGCAGGTCGGCGACCGTGAACTTCATCGTCGAAGAGAAGAGGTGGGAGCTGGGCGTGGAGAGAGCAGAGCGCACCAACCACAGGGGCATGTCCTGCGGTGACGCGGCGCAACCAGCCAGGAGATATCAAAGAGACTTTAGGAACCCGGCGGAACCGGTTCCTCTTCGCCCGCCAATGGGGAGGCCTCCGCTGTGGCACCGGAGCGAAGAATCAAGCGCAGCCCAAGGATCAGGAACCCTCCTGCGGCAGCGAGCTGCAACCAGTCTGTGGGAATCACGGCCGTGAGGGTTCCCCCAGCCGCCGAGCCCAGCAGGCTGGCCATCACCAGGGCTGTGGCACTCCCAGCAAAGACCGCTCCCGGGCGACTGGAGGTGCCGCTGATGCTGACGATGGCCAGCTGGGTTTTGTCTCCCAGCTCCGCCAGGAAAACGGTGGCGAAGGTGGATGCAAGCAGGGCAAGCATGGCCTAGGACACCGGTGAGATGGGAGAGGGCGCGAGGTGGAGCACGGCCTGGCGGCCGAGCCAGAGGCCCAGGCCCACCATCAGCACTCCTGCAGCCCGCTCCAGTTGCTGGGGAGCCATCACAGACGACAACCAGCGACCCAGCAGCACCCCCACCAGGCTGGAGCAGATCAGGGCCAGGGAGGCCCCGATTGCCACCACCACGGGCCGGCCGGACTCAGCCGCCAACAACAGGGCCGCAAGCTGGGTCTTGTCCCCCAGTTCCGCAAGGAACACCGTGCCCGCCGTACTCAGAAACACCGTCAGCCAGCTGGATGCCCCCGTGGCAGGGGCAGGTGTGCCGGTGGAATCGGCGGAGGACGGGAGGGGCTCGGGAGGGGGCTCTGGAGAGGTCATGGCTGGCGAAGCGCCCGAAGAAAGCGCCGCATCACCCTGCCACGGCCCCCACTCTCGCTGCGAATCTGCTGACGACAGAACGAGATCGCCAGGGCATCAGCATCCTGATCCCCGACCCCCAGCATCGCCAGGATGGTGCTCACCCGGCAGAAGTCAGGACGGTTGGCATAAATCCGGCAACGCCGTCCGCCGGTGTCGTAGTGAACGCACCATCCGTCGGCCCCCACCATGGCGAGATAGGTTTGGCGTTGCTCGGCATCCAACATTGCCAGGGCTTCCGGCCTCAAGGTGGGGTCGAGTCGGCAACAGGCCCCACAGCCTGAAATGCACTGCCAGCGCGGAGGGGGATGGCCCATCAAGGTTTCACGAACGCATGGGGCTGTGACAAGGCATCACAGTGGCCTTCACTCTGGACGACCACCGGCTGCGGAGGCCGTAGGCTGCCCTGGCACGCCATACGCCTGCGAGAACTTCAGCATGGGCATTGATTTTCACCTGATTGCCAACTTCATGGCTCTGGCGCTGATCACGCTGGCGGGTCCGGCGGTGATTTTCATTCTTTTCTATCGCCGCGGCGCCCTCTGAGCCTCACCCCGCCAACCCCAGAGCCATAACAGCATCCTGGAATAGGGCCCGCACGTAGGGGTGCTCCCCGTTGCACTGGGGGCGGGCCTGGGATCCGTCCCAATGGAGGGATGAGCTCACCTCCTGCCCGGCTGCATTGCGGATCACCAGGCCCCTGCCACGCAGGGAGCAGCTGTAGTGGCGATCCCCCCGCAGGAGCACCACCCCGTCTTCTGCCTGATGACTGGGCCTGACGGCCACCACATCGGCCTGGAGCCGCTGTTGGCCCTGCCAGGAATCTTGGCGCAGGCGGTAGGCCACATCCACCACGGCAGGGAGCTGAACCGGTCCCTCCCAACGCCAGGCCATCGCCTGGAGGCGAGCCGCCCCCTGGCTGAGGTTGAGCTGAAGATGGCCCCCCCTGAGAAGTCTTTGCTGCTCCACCCGACACCCCACGCTCCAGAACAGAGGCATGGGATGGGCCACCCCGAAGGGTCCCAGACGCTGCAGCGCCTGCCAGAATTCCCGATCGATGCGCTCCAGCCGGAGGTGGGCTTCCGGCTCCACCATCAATCCATCCGGGTCGTTCTGAAGCCAGGTGTCCGCCAGTTCCTCTAAACGCTCCTGCAGTCGGGCCAGATGGGCCGCCTCCACGGTGAACCCTCCTGCGGCTGCATGGCCCCCAAACCGCTCCAGGAGGGGAGCGCAGGCGCTGAGGGCTTGATCCACTGCAAATCCCCTCGGTGCCCGAACCGACGCCCGAAGCCGTCCGTTTCCCTCCCCCCCCAGCAGGGCCACCGGACGCCCCAGCCGCTCCACCAGCCGGGCGGCCACGATCCCGATCACACCATGGTGCCAGTGGGGTTGGGCCAAGAGGACAAAAGAAGGGCAGCGGGGTCCATCCGCCTCCAGGAGGGCCAGGGCCTCGGCCTCCAGGGCCTGACACAGCTCCCGACGTTCCCGATTGAGGGCATCACAACGGCGGGCCAGCTCCATGGCCCGATCCCGATCCAACGTGGTGAGAAGCTCCACCATCAGCAGGGGATCGCCAAGCCGGCCCACTGCATTGATCCGTGGGGCCAGCTGAAATCCCACCGCTTCCGCATCGACAGGGGCGTCCTGGAGCCCCGCAAGCTGCATCAGGGACCGCAGGCCGGCCAGGCGGGTTCCAGCCAGCCGTGGCAACCCCTGGCGCAACCAGCGGCGATTGACGCCCTGCAGGGGGGCCATGTCGGCAATGGTGCCGATGCAGAACAGCTCCATCGCCATCTCCAGGCCCTCCCGGCTCCCCAGGCGTTCGGCCAGGGCACTCGCCAGGACATAGGCCAGCCCCACCCCTGCCAGCCCTCTGTAGGGGGAATCCGGGGGGGTGACGGCCGGATGGAGCAGGGCGAGGCAGGGGGGCAACACCTCAGGGAGGGTGTGGTGGTCCGTGAGGATCACGTCCAGGCCGAGGTCAGCGGCCCGCTCCAGGGCCTCCTTGGCACTGACGCCGTTGTCCACCGTGATCAGAAGACTGATGCCCTCGGATGCCAGGCGCTCCACCATGGCTCGATTCAGCCCATAGCCCTCCTCCTGGCGGCTGGGGATAGCGGGCTGGGGGCACCCCCCCAGCCGTTGGAGCAGGCCCGTCAGCAGGGCGGTGCTGGTCATGCCATCCGCGTCGTAATCCCCGCAGATCGCCACGGCTTCCCCCCGCTTGGCCGCCGCCACCAGCCGACTCACCGCCTTGTCCAGATCAGGGAAATGGAGCGAGGCCTCAGGGGGCTCCGGCGGGTCGAGCAGAGCAGCGATGGCAGGCCCATCACCCAGCCCCCGCCGCATCAGCACAGCCCACAGTTCCACCGGCAGGCCATGGCTATCAGCCCCGCCCTCCCGGATTGGCAGAGGGGGGGGCAACCTCCAGGCAGGGTGAGGCACGACCGTGGGACGTTCATCGGGTGAACGCATTGTGGAGGGCCCAGTGCCCCTGCGCATCCCCCTCGGGACGGGAAACTGGGGGGACCCCGTTGACGGCCCTGGAGCAAACACTGTGGGATGGAAGGCACTGCTCTGGGATGTGGACGGCACCCTTGCGGAAACGGAGCTTCATGGGCACCGCCTGGCCTTCAACCACGCGTTTAAGGCGGCTGGCCTCCCCTGGCGCTGGGATGAAGCCACCTATCGCCAGCTGCTGGCGATCAGCGGGGGAAGGGAGCGCATCCGCCACTTCCTGGAACATCACCAGAGGGGTCCCGTCTCGGCCAGCCTGGTGGAGTCGCTGATGGGGGCCAAGCAGGAGGCCTACGCCACCCTGGCGAGGACAGGCCCGTTGCCCCTCTGCCCAGGGGTGCAGCGGCTGGTGAGCGAAGCGGCCCGACATGGACTCCCCCAGGCCCTCGTCACCACCAGTTCCCGATCCGCCGTGGCGGCCCTGATGGAGGGTCACGGTCCGGTGTTGGCGGATGCCTTTGCGTTCTGGATCTGCGGGGAGGATGTGAACGCGAAGAAACCCAGCCCTGAGGGCTATCAAGTGGCCTTGAACCGTCTCAATCTTGCCAGCACGGACGTGCTGGTGCTGGAAGATTCCCCCCAAGGTCTGGCCGCCGCGAGGGGGGCGGCGTTGCCCTGCCTGCTCACCCTGGGTGACCATGCCGCTCGTGCCAACCATGCCCTCCCCTCAGAGGCTTCCCCCTGGTGGCAGGGGGCAAGGGCGGCGGTGAACCACTTGGGGGATGGGCAGAGGCCCACATCGGTGCTGCTCGGCCCCCCTTGTCAGGAGGGGAGGGTCACGTTGTCCTGGTTGCAACGCCTAATGGAGGGGCAATGGGCCGATCACCGCTGACCCGCCCCTCCGCACTGGACGGGCGGCCCAGGCAACAAACGCGTCTGCAACTGGTGCTGGATCAACTGGGGCGCAACCTCAAGGCCCAGATCGGCACCCGCTGGGCCACCGCCAGTGCGGCTCTCCTGGCCCTTCTCGCGGGGATCTTTCTCGGAGAGAATCTCTCGGCGATTCTCCTCTGGAAGCTCACAGGGGGCCGCCCGATCCTGGTGCTGGGGATGGTGGTGATCTATGAGGTGTTGGTGAGGCTGCGCAGCCGGGTCGTGAGCGACGTTCCTCCCCTGGGCTGGGTGGTGATCGACAACCTGCGCATCGGGGTGGTGTTCGCCCTGGTGCTGGAAGCCTTCAAACTGGGCAGTTAGAGAAGCCAGGGCCTCTTGTCAGGGCAACGGTCCAGGTCAGGCCTCGTCCTCAGCAGCAGAGTCGACCGGATATTCAAATCCCCGTGCGCGCCCGCTGAGCACTGCCTTGCCGATCGAGAGGGCCTTCAGAGCCGCATCCCCAGCCTTGGCCTTCCACCGGGCATGGCGCTGGTTACGCTTGCCTTTGGAGGTTTTCTTCTTGGGAACTGCCATAACCCGGCCTGCTTTGCCAAAGGTTGATCTTCGTTGGTGAGGCGACCTTCCGTCAAATCGCTAGCATCCACCCACATGATTTGAGCAGTGGATCGTTCGCCACCCCCCCTTCGAGCCCTCCTCCCCGCGCCGTGGCTTCTGGCGAGTACTGCTCCCTCCTCGTCCTCAGCGCCAGCTGCGAAGGCCGAGGAACCCGTCCCGCAAGACCAAGGATCGACAGACCAACGATCCTCAGAGAAGCAATCCCCTCAGAAACCGCCTGCAGAAGGCAGCAAGAAGGAAACCCCCAACACACCCGATCCCCCCTCTCCTCTTCAGGGATTTTCCCTGAGTGGCCCCCGACAGGCCAAGCCCTCCTACAGCCAGCTCCTCAACGAGATGAAGGGCGGTTCCGTCAAGGAGATTCTCCTCTCACCCCGCCAACGGGTGGCCACCGTCACCTACAGCGACGGCAGAACGGCCAATGTGGCCCTCTTCAACGACAACCACTTGCTGCTGCGCACGGCTGAGCAGCACCGGATTCCCCTGTCCGTCAGGGATGAACGACAGGAAGAGGCCTTGGCGGGACTGATGGGAAACCTGCTCTTTGCGGTCCTGCTTCTCGGTGCCCTGGCCCTGTTGATCCGGCGCTCCAGCCAGGTGGCCAACAGAACCCTTGGGTTTGGCCGCAGTCAACCCCGGGTTCAGCCGGAAGGAGCGGTGCCTGTGCGCTTCGAAGATGTGGCAGGAATCGCTGAGGCCAAGGAGGAATTGCAGGAGGTGGTCACCTTCCTGAAATCACCGGAACGCTTCACCTCCATCGGCGCGAAGATCCCCAAGGGAGTGCTGCTTGTGGGCCCCCCGGGCACGGGGAAAACACTTCTGGCCAGGGCCATTGCCGGCGAGGCCGGAGTGCCCTTCTTCTCGATGGCGGCATCGGAATTCGTGGAGCTTTTTGTGGGGGTGGGCGCAAGCCGGGTGCGCGATCTGTTCCGCAAGGCGAAAGCCAAGGCCCCGTGCATCATTTTCATCGATGAGATCGATGCCGTCGGTCGGCAACGGGGCGCTGGGATCGGCGGGGGCAACGATGAGCGGGAACAGACCCTCAACCAGCTCCTGACGGAGATGGATGGCTTTGAAGACAATTCCGGGGTGATTCTCCTGGCGGCCACCAATCGCCCCGATGTTCTGGATGCTGCCCTGATGCGACCTGGACGCTTCGACCGCCGCATTATCGTGGATCTGCCCGATCGCAAGGGCCGGGAAGCCATCCTGGCGGTGCATGCCCGCACCCGCCCCTTGGACGAGAAGGTGTCGCTCTCCGATTGGGCGGCCCGCACTCCCGGATTCTCCGGAGCCGATCTCTCCAACCTGCTCAATGAAGCGGCCATCCTCACCGCTCGCCGCGAACAGAGCCAGATTGATGATCGCGCCATCAATGATGCCCTCGAGCGCATCACCATGGGTCTCACGGCGGCTCCCCTTCAGGACAGTGCGAAAAAGCGCCTCATCGCCTACCACGAGGTGGGCCATGCCCTTCTCTCCTGTCTGGTCCCCCATGCGGACCGACTGGACAAGGTCACCCTCCTGCCCAGGGCAGGGGGCGTTGGCGGATTCGCCCGCACCGTTCCTGATGAGGACATCCTGGATTCCGGCCTGATCAGCCGGGCATACTTGCTGGCTCGCCTTGTGGTGGTGCTGGGAGGCCGGGCCGCAGAACTGGTCGTCTTCGGTCCCAGCGAGGTCACCCAGGGAGCCTCCAGCGATCTGCAGATGGTGAGCCGGATCTGTCGGGAGATGGTCACCCGCTATGGCTTCTCCAGCCTGGGGCCGGTGGCTCTCGAGGGAGATGGGGCGGAGGTGTTCCTTGGCCGGGATTGGATCCGGGCTGAACCCCACTACTCCCAGGACACGGGCAACCGGATCGACACGGTGGTGCGGACCCTGGCCAAGCAATCCCTCCAGACGGCCGTTTCCCTCCTGGAGCCCAGGAGAGAGTTGATGGATCGGCTGGTGGAACGACTGATCAACGAAGAAACCATCGATGGGGACAGCTTCCGTCAGGAGGTGGACGCCTGGCAGAACCAACACCCCGAGGTTCCATCTCCCAACAGCCCTGTGCCTCAGGGTGCCGCGGAGGTCTCCTCAATCGTCTCCCGCTAACCCGCCGGCGAAACGGATATCCAGGCTGCGGAGGTAGGTATGCAGGCCCGCATCCTGGATCGGCAGGAGGCGAGCGGGCTGATCACTGGGGTTCACATGGGAATGCCAGTAGCCCGGAGGGGTGAGGAACCCACCACCGCTCTCCCAGTCGATGCGCTTTGGGCGAAGGATCCGCCCCTCCCCGTCGAGTTCCGTGCCCACGAGGGTGTGGCAACCCTGTGGGGCTTCCAGAATGAGATCGATGGCCACCGATTGGTGGCGATGGGGGGCCTGAATCGCCCCCCCTGGAACCACACCCACCATCGCCCAGAGAGTGTGGCTCACGGTTCGGGTGGCCGGCATGGCCCCGTGGGCCAACAACACACTCAATCGGTTGCTGCGCGCTGCGGTGGGATCGGCCATGAGGCGGGCCAGTTCCCCATCGAGGCGCTCCCGGCTGAAGAAGCAGGGGGAAAAGCGAGCCGCCACGGGGGTCACCCCCAGATAGCGCAGCAGGGGACCGTCGTGCACCCAATAGAGGAGGCTGGCCTCCCGGGCGCTCAACTCCGGACCCATCCCATGGGGGAGAACAAACAGATCACCCTGGGCCCATTTCAAGGGCTGGGCAAAAGGCTCGGACTGGCCAGGGAAGGACAGATCCCCTGATCCCTGCAGCACGTAGAACAGGGAGCTGGTGGCCACCGCCTTGGGGCTGAGCGGTTCGCCAGGGTGGAGGAGAACGTAGTGGGCCGCCAGGGCCGGGCTTGTGGCAGGACCTTCGCAGCCCAGCGCCCTGCTCAGATCCAGGGGCTGGATGGAGGAGAGGGCAGAAGAAGGATCAGGGGCTCGCCACTGTTCCAGGGGGATGGGTTCGGTGAGTCCGGGGCGGATGGGATTGGCGGCTTGGCGGTAGTCGTAGATCCGCGCTGGTTCTTCCCAGCTCTGGGGCACAGGGGGGGAGAGGGTCACGGGCCCACAGCGGCGTGAGGGGACCTTAGGGAAACGGAAATGGGCCTGACGAGCCCTGGAAACCGGCCTGGAGGGTCAACGGCGTCAGCCGCCGGCAACCGCGGGAACGATGCTCACTTCGTCACCCGGATGGAGAGGGGTGGTTTCGTTCTCCAGAAAGCGAATGTCCTCGCTGTTCACATAGAAGTTTAGAAAGCGCCGGATCTTGCCATTCTCATCACAAAGCCGGGTGCGAATTCCGGGGAAAGCCGATTCCATGGCGTCGATCAAATCGGCCACGCTTTTTGCTTCCAGGCTCACACTGGGCTGATCGGCGGTGTATTTCTGCAGGGGAGTGGGGATGAGAACTTGAACTGCCATGGTGGGTGAAGTCAGCTGAGGGAGGTGGGAGCCCGTTGGGCCTGAGCCTGATCCCAGGCCGTGCGAAAGCTGGCGAGTTGGGGCTCAATGGTGAAGGGCGCGCCGATGGAGGTGGCGATGGCTTCGGTGGTTTTCAGCCCATTGCCCGTGATGTAGGCCACGGTGGTTTCGGACGGATCGATGCGGCCCTGCTCCACCAGTTTTTTCAGCACGGCAATGGTGGTTCCACCAGCGGTTTCCGTGAAAACCCCTTCCGTTTCGGCCAGCAACTTGATCCCTTCGATGATCTCCTCGTCGGAAACGGCAGCGATACTGCCACCGGTGCGATTCGCGATGTCGATGGCATAAGGACCATCGGCAGGGTTGCCAATGGCGATGGATTTGGCAATGGTGTGGGGTTTGACGGGCTTGATGAAATCCCTGCCCTCCTGGAAGGCCTGGGCGATGGGCGAACATCCCTCCGCCTGGGCTCCGCTGAAGCGCACGGGCTTCTCGTCCACCAGACCCACCTGAACGAATTCCTGGAACCCCTTGAAGATTTTGGTGAAGAGGGAGCCGGAGGCCAGGGGGGCAACGATGTGATCGGGGAGCTGCCAACCCAGCTGCTCCACCACCTCATAGGCGAGGGTTTTGGAACCCTCAGAGTAGTAAGGACGAAGGTTGATATTGACGAATCCCCAGCCATAGGTGTTGGCAACCTCAGAGCAGAGTCGGTTCACCTGGTCGTAATTTCCCTTCACCGCCATCAGGGTGGGGTTGTAAACCAGGGTGCCAAGGATCTTGCCGGATTCCAGATCCGAAGGGATGAACACACAGCACTCCAAACCCGCGTGGGCGGCGATGGCTGCCGTGGAGTTGGCCAGGTTGCCCGTGCTGGCACAGCTCACGGTGGTGAAGCCCAGCTCCTTGGCCCGGCTGAGGGCGACGGAGACCACCCTGTCCTTAAAGGAGAGGGTGGGCATGTTGACCCCATCATTCTTGATGAGGAGCGAACGCAGGCCCAGAAACTTGGCGAGCCGGTTTGCTTTTAAAAGAGGAGTGAAGCCTGTGCCCACATCGATGGGATCAGCCGAAACGGGAAGGAAATCCCGGTAGCGCCAGATCGAGGCGGGCCCGGCTTCAATGGTGGCGCGACTGACACGGGAACGGATCACGTCGTAGTCGTAGACCACCTCAAGGGGGCCGAAACAGACGTCCTCGCACACGTGCCGCGGTCCAGCGTCGTAGAGGTGGCCACATTCCTTGCAGCGAAGCCCCGTGAAGGTGGGCCCGCTGAGGGTGGCTGGGGTCAGGCTGACGGTCACATAGGAGCCCTGGTCTGAGCTGACGCTAACAGCATCAACCCAACTGTCCATTTAAATCCGATGTTGAGAGTCGGGTATTCCGTTTTTGCAGCTGCTGACCCCCGGCGGCTTCGGGCTCGCTCCCTTGCCTACGCTCCATAGGTGGCCATTCCTGTTCCCAAGCCCAACTGGACGCGCTTCTTCCGGATCGTGCTCTCTGCCCTGGCCCTGATCACAGGGACATGGCTCCTGAGCCGGCTGGCGGTGGAATGGCAGTGGTTTGAACAATTTGGTTTCCAGTCCGTCCTTCTGAAGCGGTGGGTGTATCAGGTAGCGGCTTTCGCGGGGGTGCTTGGCATCGGCCTTGTGCTGCAGCTGAAGCAACTCCAGAGATGTTGGCGCCTTCGCCAGAGCCAGGAGAGCAAGCAGCTCCCCATCCACCCGGTCGTTCCGCTGGAGAACGGAAGCCTGGTGCTCGCCCTGGTGGGCCTGATGGTTCTGCTGATCGGGAGCCTGGGCTACCTGCTGATTCAGGCCAGGGGCCTCATTGCGGCTCCTTTCAGCGGAGAGGTGATCACGGGACTTTCCGTGCTGAAGGATCTGCCCTATCTGGCCCTGCTGGTCCTGATGGTGCTGCTGATCCCCCCCCTGCTCGCCTGGCCTCTCACCACCCTGCGGATCATCCTCACCGCCGCCCTGGCGGCCTCCGCCACGGCCCTGGCCCGGGGATGGAGCCTGTGGCTGCCGGCGCTCCTGGCCTCCCCTTTCGGAGAAGGGGATCCCCTAACGGGCCTGGATCTCTCCTTCACCGTTCTGCGGCTGCCCGCGATCCATCTCCTCCTGAGCGTGGCCATCGCCCAGATCGCGGTGGGCCTGGCGGCCTGCCTCCTGCTCACCCTGAGCGAGGGCACCAGCCTCTCCGATCTCTCCTTTCGCGGTCTTTCCCTCCAGCAACAGCAGGTGTTGCAACCCCAGCTGGCCCTGCTTGCCTTCATGGGCGGATTGAGCAGCGGCCTCGCGCCCTTTGACCTGATGGTGGAGGGCAGCGGGGTGGCAGCCGGCGCCGGCTGGGTGGACCTGCACGTGCGACTGCCATTGCGCCTTCTCTTGACCCTGCTGCTGTTTCTCACCACAGCAAGCCTGCTGGTGCCCGTGTCGGAGGGATGGTTGCGCCGGGGGGTTCTGATTCCCCTGTCGATCACCAGCCTCACTATTCCCCTCAGCGAGTGGGTGTTGGCCCCCCTTGCCCAGCGCTTTCTGGTGCAACCCAGGGAACTGCTCCTGGAGAGCCCCTACCTGCAGCGCAGCATCCAGGCCACGCGAAAAGCCTTTGGCCTGGAGCGGGTGCGAACGCTCACTCTGGAGCCCCGGCAGAGGGTGACAGAAGCCGACCTCAAGTCGTCCCCTGGCACCCTCGATAACATCCGCTTGTGGGACAGCCAACCGCTGATTGCTGCCAACCGCCAGCTGCAGCAACTCAGGCTGTATTACGCCTTCACCACCGCGGCAGTGGATCGTTATCCCCTTCAGGGCCTCTCTTCCGGCGAGACCAGCCAACAGGTGCTGATTTCGGCGCGAGAGCTCGATAGCCAAGCCCTGCCGAAGGCTTCACGCACCTGGCTGAACAAGCATCTGGTGTTCACCCATGGGCATGGCTTCACGGTGTCGCCGGTCAATGCAGCCGGCACCGATGGCTTGCCCCTGTTCTTCGTGAAGGACCTCGGCCGTGGCGCCCGGGTGCAGGGCATCCCCCAGCTGGGCATCAGTGATGCACAAGCGCAGCAGGCCCTGCCGATCGGCCGCCCCAGCCTCTATTTCTCCTCCGGACCCGCGCCCTATGCCATTGCCCCCACATTGGTGAAGGAGTTTTCCTACCCCGAGGGAGACCTGAATGTGTACACCCACTACGACGGCACAGTGGGTATCTCACTGGCCCAGGGATGGCAGAGGCTGGCAGCCGCCGTCTATCTCCAGGAACCCCGCATTCTTTTCACAGGATCCATCACTCCCCGCTCCCTCCTGCTCCTTCGCCGCAAGGTGAATGAGCGACTGGAGGCGCTGGCCCCCTTCCTGAGCTTTGAGAGTCAGCCCTATCTGGTCACCACCCGTGTCGAGGAAGGGAAAGGCTATCGACCAGAGCAACACCAATACTGGATGTTGGATGGCTTCACCAAGAGTCGGTCCTACCCCTACAGCGACCCTAATCCAGTCGGATTGCGTTACTTCCGCAATCCTGTTAAAGCCGTGGTTGATGCTAACGATGGCAGACTCTGGCTGTATGTGAGTGAAAAGAATGATCCGATCTTGAAAACCTGGATCAAGGCCTTTCCAGAATTGTTCCAGCCCATCGAGGCCATGCCCAAGCCCCTGTTGCAACATATCCGCGTTCCCCAGGGTCAATTTGACATCCAGTCTGAGCGACTCCTGCGTTATCACGTAACAGATGTACGCACATTTTATAACGGGGATGACGTTTGGAGCGTGCCCCTCGAAATCTATGGGAACAAGACGACACCGGTGCAGCCCTATTACGTGACGATGGAATTACCGGGCGAGAAGCGATCGGAATTTGTGATGCTCTTACCCTTCACTCCCCTGCGCCGCACGAATCTGGTGGGTTGGTTGGCAGCGCGCAATGATCCTCCCAATTACGGAGAACTTCTGCTGGTTCGTTTCCCGCAACAACGGTTGCTGCTCGGACCCCAACAGATCTCGGCCCTGACGGACCAAGATCCGACGATCAGCCTGCAGTTTGGTCTCTGGAATCGCATGGGATCCAGGCTTTTCCGGGGCAATATGCTTGTTCTTCCCATCGGCAAAGGCTTGCTCTATGTAGAACCCATCTATCTGGAATCATTAAGCAATAATCTGCCGACCCTTGTGCGGGTTGTGGTGTCCGATGGTCGAAAATTTGTGATGGAAAAGGATTTGCGTACCGCCCTCGCCAAGCTGGTCGGCAACGGGTTGCTGCCGGCGAATGATCTTGGTGCCATAGAACGCCAGCTTCAAAGAGCTGGTACAGCCCCCACGATCCCCCTGCCCTGAAGGCAATAAAAAGGGCCCCCCATCCAGGGAGCCCAGGAAAGAGTTCTTCGAACGGGCCGAAACCGCTCAGGCGGCCACAGCGGTCTTGGGATCGAGAGCACCCTTGGCGTAAAGAGCGGCGTAATAGTTGATGTCGCGCTGCTTGATCTTGCTGGCGTTGCCGGCGCACCAGAATTGCTGGTAGCGATCCAGGCACACCTGCTTCATGTAGGCCCGGGCGGGCTTGTTGAAGTGGCGGGGGTCGAAGTTAGCGGGATCTTTGGCGGCGGCTTCACGTACGGCCGCGGTAAAGGCGAGGCGGT
>JAYKIG010000047.1:0-16310 GCA_035286045.1 Cyanobacteriota bacterium | reverse complement strand
AGGCCGTGGCCCGGCGGCGCAATTTCGCCATCATTTCCCATCCCGACGCCGGCAAGACCACCCTCACGGAAAAGCTCCTCCTCTATGGGGGTGCCATCCAGCAGGCGGGCGCGGTGAAGGCCAAGGGGGAGCAGCGGAAGGTGACCTCCGACTGGATGGAGCTGGAGAAACAGCGGGGCATCTCCATCACCTCCACCGTGCTCCAGTTCGACTACAGCGGCCGCACCATCAACCTGCTGGACACCCCGGGCCACCAGGACTTCTCGGAAGACACCTACCGCACCCTCGCCGCGGCGGACAATGCCGTGATGCTGGAGGACGCGGCCAAGGGCCTGGAGCCCCAGACCCGCAAGCTGTTTGAGGTGTGCCGCATGCGGCGCATCCCGATCTTCACCTTCATCAACAAGATGGACCGGCCGGGGCGGGAACCCCTAGAGTTGCTCGATGAAATCGAAAAGGAGCTGGGCCTGGCCTGCTGGCCGGTGAACTGGCCCATCGGCAGCGGCGACCGCTTCCGGGGGGTGGTGGATCGTCGCAGCCGGGAGGTGGTGCTTTTCGAGCGGGCCCAGCGGGGCCGCCAAAGTGCGGAGAAAAGGCTGCCGATTGACAGCCCGGAGCTGGCGCAAGCTGTGGAGAGCGACCTGCTGGCCCAGGCCCTCGAGGAACTGGAGCTGCTCGATGCGGCGGGCGAAGAGCTCGATCTCGAGATGGTGCACGCCGGCGAGCTCAGCCCGGTGTTCTTCGGCTCGGCGATGACCAACTTCGGCGTGCGGCCCTTCCTTGATGCCTTCCTTGAGCTGGCCCAGCGCCCCACGGCCCGCAGCTCCAGCGATGGGGAGGTGGATCCCCTCCGGCCCGAGTTCAGTGGCTTCGTGTTCAAGCTTCAGGCCAACATGGATCCCCGCCATCGGGATCGGGTGGCCTTCGTGCGGGTGTGTTCCGGCAAGTTCGAGAAGGATCTCGCCGTGCGCCATGCCCGCACCGGCAAGACCATCCGCCTTTCGCGGCCCCAGAAGCTCTTCGGCCAGGACCGGGAGGTGGTGGAGGAGGCCTACCCGGGCGATGTGATCGGTCTGAACAATCCCGGCATGTTCGCCATCGGCGACACCCTCTACGTGGGGCCCAGGGTGGAATTCGAGGGGATTCCCTGCTTTACCCCGGAGCTCTTTGCCTGGTTGCGCAACCCCAACCCCTCCGCCTTCAAGAGCTTCCGCAAGGGGGTGAATGAGTTGCGGGAGGAAGGGGCTGTGCAGGTGCTCTACGACACGGATCTCAGCAAGAGAGATCCGATCCTGGCCGCCGTGGGCCAGCTGCAGCTGGAGGTGGTGCAATACCGCCTCGAAAACGAGTATGGGGTGAAGACCCGCCTGGAGCCGCTGGAGTTCACGGTGGCGCGCTGGGTGAGCGGCGGCTGGCCGGCCCTGGAGGCCATCGGCCGGGTGTTCAACTGCAAGACCGTGCGGGATGCCTGGGACCGGCCCGTGCTGCTGTTCCGCAACACATGGAACCTGCAGCAGCTGCAGGACGACCACCCCTCCCTGGGGCTGAGCGCCGTGGCGCCGGTGGTGAGCGGGATCGATCCGATCGCCCTGTGAGGAAGGCCGAACGCGATCGCGGGACGGATCCGCCAGAATGGAATCACGATTTGTAAAGGGCGCAAGCGCTCGCCATGTCCCATCCCTTCTGGCTGGCTCGCCCCCGTAGCGACGGGGGATCGGACTTCGTCAATTTCCTCCCGGGCCATGACAGGGTGGAGATCCGCGAAGGTAGCCATCTCCCTCCCCAGATGCCTCTGCTCAAGCGCCGCTGGCATCTGGCCCCCGCGGAAGCCGAGGCGTGTCGCCTCCAACTCCTCCAGGAGGCAGGCTTTCATCGCTGCGAACCCTTGTTTTGACCCCAGGCACCCTTAAATAGGGTTCGTGTGGCCAGCGCGATGACCGAAGAACCTTCCAACCCCTATAGCCTCCTGGGCGTCGCGCCGCAGAGCACTTTCGAGGAGGTGCAGGCAGCACGGCAGGCCAAGCTCGACGCCATCGGCGACGATCCTCTGGCCCGCTCCCGGGTGGAGGCGGCCTACGACGCCGTGTTGATGGACCGGCTGAAGGAGCGGCAGCAGGGTCGGGTCAGCAGCGCAGCCCGTTCGGCATCGCAGAAGGAAACCCTTCCCACCCCGGCCAGGCCCCCCCTGGCCCAGCTTCCCAATCTTCCCTCCCTCTCCATCCCCCGCATCGGCGGAGGCACCGCCAGGCCTGGCCAACCGTTGTCCCTGTCGTTGGCCACAGGACGGGAGCGCATGTTTCCCTTGATCAGCCATGGGGTTCTCCTGGTGCTCGCCCTGGCCTTTCCCGGCGCCGCCCCCGATGCCCTGCTGGCACTCGCGGCTCTCACCACCCTGGTGAATCTGCAGCGTCGCAACGGAACCTTCGGCCGCTCGGTGGGCTTCACCGTTCTTCTGCTGGCCCTGGGGCTGGGGTTGTCCCAGCTGCTGCTCATGGCCCTGCCCGTGCCCGTGCTGCAGGCCCTTCCGATCCAGCCTTACCAGATTCAGGCCGCCATCGGCATCCTGGTGTTGTCGGTCGGCGCGCTCTTCCTCGGGTAAGGCCTCAGGCCGCTTCGAACTCCGCGATCAGGCTCCGGAGCTCTTCCGCCTCCACCCCATACACCTCGTTGCAGAAGTGGCAGGTGAGCTCGGCTCGGCCGTCCTCCTGGAGGAGGCTTCGGAGTTCGTCCTGCCCCAGCAACTTCAGGGCGCTGACACTGCGGCGACGGGTGCAGGGGCAGTGAAAGCGCACGGGCTGGCGGGCCTCGGCCCACTCCAGGGGCTGGGGATCGAGGTCGGGGAACACATCTTCCAGCAGCAGCTGAAGCGCCTCCGCATGGGCCTCCAGCCGTTCGCTGAATCCCGTGATCTCCTTGCAGCGCTCCTCCAGCAGCGTCACCAGTGCCGGATCGGAGGCCGCCTTGGGCAACACCTGCACCAGCAACCCGCCGGCACAGCGCACCCCCCGGCTGTCGATCCTCTCCCCCACGAACACGGCCGAGGGGGTCTGCTCGGAGTGGAGCAGATAGCAGGCCAGATCATCACCGATGCCTCCACTCACCAACTCCACCGTGCTGCTGTAGGGCTCCCCCTCCCCGATGTCGCGCACCACATGGAGGTAGCCCGTGCCCGTGGCGCGGCGGAAATCAAAAGCGGGCTCCCCCTCTGCCGTGCCCACCAGATCAAGCTCCAGGGAGGGATTCCCCACATAGCCCCGAACCGTGCCATCCCGCCCCGCATCGACCATCAGGCCCCGCAGGGGGCCATCCGACTGGATGCGCAGATTCACCCGCCCATGGGCCACCTTCATCGAGCTGGCCAGCAGCAGGCCAGCGGTCATGGCCCGACCCAACAGGGCGGTGGTGAGAAACGACAAGCCATGGCGATGGCGGGCATAGCGACTGGCCACCGTGGTGGTGACCGCCACCAGTCGGATCCCTCCTCCGGCCGCCGTGGCGCGCAGCAGCTGATCAGCCATCACCCTTCCCCCGTCCTTAAGGGCATCGTAAGGAGGTCTCCTGGCGGAGAGGGCGCAGCACCCCTTCCTCCAGCCGCCACCCCTCGGGTTTCAGGCGGGCAAAGATCTCCGGTTCATGGGTCACCACCAGCAGGGCCCGCTCCCGAGCCAGCTTCTGCAGCAGATCCAGCACCCCATCCCGCACGGCCCAGTCGAGGCCGGCGGTGGGCTCATCCAGCAACAACACCCTGGGATCCCGCAGCAACTGCACCGCCAGGGCCAGCCTGCGCTGCTGCCCCCCACTGAGTTGCTCCGGAGCCGGTGTGAGGGGCAGATCCGGAAGGCCCACCTGGTTCAGCACGGCCTGAAGGGTTTCGGTGGACACGCGGCGCTGGCCGACGCGGAGTTCCTGACCCACCGTGAGGCCGAGAAAATGGCGTTCAGGAAACTGGAACACCAACCCGCAGAGCCACCGCAGCTGGCGGGCGCCCATGGCCTCGCCGTTCCAGCGGATCGTGCCCCGATCCGGGCTGGCCAGGCCGCAGATCACCTCCAGCAGAGTGGTCTTGCCACTGCCGCTCCGGCCCGCTACCAGGGTGAGGGCCCCGGGCGGCACACGCAGATGGATGTCCCGCAGCACCGGCTGGGCTGTGGTGGCCGGGTGATAGCAGACCGACTGGAGCTCGAGCATCCCGCCAGCATGGCTCAGCCCATGGGGTGGCAGCCTGAAGGCCCCCGCCCTGCTTCGCCGTGGACGTGCGCTTTCGCGACGTGGATCCCTTCAATTGCTGGCTCTGGCTGCGCTTTGCCCACCCCCCCGGCCAGGGGGAGCGGGCCTATGTGGAAACGGCCTTCGATAGCTGGTTCTATCTGGGCAAGCTGGGGGGCTTCAATGCCGAAAACCTCCAGGCCCACGATGCAGGCGCCGACCTCAGCTGGCTTCCCTGGGATGGAGAGGTGGCAGACCAGGCCCTGCCCGCCCTCATGCACAACATGGGTGCCATGGAATACCAGGGCACCTGGGGGCGCTGCTGGCTGGATCTGGGCACCAGCGATGCCTTCGCCCTCGACGTGCTGATCAACACCCTCCGCCAGATCGATCGGGACGTGGTGGAGCTCTGTGAACTTGTGATCGGCGGCCTCAACGACGACTGGCCGGTTGAGGAGGAGCCTGGCAGTCCGTTCGCCCTTGGGGAGAGTTCGGGGAGCGGCGCCCAGGCGCCTCGGCCGTGAAGTAGGGGAACGGCATGACCCGGGAGCGACGTCGGCTGCTCATCCCTCCCCAGCGTCTGGACCAGGTGGTGGCCCTGACCACAGCGGAAGCCCACTACCTCACCCGGGTGCTGCGGCTCTCCCCTGGCCAGGGTTGTGAGGTGGTGGATGGGGAAGGGCGGCGCTGGGGCGCGCTCCTGGAGGGATCCGATCGCCTGCGGCTGGAGCAACCCTTGAGCGAGCCCCTGGAGCATCAGAGCATCCCAGTGCCGCCCCTGGCCCTGGCCGTTGCCCTTCCCCGGCAGGACACGGATCTCATCTGGCGCATGGCCACCGAGCTGGGGATCGATAGGCTCCAACCCCTCCAGGCCGAGCGGTGCGTGGGGCGGGGCCAATGGCCCCTGGAGCGGTGGCAGGCCATCGTGAAGGAGGCGGTGGAGCAGAGCGAGCGGCTCCATCGGCCCCGGCTGGCCGCGCCCCAGGGGGCAACAGCCTGGTTCACCACTCCCTTGGAGGGCGTCAAACTCCTGGCAAGCAGCCGAGGGGAGGCCCGGCCCCTGCTGCCTCAATGGCTGCAGGAGCAGCAAGGCGTCTCCGTGGAGACGGTGTGGGTGGCCATCGGCCCGGAGGGGGGCTGGACCGCCAGCGAGGAGGAGGCCGCCCAGGCACAGGGATGGATTCCAGTGAGCGCGGGGCCCACGATCCTGCGCACCTCCACGGCGGCGGTGACGGCTGCAGCCTGGCTGGCGGGCTGGCGCAGCCAGCTCAGCTCTTCATCAGTCCCCGGGCGATCTCCTTGAACGCGCCCAGATTGGCGCCTGCACTCCGGCGGCGGCGGGGGGTAGATGCACCCGGGGTGAGGCAGTCGGGGGCGAAGGTGGACAGGGTGGGAGCCGGGCGGCTAGCCGCCTCGGCGGCCAGCTGGGCGGCAATCTCCTCGGCTGTCGTGCGCACGGAGGCGGGAGCGGCGGCTGCGGCTGGAGCGGTCTCCGCCGCAACCTGGGCCGCGGCTGGAGCAGCGGGCGTGGCCGCTTTGGCGGGAGCCGCCTTGGCCGCTGGTTGGGCTGCCGCTTTCTCTGGTTTTGGCGCTACCGGAGGGGCAATGGTGACGCTCGGTTCCTGCCCGGCCTTGCCCTTCTGCTCCGTGTCCTGCTGGCCGGTGAGATCGAGGAAAAACTTCTGCTTCCGGAAAAACATGGCTGGAGGCCGCAGCACGAATGAGCCGATTATCCGCTGCCAACGCCGTTGCGCCGCCAACCCTTAGACCTGTGCAACAGATTCCCGCGCCATGCCGCCGCTTTCCCTCATGCTCCCCAGCCAGGAGCCAGGCCACTGGGCGACGGCGCTGCTTCTCAACACCCTGCTCATCGCCCTGGCCCAGCGGGCCCCCCTGCTCACGCCCCAGGGCTGGATCCACGCCGGCATCCTCGGCACCGTGCTCTGGGGAACGCTGGGCTGGCGCGGTTGGCTGGCTGTTGTGGCCTATCTGGCCCTGGGATCGGTCGTCACCAAGCTGGGGTTCAAGGCCAAGCAGGCCAGCGGCCTGGCGGAGGCTCGAGGGGGCCGTCGGGGCCCGGAAAACGTCTGGGGATCGGCCCTGGTGGCGGCCGTCCTGGCGGCTCTCGCCCCTCTGGCCGGGGCCCAGGCCTCCCTGCTGCTTCTGGGCTTGGCCGCCAGCCTGGCGGCCAAGCTGGCGGACACGTTCGGCAGTGAGATCGGCAAGCGCTGGGGGCGTCACACCCTCCTGATCACCACCCTGCGTCCCGTGGCCCGCGGAACGGAGGGAGCCATCAGCCTGGAGGGCACCGCCGCCAGCGTGGTGGGGAGCGGCCTGATGGCGGTGGTGATGGCGGGCCTGGGGGTGGTGGAAACCCCCACGGCCGTTGGGCTTGTGACCGCGGTGGGGTTGGCGGCCACCCTGGTGGAGAGCCTGCTCGGCGCCACCCTGCAGGGGCGGATCGGCTGGCTGAGCAATGAGCTGGTCAATGGTCTGCAAACCCTGCTGGCCGCCCTGATGGCCATGGGCCTGGCCCTGGTGTTCAGCCTCCCGGTTTGAGGCCATCCCGCCATCCCTCGGCCAGGGCCTTCAGGTGGCGGAGGGCCCCATTGCAGCGCCGTTCGGCCATTCGGGGATGGAGGCCGTGCTGGCGGCCCAGCTCCACCCAGCTGCAGCCCACCAGCACCCGGGCCAGCACCAGGTCGCGTTGGAGGGGATCGAGCTGGTTGAGCTGGTGCCGCAGCCAGTTCACCTGGGCGCGCTGCAGGCCATCGTTGGCGGAGGCACCCGGGGAGAGGGGCTCGCAGGAGAGGGAGCGGGGATCGGCGAGCTGATCCAGCCAGGTGGTGACCCCTTCGGCGTCGCCATGGCCTCCCTGGAGGGCATCCAGGCTGAGGGGTTGGGCCACCTCCCGCAGCCCCTCCGCCTCCCCCAGCGCCTGGGGCGTGCAGCCCAGGGTGCTCGCCAGCTCCTCCCGAGCCAGGGGCGCCAATCCCTGGGCCCGGCGCTCCTCCTGCAGGCGCCGGAGGCGATGGCGCAGCTCCCACAGGGATCGGGGCAGCCGGATCGACGACTCCCGATCGCGCAGCTCGTGCCGGATCGCCCCGCGCACATAGGGGATGGCGAAGGTGCTGAGGCAGCGGGCCCGGCGCCCATCAAAGGCCTCCACGGCCCGGATCAGTCCCTGGCATCCCACCTGCACCAGGTCGGCGTAGGGCAGCTGGGTGTTTCCCGCGAAACGGGCGGCCACGCTGTGGACCAACCCCAGATTCGCCTCCACCAGGCGGTTGCGCCAATGGAGGCGGGTGAGGGGATCGGGGCTGGTGGCATACGCCTCCAACCAGCAACGGTTCTGCCGCTCGCTGTGCGCTGGGGTCTGGCGGCGCAGGGGCCTGGCAGGCAGCTGGGGGGAACGGGGAAGGGAATGGCGAGGGGAAGGGGCGGAAGCGGTCATGGGGAAAGCAACGCTCTTCTCAAAGCGTCGGGCCGTGGGCCCACCCCCGTCTTCCGCCATCCAGGTGATTTCACCCTCCCCCGGATGGGGGATCTCACCAGGGCATGGGGGTGGGAAGCTGCTGCAGCTCCAGACCCGCCCACCCCAGCAGGGCCGGCCAGCGGTGCACCCGCTCAAAGAGAAAACGATGGCCCTCGCTGTTGCAGTGCAGGCCGTCTTCCGCCAGCCAGTCAGCCCAGTGGGGTTGCTCCAGGAAGGGGTGAAGCATGGGCAGGAAGGGCACATTGGCCTCCATGCAGGCCTCCTCCAGCAGCCCCTCATACCGCTGCACGTCCGCCAGGCCATACCAGAGCACGTCGGCCCAGGGCATGGTGCTCTCCTGCACGGGGGTGAGCCCGAGCATGAACACCGGCGCCAGGGCCTGGGCCTGCCTGAGCAACTGCTGCAGACCGAACAGAAAGGCCTCCGGTGCCAGCTGGGGGCGACCATCGGCTCGCCCCACCCTGGCCGTGTCGTTCAGCCCCACCGCCAGAAGGATCCCCTGGGGCACCTGGCGACGCAATTCGCCCCGCACCCCCACTTCCGCCGGGAGTCGGGCCGCCACCCGCTCCAGCCCATCGCCCCGCACCCCCAGGTTGTAAACCACGGGGCCATCGGGGAGGGCCATCCAGTGCCGCCGCAGCCGCTCACACCAGCCCCCCTCTTCCGGATCCCCCCAGCCGAACACGCCGCTGTCTCCGATCACAGCGAGTTTCTTGGGGACGCCTGGAGGCATGCGGCGGGGGGGAAGAGAAACTCAGAGCCTGGCCTGGAAGGCCATCAGCCGTTGCAGCCCATCCTGGATCGTCTCGGTGGAGGTGGCACAGGAGAGGCGAATGCAGCGGTCGTCGCCAAAGGCGACACCGGGCACCACCGCCAGACCCACCTCATCCAGCAGGCGGTTGCAGAGGGTCATGGAATCCAGCCCCCAGGCCCCCACATCCGGAAAGGCGTAAAAGGCCCCCTCGGGCGCCACCAGCTGCAACCCAGGCACCGAAGCCAGCCCCGCGTTGAGCAGCCGGCGCCGCTCATCGAAGCGGGCGGCCATCTCCTGCACGCAGTCGCGGGAGCCCTGGAGGGCCGCCAGGGCTCCGAACTGGGCAAAGCTGCAGACATTGCTCGTGGACTGGCTCTGGAGGGCGCTGGCAGCCGCCACCATATGGGTGGGACCAAACAACCAGCCCACCCGCCATCCGGTCATGGCCCAGCCCTTGGCAAAGCCATTGGCGATGAACAGCCGTTCTGCCAGGTCGGGGGCCAGGGCTGCCAGGCTGTGGTGGGTGTGGCCCGGGGCCAGCAGGGATTCGTAGATCTCATCGCACACCACGGCCACGGCGGGGTGGCGGCGCAGCACCTCGGCAATGGCCTCCAGATCGGAGCGCCCCATCACCATTCCCGTGGGATTGGACGGGGAGTTGAGCACCAGCAGGCGGGTGGCTGGGGTGATGGCCCGCTCCAGCTCCTCGGCGGTGAACCGAAAGCCCCGGGCGGCCTCCGTGACCAGGGGCTGCACCGTGGCGCCCGCCAGTTCCGCCATGGGCGGGTAGCTCAGCCAGCAGGGCATGGGGATGAGCACCCCATCCCCCGGATTCAGGAGCACCTGAAAGAGGTTGAAGAGGGCCTGCTTACCGCCGTTGGTCACCAGCACCTGCTCGGGGGAGGCGGCCACGCCGTTCTCCTCTCTGAGCTTCGCGGCGATCGCTGCCCGTAGGGCCGGCTCCCCGGCTACCGGGCCGTAGCGGGTGTGGCCCGCTTCCAGGGCCGCTGCTGCGGCCTGGCGGATGAAGGCCGGGGTGTCGAAATCCGGTTCCCCCGCTGAGAGGCTGCAGATGTCGCACCCTTCAGCCTGGAGCTGCTTGGCCTTGGCGGCGATGGCCAGGGTGAGGGAAGGTTGCAGGGAGGCACCCCTGACGGACAGCTTCAGCGGGGCCGACATCAGGGCGGGCACAGCGGATTGGGATGCGTCATCCTGCCCTAGGTCGGCCAGCCAAGGCTTCTGGGCGTTTATTCAGGAAACTTCACACCTTTACCCCGACACCATCCATGCCCAACCTCGAGGCCCGATCCTCCTTGAGCGAAGCCCTCGCCAATCTGGCTTTGGCTTGTGACCAATGCCGCTTGTGCCCGCTCGCGGGAGGTCGTCAGCAGGTGGTGGTGAGCCGAGGCAATCCCGCCGCCAGGCTCATGGTGATCGGCGAAGGGCCCGGCGCGCAGGAGGACGCCACCGGACTGCCCTTTGTGGGGCGGGCCGGCCAGCTGCTGGACCAGATGCTCGCCAGTGTGGGCATCGACAGCAATGAGGGTGCCTACATCTGCAATGTGGTGAAGTGCCGCCCGCCGGACAACCGCAAACCCACGCCCGAGGAGATGGGATCCTGCCGCCCCTGGCTCCTGGAGCAGATCCGGCTGGTGGATCCGGCGGTGATCGTGCTGGCGGGTGCCACCGCCATGGAGGGGGTGCTTGGGATCAGGGGGGGCATCACGCGCCTGCGGGGGCAGTGGCAGCAGGGAACGGACGGGGCTCTCGAGGGGCGCTGGCTGATGCCGATCTTTCACCCCTCCTATCTGCTGCGCAACGCCTCCAGGGAGCAGGGCAGCCCCAAGTGGCTCACCTGGCAGGACATGAAGGAACTCAGGCGCAGGCTGGACACGCTCCAGGAGTGCCCGTAAACGCCCTGGGGTGGGCGAAGGCAGATGCCCTTGCTAAGCAGAGGATGGTGCTGCTGCCTCCCCATGTCGCTTGCGTCCCTTGAGGCCTTCCTGGAGCAGGCCCACACTGATGAGCGGCTGCAGGTGTTGCTCTGCGAGGCACCGGATGCCGCTGCCGTGGCAGCCATCGCCCAGGCCGCCGGCTATCCGGTGAGCGAGCTGGACCTCTGGCAGGCCAGTGCCGCCAGCCCCGAGGAGCTCCGCTCTGATCCTGCTGCGCAGGCGACTGCCTCAGGGGAGGATCCAGGCCCAGCCGGCGGGGAGAGCCAGGCCGGGATGCTGCCCGATCCCTGGCTGGAGGATGACCCCATCCAGGGATTCCTGCATCAGGCCCAGGGCGATGCCGCGCTGCAGGAGGCGCTGGCGAGCGCCCCCGACGCGGCAGCAGTGGCGGCGATCGCCCAGGCAGCCGGCTATTCCATCAATGAGCTCGACCTCTGGCGGGCCAGTGCCGTCAGCCCCGAGGAGATCGCCGGCTTCCAGGATGGCCTGGAGCAGGAAAGCGAGGCAACCCAGGGCACCAGGGAGGAGGTGTGGCCAGCGCCCCTTCCCGAGGCGCTGGTGGGCTTCCTGCACCAGGCCCAGGGCGATGCCGCGCTGCAGCAGGCGCTGGCGAGCGCCCCCGACGCGGCAGCGGTGGCGGCCATCGCCCGGGCCGCCGGATACCCCATCACGGAGCTGGATCTCTGGCAGGCCAGCGGGATCCCGGCCGAAGACCTGTTCCCCCCGGAACCGGACCTCGCGCCCCTGGAAGCCCCCCTGGCCCGCTTTCTGCTGGAGGCGGAACATCACCCCGAGCTGCTGGAGGCCCTCGCCACCGCAGAGGATGCGGCAACGGTGGCGGCCATCGCCCAGGCTGCCGGCTATCCGATCACCACGATGGATCTCTGGGAGGCCAGTGATGCCTTGCCTGAGGAGCTGCTCATCACGGAGCTGGTGGTGTTTGAGGTGGAGGAGGAACTTCCGAACTGAGGAGATACGGCGGATGGAGCGGGGCCAGGGGTTTGGGGCCACGCCGATAGTCAATCCAGTATGGACTTTCTCAGTGATGGCGGAAATCCAGGGCCGTTGTGGCGTGTTTCACGGCAGCGCCTTCCCTGGCAGACCCTGGCGGCGACTTCGTGCTGGATGTCTCGCTGGCGTGCTCTGGCAGCAGAACCGGTGGATCAGTCCCCCCTCAGCAGCACCAGGGCCTCCGTGCCACCAACCACCAGATCCGGCTGGAGGCGGCGATCCAGGGTCACCAACGAGCCGCCGTGATCCACCGCCAGTGCGAGCAGATAGGCATCTGTGATCTGGGAGGGATCGAGGAGGCGCTCCCCATCCAGCACCCCAGGCGTCAGCAGGCTGAGGCGATCGTGCCAGAAACGATGGCGCGGGAGATGGCGCCAGCCCTCCAGGAGCCGGGCTACCACAATCGGCGGTCCGGGGCTGTTGGGATAGCGAGGGTGCCCCAGGATTCGCAGCACGGCGTTCTCGGTGAGGGGACAGCTGGCCCACGGCAACGGGGCCGACCCCGCCAGCCAGGTGTGGGCCAGGTCGTGGTGGATGTGGCGCGGATCGAGCAGGGCAATCAGCACGTTCACATCCAGAAGTGCCGCGCTCATGGCAGCTCATCCCGGAGGCTGTTCACCAGCTCCAGATCCACCGGGGCTCCCTCAGCCCTCAGGGGCAGCAGCCGCAGCTCATTGCGATGGGTGTCGGGGCTGGCGCACTGCGGCGGGGGCTGATGAAGCCCCCTGCGGGCCAGTTCACTGATCACGGCGCCAAGGCTTTCGCCCCGCTGGCGAGCCAGAACCCGCGCGGAGGCCAGAACATCGTCATCCAGCCGCAGGGTGGTCCGCATCAGATGTCTGCGCATCAGGCATCACGTTAAAGCCATTGCCCCTTGTCATCACCGATCACGGCTGCCTGCAGGCCTGAAAGGGATTCAGCAGCCGCACCTGGCAACCGGTGAAGTCAGCGGTGTTGCGCGTCACCACGGTGAGATCGTGCAACAAGGCGATGGCGGCGATCTGTTTGTCGATGGCGTTGTGCGGATGGGGCACCCGCAGTCGACCCCAGAGTTGGGCTGCATCGCCATCCAGGTGCAGTACGCGATCGCTGTAGGTCTGCAGCAGCTCCATCAGCCACTGCTCCAGCTGCTGGGCTTGCGGGTGGTCACCCCGGTGGCGGATCAGCTCCACGCCCCGGCGCAACTCACCGATCGTGATCGCGGCCAGAAACAGTGGGGACTCGTCGCGGACAGCGCCGGCCCAGAAGGCCCGCACGCCGGCATCAGCGCGCTGGCCCTTGCGCGCCTCGCTGATCACGTTGGTGTCAATCAAAAACATCGGCGGCCACCACTCGATCGTTCGCGCGCTGGAAATCGGCATCCACCCCCACATCGGGCATGGCGGCCAGTAAATCCGCCAGGTTGCGGCGGGGCGGGCTCTGCAGTGCAGCGGCCAGGATCGCCCGCAGCTCAGCTTCCTGGCTGCGGCCATGGGCCCCGGCCCGTTTCTTGAGGGCCAGCACGAGGGCGTCCTCGACGCCGCGTATCAACAGGTCGGCCACCACATCTTCCATATTTGATAGCAATGATAGCAGCCAGCGCCTCCATGGCGACCGCATCTCAACGCCGGCACAGGTGGGGTAGGGTTCAGGTGTGCAAGTGGCTTAGCCGCCCGTTCGACTAAGCTGATCCCATTGGCATACCTCGGGCCCCATGCAGGTCAACCTCCACGACGCCAAGACGCACCTCTCGCGCTACGTGGATCAGGCCCTCGCCGGCGAAGAGGTGGTGATCGCCCGGGCGGGAAAGCCGCTGGTGCGGTTGGTTCCGCTGAACACCCAGCCTGCCCCGCGAAAAGGGGGCTTCCTGCGGGGCCAGGTTGTGCTCACCGCAGACCTGAAGACGGATTTCCAGGCAGAGATCGCTGAGATGTTCCATGGCCAGTGAAGGGGAGGGCCTCCTGGTGGATACCCATCTGTTGCTCTGGTGGGCCGCCATGCCGGAGCAGCTCCCTGAAGCCGCCAGGAGCCAGCTTGAAAGCACCGATCAGCCTCTGGTCTTCAGCGTGGCGAGCCTGTGGGAGGTGGCGATCAAGGCTTCCCTCGCCCGTGAGGGTTTCCAGGTCGACCCAACCGCTCTGCGCCTGGGGCTGCTGCAGGAGAGCTTTCGGGAGCTGCCGATCCAGGCCGACCATGTGCTGGCGGTGCGGCACCTGCCCTGGATTCACCGCGATCCCTTCGATCGGCTGCTGGTGGCGCAGGCCCAGAGAGAGGACCTGCGGCTGTTGACCACCGACCGCAGCTTGCTGGGCTACGGCGAGATGGTGCAGTTCGCGGGGTGAGCCGCTCCCCGGCGTTCGCCGCCGCATTGCCCGCCGCCAATGGTCATCATCCGGGCTCCCCAGGTGGCTCACCTGGCACGACCGTTTTGCTGCTCAGCTGCTGAGCCCAAACATCACGTCGTAGGCCATGGCCTGCTGACTAGGCTGAGTGGACACCCCTCGGGGCCATGGTCGCCACCAACCCCTCCACCCCGCAGCTACGGGACCCCTTCTGGCCAGGGCCACTCAGCTTGCCGCAAGCCCTCACAGACGCGCTGCGCCTCACCCCCGAGCAGTTTGCACTGCTCTGCCGGGCCAATCCGGATGCGGTGATGGAGCTTGCCGCCGACGGCTCTCTGATTTCCATGACACCCACCGGTAGTGAGACAGGCGGCCGCAACGGTGCCTTGCTGGTTGAACTGGGCCTGGCCCTGCGCAATGGTAGGCTTGCCTATAAGCTGTTCGACAGCTCCACCGGTTTCCGCCTGCGCGATGGCTCCGTACGGAGCCCGGATGCCTCCCTTGTGGCCCTGGAGCGGTGGCGAGCTCTCACGGTGGAGGAACGCCAGGGCTTTGCGCCCCTCTGCCCTGATCTGGTGGTGGAGTTGGCGAGCTCCAGCGACGATGGACCCCGTGGGCTTGCGGCATTGCGCCAAAAGATGGACCTTTATCAGGCCAACGGCGCCCGCCTTGGCTGGCTCCTAATCCCTGCAGAGCGGGCGGTGGAGGTGTGGAAGGCCGACGATGCCGCTGTTCAGCCCCTGCGCCTGGAGGCTGCCACCCGGTTGGATGGAGGCGAAACACTCGCGGGGCTGGCGATCGAGCTGGAGGAGATCTGGGCTGGCTGATGGCGTTGGCTCCCCTCGCATTACCCGTCGCCGCGGGCTCTGTCTTCCGGGGCGACGATCCCCGCTAGAGCAGGGAATGAACGGGATCAGCCCTGCTTGAGTGCGGCCGAATACCGACGCAACTTGCGCACGGAGCCAAAGGCTGCTGCTGCTCCCAGGATGGGAAGGGGCCCCGGGGTGGCAGAGGTGGGTGGGGCGGGGGGAGCAGCGACGCGAACTTCAATGGTGTCTCCCGTTCCGGCCAGGGTCCAGGTGCCAAGGAGCCCAGGGGTAGTGAAACCCAAGGCGGCCAGAGTGGTCATCGAAAAGGTGGAAGAACTAATGATGGGGCTGCCGTTGATGTAAGAGGTGGAAATACCAAAAAAAGTAGATGTTCCAGCAAGAACAGTAAGAGTGCCCGAGGAAGAGTCTGCAAACAGAGGACCTTCTACGCCAAATGAGGGAGGGCCAGAGATAGTAAACGCATTGAATGAACCTGCTGGGCCCGAACAAATCGCACCCTCCGCAGTAAAAACTCCACCATTCGGTGGACAACCCACGTTAAATCCTTCAGGAGTGGGAAGATTCAAGCTTCCAGCCGTTTCTATAACCACGTTCCCCGAGCCACTAGGCTCGTAGACATAATATGTGAGCACGGCTTGCGCCGGCAGTTCTGTGGCAACAATTCCACTGATTCCAATTGACGCCAGGGCAAGCAAGAATTGAGCAAATCTTGATCCAGCTCTTTTACTCAGGTTTTCAGGCGTGTAATAGAACTGTTTTTTCATTCGTGAAAGCATAAAAACGAATGCATTTTTTAAACTTACCCCGATTGCGCACCCCAATCCTTGGGGGGGCGGTTGCCGGACTGGACGCCATCCAGTCCGGGGAACACACGCAGTTGCTCGTCGCCACACGCAGGTCTGGCAGCCCGTGCCGCCGAGGTGGGCGACTTCCTGGTGCGTCGTGTCGGCGCCCGTAGCCGAAGCCTGGCGGCATTGGCACGTTTTGAGCCCAACCTCTGGGCCTGCCGGCTCGACCGCCGGGAGTCAGAGAAAGCCGAGAGCCGTTATCCGCAGCCAAGGAGGGCGGCGGCGAGGCCCCACGCCACTCGCCAGTTGCGGCGCTGCTGTGACAGGCTTTGCCCACGCACCCGCTCCCCGCGATGACCGCCGCCGCCCCCCAAACCGTTGCCGCCGGCCCGGCCCGTCCGGAGGGAGCCCAGGCCGGCGCCGCGGCGGGTGAGGGGCTCGATCCCCGCTTCGACACCCAGATCCACCGCCGCCCCACCCGCAGCGTGCGCGTGGGGGATGTGTGGATCGGCAGCAAGCACCCGGTGGTGGTGCAGTCGATGATCAATGAGGACACCCTGGACGTGGAGGGGGCCACCGCCGGCATTCGCCGCCTCCATGAGGCCGGCTGCGAAATCGTGCGGCTCACCGTGCCCTCCCTTGCCCACGCCAAGGCCGTGAAAGAGATCCGCCAGCGGCTGGAAGCCACCTACCGCCCGGTGCCCCTGGTGGCGGACGTGCACCACAACGGCATGAAGATCGCCCTGGAGGTGGCCGAGCATGTGGACAAAGTGCGCATCAATCCGGGCCTGTTTGTGTTTGACAAACCCGACCCCAACCGCACGGACTTCAGCCCGGAGGAGGTCGCCGCCATCGGCGAGCGCATCCAGACCACCTTTGAACCCTTGGTGCGCCTGCTGAAGGCCCAGGACAAGGCTCTGCGCATCGGCGTCAACCACGGTTCCCTTGC
>JAYKIG010000046.1:0-3725 GCA_035286045.1 Cyanobacteriota bacterium | reverse complement strand
GTGCGCTGGTCGGGCAGCCGCCGCCAGGCCCTGAAGACCGGCGGCGGCCGGATGCTGGCCCTCAGCCATCGCCCCTGGGCCACATCCAAGGTGCATCGCCGCAGCCGCGACTTCTGCCGCAGCGACGTGCTCGAACGCTGCCTCACCGCTGAGGGCCGCGCCTGGCTGGCCCCCCACCTCAAGAACGCCTACCCCTGGGAGATCGACAACTACCTTCCCCAGCACCACTCCATCCGCAAGCGGGTGCTGGCCGACTGGGTGGCCCTACGGGCGGAAGGCGAAACCCGCCTGGCTGCGGCCTATGGCATCGCCAAGGCCCTTCCCCCTCCTTGATGAGCGCCTGATCGGCACCCTGCTGCAGCAGGATCCGGTTCTCTTCGGTGAGGGCGCGGGAAGGGGCCGCCTGCTCCATCGCCGCGCCTTCGCCCCGTTCCTGCCCCCCCAGCTGCGCGACAACCCCAGCAAGGATCGGGAGCCCGAAGGCGGCCTCGAGCAGTGGCGGGCCGAGCTCCTCACCCAAAGGCTTCAGGCGCTCGAGCGCCAGCTGCAGCGCCTGGAGCCGGTGCATCCGGCTCTCCTCCGCTGGTGGGATCTGGCCGCCATCCGCCAGCACAGCGAACGGATTCTGGCCAACCCGGACGCCTCCATGAAAGTGTTTTAGGCACCAGCCAGGCCCTGGCCCATCTCCAGACGATCAGTGGCTGGTGGCAGGCGCTGGACGGCTGAGGTCAGCAGCCTGGCCCAGGACTGGACAACGGGCCGACAACCTGCCATAACTGGACTGGTTCATTCGTACTGCCCGTCCGTGCCCGAGGATCTCACCCCAGCCCAGCAGGAGCTCTACGACTGGCTGGCGGCCTACATCGGCGAGCACCGCCACAGTCCCTCGATCCGCCAGATGATGCAGGCCATGAATCTGCGCTCGCCGGCGCCGATCCAGAGCCGTCTGCGTCATCTGCAGCAGAAGGGCTGGCTCACCTGGCAGGAGGGCCAGGCCCGCACCCTGCAGCTGCTCGGCGAGGCGGCGCACACTTTCCGCGGAGGGGCAGAGATCCCGGTGCTGGGGGCGGTGGCGGCCGGTGGCCTGGTGGAAACATTTGCCGATGTGCAGGACAACCTGGACCTGACCCCCGTGCTTCAGACCCGGGGCCTGTTCGCCCTCACGGTGAACGGGGATTCCATGGTGGAGGCCCACATCGCCGATGGCGACGTGGTGCTGATGGAACCAGTCACCGACCCAGCCCACCTGCGCAACGGCACCATCGTGAGCGCTCTGGTGCCCGGCAGCGGCACCACCCTCAAGCACTTCCACCGCCAGCAGGGCCAGGTGCGCCTGGAGGCGGCCAACCCCGCCTATGCCCCCATCCTGTTGCCTGCCGAGGACGTGACCATCCAGGGCAAGCTGGTGGCCGTGTGGCGCCAGGTCTGATCCTGACCAGGCACGGTGTAAGCTCAATCCTGTGGCAAGCACGCCTGGCCACACCAATGGGGCCATAGCTCAGCTGGTAGAGCACCTGCATGGCATGCAGGGGGTCAGCGGTTCGAGTCCGCTTGGCTCCATCCAGTCAGACTCCTTGCGCCGCAAGGGGTCTTTTCTTTTGCTCAGGCCGCCCGCAGGTGCCGCCAGGGCGGGAACGCGCAAAATATTCCGTTTCGCGCAGACCAATCGCGCAATTCCTCTCGAAATGCGCACCCCCACCCCCCGCACCCGCCAGGGGTGGGGAGGACTGGCTAGGAAAGGCCTCACGAACGTACGCTTTGCCTCTTGTCATGGCCAAGCCTCCGACCCAAGAGCTTCCAGGACAAGCGGTTGAGCCACCCACCCCTCCCGCTGGCCTACGAAGCCATGTCCAGCCGGCAAAGGCTTGCCGTAAACCCATGCGGGCGATCGAGCATCAGCTTTTGCCGAACGCCCAGAGCGTTTATCAGCACCTGAACCTGGCCGGCCCGATCAAGCGCTACCGCCCCCATGGCTGGCCCATCAGGGAGTTCTCAGGGAAGATCGAGCTCAGCGGAGTGACGCTCCACTCCCACTTTGGGGAGAAGGCCTCATTCCTGGTGGAGCCCTCGGGTCGGGTCTCCCTTGTGGCCACTTTGTCCGGCGCCATCACCGTGCAGGACCCCTTAGGCGAGGGATGGGCCGCCGCTGGAGACGCCATGCTGCTGCCCAGTGGGAGCGGTGAACGGCTGTATGGCAGCAGTGCGGCCGTGAGCAGCGTCTCTCTTTTTGTGGAACCCGCTGCGATCCGGCGGGTGGCTGCCGTGATGGCCGGCCAGGACCCGGAGGACAGCTCGAACGGCTCAAAGGCAGACCACGCCAGCCTCTTTCCACTCAGACCTCTGCCGGCTCCAGATGCCCTTTCCCTGTTCTCGCTGCTGCGATACATCGATTCCTGCGCGTCAGTGGATCCCCAGCTGCCGATGCGACTGGGGCTGGGGGATGTGATCCTGCGGCAGGTGGCCTGCTGGCTCCAGCCCGAGCTGCTTGCCGCACCCATTGGGCAAACCAGCCCGCCTCTGAATGGGCGCAGGGGATCGGCCTTTGATGAGCTGCTCGACTACATCCGTGCCCATCTCGATCAACCCCTGCGATTGAGTGATCTGGAAGCCAGAAGCTTCTATTCCCGCAGGGCCCTGCAATATGCCTTCCGCGACAAGCTCAACACCACCCCTGTGCAATGGATCCGGGAGCAGCGCCTGGCCAGGGCCATGGAGCAGTTGCAGCAAGAGGGCCCGGCCGCCTCCATCCGGGCGGTGGCCCTGGCCTGCGGCTACCGGGAGAACTCCAGATTCAGCACAGACTTCAAACAGCGCTTTGGCCTCACCCCCTCCCAGGTGAAGCGGGCCAGCCTGTAGGAACGACGCGCGGGCCTGTCAAGCGAGTGCCGGTGCTGCTGCGCTGGGCAGAAGGCCGGTGAGGCTGGTGAAGTCGGTGAAGCTGAACTGACCATTGCCGCCGAGCACGTGATCGAAGCCCGGGCCGCGGGCCGCGATGGCCTCCAGGGAGGTGCCGGCAAAGGCATCGTGGGCGGCACCGATCAGGCTCTGAGCACCCACGCTGTCGTTGGATAAAGCCCAGAACATCATTCCGCCCAACCCCACCTGCTGCACATAGGCCGCCTTGCCGGCGATGGTGGCGGTGGTTTCCATGGAGCTCCAGATGCCTGTCGATGCGTTGTAAGCGAAGGCCGCTTTGCTGGTGTCATCCCACACCAGCTGGTAGGAACCATTTTCGACACCGGTGATCAGATCTTTATGGTTGTAATTGCCCTTCTCGTACGATCCAGGAGCCAGGGCCGCATCACCAGTCTGGCCGTAGCCATAGGTGCTGCCAGCCACCACGCCGCCCCAGGCGCGGGTGTAGGCCGGAGCGCCGAGCACCACCTTGTCCATGGCGATGCCCGCCTGGCGGAACTGATCCACGGCCGTCACGATGTCATAGCCTCCAGGATCACCCGTCATAGCGGCCTGGTGGCCGGTTTTGTTCTCCCAGCCGCCGTGGAAGTCGTAGGCCATCACATTGTAGAAGTCGATATAGGGATCGATTCCCTGGAGATTGAGATTAGCCAGTTTATCCGCCCCGCCAGCTGTAGCAATCGAGAGTTCGATGTCCCGTCCTGTGCGCTGCTCAAAGGAGGCCAGCTTTTGATCGAGAAGCTGCAAGGTGAGCGCCAGGTTGGTGCCATCCTCAGGGCTGGAGGCATTGGTGGCCAGTCCACCACCGC
>JAYKIG010000045.1:0-12433 GCA_035286045.1 Cyanobacteriota bacterium | reverse complement strand
AATGGCACCAGCTGCAGCGCAACACGGGCAACTTCGTGGTAGTGAAGCGCGTTGCCCGCTCTGAGAGCACCGCAGAGCTGAAGCTGGTGTTGGTGAACACCCAGTTCACCCGCACCACCGACAATCTTTTTGTGATTCTCGACAGCACCAACCAGATTATTGGTGTCGATTTCCCCACCGATCCCCAGATTGCCTCCCCTTCCGCCAAGCCCTGAAGCAGCTATCGGAGAGTCGGGTGCGAGGAGAGGAAGGCAAGCCGCCGTAAGCTCCCGTCGCGCCCCTTCAACACCCTCCCGCCCATGACCCGCCTCGACTGGATGGTCGACGATGCCAACCGGCTTGCGGAATGCCGGCATGACCATCCCCTGGCCGTGCTGGGCCCCCAGCCCCTCGAAGGAGATCGCTGGGTGGTGCGCTGCTGGATGCCCGAGGCGGAATCGGTGGAGCTGCTGCTGGAGGGGGCCGAGCCGATCCCCATGGGCACGCCCAACCACGCCTGGGTGTTTGAGGCCGAGATTGGCCCCAACCCCGGAGCTGCCTACCGCTACAGGGTGCGGCGGGCGGGCATCGAGCACCTGCAGCACGATCCCTGGGCGTTCCGCCAGGAGTGGATGGGAGAGCTCGATCGACACCTGTTCGCGGAGGGCAATCACCACCACATCTGGAAATTTATGGGCGCCCATCCGGGCGAACGGGATGGGGTGGCGGGCGTGCAGTTCTGCCTCTGGGCTCCCCATGCGCGCAGCGCGGCGGTACTGGGCGATTTCAACGGCTGGGATGGGCGCCATCACCCCATGCAGCTGCGGCTGGGGGGCATCTGGGAACTGTTCATCCCAGGGCTGCACACCGGCGCGATCTACAAATATGAAGTGCGCACCCAGGACGGGCACTGTTACCAGAAGGCCGATCCCTACGGCTTCCGCCATGAGGTGCGGCCCAACCACGGCTCGATCGTGGCCGACCTTGGCCGCTACCACTGGAACGACGGCCACTGGATGGATCAGCGGGACAGCCGCAACCCCCTCGATCAGCCCATCGCGGTGTATGAGATGCACCTCGGCAGCTGGATCCATGCCGCCGCCGACGAGCCCTTCATCGAAGCGGACGGCACCCCCCGCCCACCGGTGCCCGCCGCCGATCTCAAGCCCGGTGCCCGCCTGCTCACCTATCTGGAACTGGCGGATCGCCTCATTCCCTATGTGAAGGAGCGGGGATTCACCCACATCGAGATGCTTCCCATCTCCGAGCATCCCTTCGATGGCTCCTGGGGCTACCAGGTGACGGGCTGGTATGCCCCCACCAGCCGGCATGGCACGCCGGATGAATTCCGGGCCTTCGTGGACCGCTGCCATGCGGAAGGCATCGGCGTGATCCTCGACTGGGTGCCAGGCCACTTCCCGAAAGACGCCCATGGCCTGGCCTTCTTCGATGGCACCCATCTGTATGAGCACGGGGATCCGCGCATCGGCGAACACAAGGAATGGGGCACCTTGATCTTCAACTACAGCCGCAATGAGGTGCGCAACTTCCTTGTGGCCAATCTGGTGTATTGGTTCGAGGAATTCCACATCGATGGCATCCGGGTGGATGCGGTGGCCTCCATGCTCTACCGCGATTATCTGCGTCCCGATGGGGAGTGGATTCCCAATGAACATGGCGGCAGGGAAAACACGGAGGCCGTGCGCTTCCTGCAACAGGCCAACCATGTGCTTTTCCAGCACTTCCCTGGCGCCCTCTCCATCGCAGAGGAATCCACCACCTGGCCCCTGGTGACCCAACCCACCGATATCGGGGGGCTGGGCTTCAACCTGAAATGGAACATGGGCTGGATGCACGACATGCTCGATTACTTCGAGATGGATCCCTGGTTCCGGCAGTTTCATCAGAACAACGTCACCTTCTCCATCTGGTATGCCTTCACGGAAAACTTCATGCTGGCTCTCAGCCACGATGAAGTGGTGCATGGCAAGAGCAATCTGCTTCACAAGATGCCCGGAGATGATTGGCAGAAATTTGCCAATGTGCGCGCCCTTCTTGCCTATATGTGGACCCATCCCGGCAAGAAGACCATCTTCATGGGAATGGAATTCGGCCAGCGGGCCGAATGGAACGTCTGGGGGGATCTGCAGTGGGAGCTTCTGCAATACGAACCCCACCAGGGGCTGCAGCGCATGATCGACGATCTGAATGTGTTCTACAAGGACGAACCCGCCCTCTGGCGTGATGATTTCAGCCAGTACGGCTTCCAGTGGATCGACTGCAACGACAGTTCCCACTCCGTGATCAGCTTCATGCGGCGCGAGAGCATCACCGGTCGCTGGCTTGTGGTAGTGGCCAACTTCACCCCCCAGGCCCACTCCCACTACAGGATCGGGGTGCCTCTCCCCGGCTTCTACGCCGAGGCGTTCAACAGCGACAGCGCCCGCTACGGCGGCAGCAATCTCGGCAATATGGGCGGCAAATTCACGGATGAGTGGTCGATCCACAGTTATGAGCAATCCCTGGATCTCTGCCTGCCGCCGCTGTCTGTGTTGGTGTTCCGTCGCGATGAGGTGAAGAGCCTGGAGCGGGAAGCCAAGGGTCTGCCGACCGACTGATCGGCAGTGATGGTCGCTGATGAGGAGAGACCCCTTCTTTCGCAGACTTCTGCTGGTGTGCCTGGTGGTGTTGGCCAATTCCGCCCTGCCGCCCTCCCTGGCACGCCTCAGCTGGCTGGGGTCTCCCATCCTCTGTGCCCTGTTGATGCACGGCCTGGCCCGACGGCCTTCCTGGCGATCCCGCTGGCACAGGTCTGCCTACCTCGCGATCGGGGTGGCTTCGATGGTGGCCGAGATCGTCTGGGTGTTCGCGCCCCGCAGGCTTCTGATCACGGGCCTCCCCCTGCTTGCGCTGTTCGTGCTGTTCATCTGCTGGAGCCTGATGCGCCTGATCCGCCGTCTGGCCAGCGCAACCCCCACGGAGGAAGATCTGGTGGCCGGCGGACTGGCCGGCTATCTGCTTCTGGGCATTCAGGGGGGCCTCCTGTTGACGGTCATCGACGCCCTCCTGCCGGGCTCGTTCCGCGACACGGCCACCGGCGCCCTGGTGCAACTCCCCCCCATTGGCTCCGTCCAGGCGGCTACCTCCGTGTGGGATATGGATGTGCGACGCATCACCTACTTCGCCTTTGTGAGTCTCACCACCGTGGGATATGGAGACATCACGCCGATCAAGCCCGTTGCCCAGTTGGCCAGTGTGGCCTTGAGCGTGCTCGGCCCCTTTTATCTCGCTGTGGTTCTGGGTGTCGTGGTGAGTCGCTACATCGGCCAGGGATTCCCTGCAGACCCCTCAGCGTGATGGTCTGATCCAACCCTGGTTGGTTCGATGCTCAGGTTGCTGAGGCACTGGTCCCGCTCCCCTCCTGGGGAACGAGCAATCCCTCCTCATCAAAACGGCGCCAGAGCAGAAGTCTCAACTCAGCTGTGATGGCGTTGGCCCGGAGGGGGTCGGAGATGGAGAAGGAGAGCCGATAACTGTGGGAGGCGGGGCTGAAGCTGAGCAGCACGGCCTGGGGGGCAGGCGCCGCCAGCACATGGGGATGGGAAGCGGCCAGGGATTGCAGCAGGGCCATCATCTGTTCCGGAGTCCAACGGCTTGGCGCTGACACCTCGATGCTGCAGTGACGCATGCGATCACTGCGGGTGTACGTAGTGGTGGTGGCTGTGAAAAAACTCTGGTTGGGCACCACCAGCTCGGCATTGTCGCTGGCTCGGAGCAGGGTGGCCGCCCGCAGATCCAAGCGGCGCACCTCACAGGCCTCCCCCTCATGCATGAGCACCTCGCCGGGACGAACCGAACCCTCGATCAGCAACCACAGGCCACTGATGAAGTTGGAGAACACCTCCTTCACCCCAAAACCCAGACCCACCGACAGGCCACCTGCCACGGCCAGAACCCCTGCCCGATCGATTCCTAGCTGGGACAAGGACCAGATCACCCCGAGCCCGATCACCCCGTAGCGCACCAGCGTGATCAGAGCCCGCTCACTGCCTTCACTGATTGCCAGGCCGCGCCGGGTGAGCCAGCCGATGGCCAGGGCAGGAAGAAGGGAGCTCGACACCAAGAAATAGAGCACCACCACCACACGGAAGAGGGTGCCCAGTTGAATCTCATTGCCGAACCAGGTGCCCAGCGGAATCATGGCCAGATCCCGGAGGGAGGCCACGGCATCCAGCAGCACGATCAACACCGTGAGCAGGAAGGCTGGCCGCAGGAAACGGCTCACCAGGGCATGGAAGATCGCCGGTTGCAGAAGGGGTCTGAGAACCCATTGCTCCAACAGCCGCAGTGCCCCATAGGCAACGAGAATCTGGCCCAGAAGCAACACCAGGCCGAACCGTCTGCCGAGTCTGGCCGACAGGGCCGCTGCCAGAACAAACCCCAGGAGGAACACCGGAACCCTCGGCGCCCGACGCAGCCACGGGATCCGACGCCTGAGCAGCAGCAGCGGCACAAAAACGAGGCTCGCGAGCAGCAACTGCTCGAGCACGGAAGGACGACCCAGGAAGCCCAGCCAGCCCAGCCCCTGAAGAAAGATGTTGTTGGTCATGGCGTCCGGATCTCCGCAAGGGAACGGATCTGTCGCGCCCCCTCCTCTGGGGTGAGCACCCCCACCATCACCTGTTGCACCACACCCTCCATGCGTGGCACCACGAGGTTGAGGTGGCGGAGCTCATAGGGCTTGCGGAAGCTCGGTGCACCCGCTTCCGTCTGTTTGATGGCTTCAGCCAAGGCCGCCAGCACACCGGAACTGGCCACGGGGGCCGGCACCAGCCGATTCACGGATAAAACCTCCTGGCTCTCGAGCACGATGCGCCTCTGCAGGAAGGGATCCACGCTCAGCTTCACCAGATCGACCGCCCGTTGTTGCTGGCGAGCACTGGAATCCAGGCCGAAGGCCCACACATCCAGGGAATTGAAAGGACTGGGAGCACGACCTCCAGGTCCTGTGGGCAGGGCACTGACCCCGAGCCGATCCCCCATCGCCTCCCTGAGGGTGCCCAGGGTGAGGCTGTAGCAAGGGATCCAGTCCACCCGGCCGCTGCTCAAGCCCAGGGACAACTCCTCAGGCCCCGAGGCCAGATCCACCCGGCTCAGCACGGCCACCTGACGAAGCCAGGCCAGCCAGGCAGTGATGGTCTCCTGCGCCCGTGCTTCAGACCCAGGGCTATGCACCACCTCTCCCAGCAGGATCGGTATGAGCTCGTCTACCGCGCCCCGGGTTCCTGCAGTCCACCAGATGCCGAAGGCATCCATGGACAGACCGATGATGTGGCCGGAGGCGGCCGCTGCCATGAGCTCATCGGTCGTGCGGAGAGGGGTCGGCAGGGAGGACCGGTTGCGACAGGCCAGCGTCACCACATCATTGACGGGAACAGAAGACAGTTCGGTTCCTTTGCGAACGCGGGCAAGATCGTCGGGCCAGATCTGGGCGAGACTGCGCTGCATCCCGGGGGTCTTGGGCACCGGAGCAATCAGCCCCTCCCGCAAAAGAGTGTTGGCCATCGCTGCACGGGTCAGGATCAGATCCGGCCCGAGCCCCCGGGCACTGCGCTGCCGGAGCTCGGACAGGATGTCCTCCTCACGGACGGTGTAGATGCTTACCCGCACATTCGGATGGAGGCGCTGATATTCCTTCAGCAGGGGACCCAATAGTCGGTTTCTGCTCTCACTGCGCTTCAGCCAGTCCATCCGGCGCTGCGTCGTCGCCATGACGTAGAGCGTTTCCCCGTTGATCAAGGGCAAGGGAGCGCAGCCCTGCAGGATCGCGCAGAAAAGAGCCAGCAGTGGAAGGCGTCTCCGCAAGAGTCTTAAGCCGGCTGAAGGAACAACGGACAAAACGGAAACGCTGATTAGACTGTAATGGAGAAAGGAATCTGAACCAACACTGAAACGATTGGGAATCGCCTCAATGACAGCCTTACTTCGACCCTTCCTGTTTGCCAAGGCACTCTACCTGGATCGGAAACAACGGAAGAGGATTGAGCAACTGCAAACTGAAACGCTGGCCAAAGTGGAGGAGGTTTTAGATGCAAATGTGCCGATCCATTTGGAGCTTGGTCATCGCCATGCCCAGACCCAGGATTGGCTCACCCTCGACCAGAATCTGGCCTGCGATTTCTTCTGGGATTACCGGGATGGCATCCCCTTCCCATCCGACTCCATCGACCGGTTGTTTTCCCACAGAAATCTCCAGCGGCTTTCGGGGCAACAATTAGATTTCATCCTCAAGGAGTGCTTCCGGAGCCTCAAGCCTGGAGGGGCCTTTTTCTTCTCCGTCCCCGATGCCGAACCCTTTCTTAGGGCCTATGCCGAAAGTCGGTTCTTTGTGGATGCCAGCGATGAAACCGTATGGAAGCCTGGGTGGCATGAAACCGGTAGCTGCATCGATCAGGTGACCTATGTGGCCTACTGCAATGGCAACGCCCAATTCATGTTTGACCGGGAAAATGTCGTTCATCTCTGCGAGAAAGCTGGCTTTCAGTCTACGGAAATGCGTTCCCCCGACCCCCAGATGGACGGGCCATCTCCGGCGGCGAACCACCTTTATGTGGTGGCCCGAAAACCGGTTTGAGGACCGCCAAGCATGAAGAAACGCGTCGCCGTTTCTGGCCGGCTGGTGCGTAAAAAGGGTTGTTGGGAGCCGCTCCGCTAGGTTTCGGCCACCGAGTGCCTGCCTTCCCTCCTCCATGGCCGAAACGCTTCCCCTCCTGCTGCGTGCCGCCCGTGGGGAACCCATCGAGCGGCCTCCGGTGTGGATGATGCGCCAGGCCGGGCGCTATATGAAGGTGTATCGCGACCTGCGGGATCGCCACCCGGGCTTCCGGGAGCGTTCGGAAAACCCCGATCTCTCCTACGAGATCTCCATGCAGCCTTTCCACGCCTTCCAGCCGGATGGGGTGATTCTCTTTTCCGACATCCTCACGCCCTTGCCAGGACTGGGGATCGATTTCGACATCATCGAGAGCAAGGGCCCGATCATCGAGCCGGCGATCCGCACCCAGGCCCAGGTGGACGCACTGCGGCCCCTGGTGCCGGAAGCCTCCGTACCCTTTGTTGGGGAGGTGCTGGCTCGTCTGCGCCGCGATGTGGGGAACCGGGCCACCGTGCTCGGCTTCGTGGGAGCTCCCTGGACCCTGGCCGCCTATGCGGTGGAGGGAAAAAGCAGCAAAACCTATGCGGTGATCAAGGCCATGGCCTTCCAGGAGCCCGCCCTGCTCCACCAGCTGCTGGGCCATCTGGCCGATTCCATCGCCACCTATGTGCGCTATCAGATCAACTGCGGCGCCCAGGTGGTGCAGCTCTTCGATTCCTGGGCTGGCCAGCTCAGCCCCATCGATTACGACGTGTTTGCTGCTCCCTACCAGAAGCGGGTGATCGATCAGGTGAAAGCCACCCACCCCGATACCCCCCTGATTCTCTATATCTCCGGCAGCGCTGGCGTGCTGGAGCGCATGGCCCGCACCGGGGTCGATTTCATCTCCCTCGACTGGACCGTGGACATGGCCGATGGTTGCGCCCGTCTGCCGGCCCCTCTGGGGGTGCAGGGCAATGTGGATCCCGGCTTGCTGTTCGGCACCCCGGAGGCCATCCGGGAGAGGATCCTCGATACGGTGCGCAAGGCCCGAGGCCGCCGCCACATCCTCAATCTGGGCCACGGCATCCTGCCGGGCACCCCGGAGGAGAACGCCCGGGTGTTCTTTGAAACCGGCAAGGCCATCCCCGAACTTCTGGGAGCCGTGGTGTGACGGCCTCTGATGTCGTCAACGCAACCCCACAACGGATCCTGATCACCGGGGCCAGTGGCTGTGTGGGGCAGTACACCGCTGAAGCCCTCTATCAGCGAAGCAACGCCCATCTCCTGCTGCTGTTGCGGGATCCCAGCAAGCTCACGGCCGTGCCCAGGAACGATCCCCGCATCACACTGCTGGTGGGCGATCTGCGGGAACTCGATCCCCACGCAGAAGCGATTGCCACGGCCCACCGTGTGATTCACACCGCCACCGCCTGGGGGGATCCGGAGCGGGCCCAGGCGGTGAATGTGGTGGCCGTGAAAAAGCTGCTGACCCTCCTCGATCCCCAGCGGCTGGAGCAGGTGATCTATTTCTCCACAGCCAGCATTCTCGATCGCCATCTGCAGCTCCTGCCGGAGGCGGAGGCTTATGGCACGGAATACATCCAGACCAAGGCCCAGTGCCTGAAAGATCTGGAGGTTCATCCCCTGGCGGAGCGGATCGTGGCCGTGTTCCCCACCTTGGTGTTCGGGGGACGGCTGGGGCCGGGGGATCCCCACCCCACGAGCTACCTCACCGCCGGTGTGGGGGAAGGCATCCGCTGGCTCTGGCTGGCCCGCTGGCTTCGGGCGGAGGCCAGTTTCCATTTCATCCATGCGGCCGACATCGCCACGGTCTGCGCCCACCTGGCCACCGCGCCCCACCAGCCCAATCCGGAGGTGGGGCAAGGGCCGGTGCGGCGCCTGGTGCTGGGCCAGCCCCTCCTGGAGGTGAACACCGCTGTGGGCACCCTCTGCCGCTGGCGAGGGATCTGGCGGCCGCCCGTGGGTCTGGATCTGCGGGGATGGCTGATCGAGGGGCTGATCAAGCTGCTCCGTCTGGAGGTGAATGCCTGGGATCGGTTTTCGATCCGCCAGCGTCACTTTGTGCACCAACCCGTGAGCCCCCCGGAACGGTTTGGCCTGACCAGCCTGGCCCCCACCCTCGAGAAGGTGCTTGAAACAGCCGGAGTGCCCCACCGGGGGGCCCTCCCGGAACCGTAGGGGCACCAGAGCAAGGCTCTGGTCCACCGGGCGGAGGGGAAGGATGCGGTTCTGATCGCTGTGAAATGTTGCAGATCTTTCAGGAAGGCCGGGGGCGCCCCGGGAACTCCTTAACGTGATCCGGTTGCGTGTGCGTTTTGCACCTCCCATGCGTCGTCTTTTTTCTCTGATCGCCCTGTGCCTGACCCTGGTTCTGGGTGCAGCCCCGAGCTTTGCGGCTGATGTTGCCCATGGCGCCCAGGTGTTCTCTGCCAACTGTGCGGCTTGCCATATGGGCGGCGGCAATGTGGTGAATGCCGAGCGCACCCTGAAGGCGGATGCTCTCAAGGCCTACCTGGCCAATTACGCCGATGGTCCTGAGGCCGCCGTGGCCTACCAGGTCACCAATGGCAAAAATGCTATGCCTGCCTTCGGCGGCAAGCTCAGCGAGGCCGACATCGCCGATGTGGCGGCCTACGTGATCGACCAATCCGCCAAGGGCTGGGCCTGATTTCCTTGGGCAGTCCATGGGCTGCTCCCAACCATCCATCAACCGTCCCCTGGCGAGGGCCCTTCGCCAGGGTTTTTTGTTGGCTTAGGCCTTCCCCTGACGGGCCGCTAGAACGGCCAGATAGAGGGGTTCCGGGATCTCCCGGATGTCGTATTCGGAAGGCAACACCCCATGGACATGGCGATGAACCGCCATCCAGCAGTTCCGTTCCGCATCGGCCCCCGTCGCGTCAAAGGCACGGGAGGCATCCACCAGCTGGCGCACCAGGTCCTGGTCGGAGGGATCGGTCGACGGGAGAGCCATGGGCAGGGAGACTGGAGACTACAGACAGCGCCCATCATGGCGAGAGCCCTTCCCCTGCTGACCCTGATGGCCCCGCTGGTGGTGATGGGGGGAGCGGCCCCCTTGGCCGCCCCAGCCCAGGAGCTGTCGTCTCCCAACCAGCCCCTGGCCATCAATGGCCCCGAGGCTCTGGTGCCTTCCCCCTGCAGGCTCGTGGTGCCCGCGGATCAGGCCGTGCTTCAGCCGATGAAGATCCGGCCAGAGCAGGTGCCCCTGAAAAACCGCCTGGGTTGTCTTTCGCCGGCCGATGCGGTTTACGGCCCCGATGGTTGCCCTGCGCGCCTCTGCGGAAAAAATGAAGGCGCCTTTCAGCTTCCTCCTCCGTAAGCCACCTGGCACACCGCATTGAGCAGCTGGGCCTGGGCCGCCGTGGCGGGCACCTGGCCGTTCAGTAGGCCCGCCTGGCAGTTGGCAGAACCCATCAGGCTGTCCGTCTGGCCCAGGCTGTAGGCAAAGCTGGCGCCATAGAACCCGACGGCCTCCACGGAGGCGTAGTTCAGGAGGTAGGTGCTTCCGGGCACCAGGATCACGGTCTGTTGCCGATCAGCGGCCTCGTTCACCAGGCTCGTGATCGTCACGCCGGTGGCCACCGCCGCCAACCCCCAGCCGGCCGTGTTCCATCCCCACCAGCCCCAGGTGGCCGGGGTCCAGGCATACCAGCCCGCCTGCCAGGGGCGGTTGGTCCAATAGCCGCCTTTAGCCCAGTTGGCATTCCAGCCATTGCCATCACGGTTGTAGAAGTTCCTGTCGATATCCACCTCCTTCTGGTCCCAGGCGGGACGGGTGTTGGGACCGTAGTAGGGGTGATCCCCCTGGTAACCCCGCCTCCACCCCTCGGAGGACCCGCGGCCGTCATACCCCTCTCCACCAAAGTGAAAGCCCCCGCCACCGCCACCTCGAAAGCCACCTCCACCCCCGCGGGCGAGGACCGGTGGAGGGGGCAACAAGGCGGCAAGGCTGAAGACCAGCGCTCCGAGGGTGAAGAGCCGGCAGGACCACTGGCGATTCATGGGTGGGATGCTTCCTTTCTCCATCTTCCGCCTTTGCCAGGGCCATGGGAGCGCTGGGAAGGCCGCCCATCGTTTTCCGAACAGGCGAGTCGGCTGGCGGTTTTCTCGCCAACCTGGTGAGGAGCACCCACTGCTGGTGGGGAGGCCCGAACCGCCCGATTCGGGCCTCCGCCTGGGCCCCACCCTCCAGGCGCCATACGGTCGGAACACCCAACCCCAATCCCCCGTCAACCATGCATCCCACCGCCGAACTGTTCACAGAAAAGGCCTGGGCCGCTGTCGTTGCCGCGCAACAGCTGGCCCAGCAGAAACGGCAGCAGCAGATGGAGAGTGAGCATCTGTTTGCGGCCCTGATCGCCGAACAGGGCCTGGCGAGCCGCATCCTGGAGAAGGCCGGTGTCGATGTGGGCACCCTGAACCAGAAGATCGAGGCCTACATTGCAGGCCAGCCCAGCCTGAGCGCCCCACCCGAGAACATTTATCTGGGGAAGGGTCTGAACAGCGTGCTGGATCAGGCCGACTCCCTGAAGAAGAGCTTTGACGACAGCTATATCGCCATTGAGCATTTGCTGCTGGCCCTGGCCATTGACGACCGCTGCGGCAAGCAGCTGCTCAGCCAGTGCGGCACCAACGCCGAAAAACTCAAGCATGCTGTGGTGGCGATCCGCGGCAGCCAGAAAGTGACCGATCAGAATCCCGAAGGCACCTACGAATCCCTGGAGAAGTACGGCCGCGACCTCACCGCCGCCGCCCGCGACGGCAAGCTCGATCCGGTGATCGGTCGCGACGAGGAGATCCGCCGCACGATTCAGATCCTCAGCCGCCGCACCAAGAACAATCCTGTGCTGATCGGCGAGCCCGGTGTGGGCAAGACCGCCATCGTGGAAGGGCTGGCCCAGCGGATCGTGAACGGCGATGTGCCCGCCGCCCTGCAGAACCGCCAGCTGATTGCCCTCGACATGGGCAGCCTGATCGCCGGTGCCAAATACCGGGGTGAGTTCGAGGAGCGGCTCAAGGCCGTGCTCAAGGAGGTGACCGCCTCCGAGGGGCAGATCGTGCTCTTCATCGATGAGATCCACACCGTGGTAGGTGCGGGCGCCGCCGGCGGAGCCATGGATGCGAGCAACCTGCTCAAGCCCATGCTCGCCCGGGGCGAACTGCGCTGCATCGGCGCCACCACCCTCGACGAGCATCGCCAGCACATCGAGAAGGATCCTGCCCTGGAACGCCGCTTCCAGCAGGTGTTCGTGGATCAACCCACAGTGGAGGACACCATCTCGATCCTGCGCGGCCTCAAGGAGCGCTACGAGGTGCACCATGGCGTGCGCATCGCCGACAACGCCATCGTGGCCTCCGCCGTGCTCTCCAGTCGCTACATCGCCGATCGGTTCCTGCCGGACAAGGCGATCGACCTGATGGATGAGGCCGCAGCCCGCCTGAAGATGGAGATCACCTCCAAACCGGAGGAGATCGACGAGCTCGATCGCCGCATCCTCCAGTTGGAGATGGAGAAGCTCTCGCTCGGCCGCGAATCCGACACCGCCAGCCGCGATCGGCTGGAGCGCCTGGAGAAGGAACTGGCCGAGCTGGCTGAGCAGCAGAGTGCCCTCAATGCCCAGTGGCAGGCCGAGAAGGGCTCGATCGATGAGCTCAGTGCCCTCAAGGAGGAGATCGAGCAGGTGCAGCTGCAGATCGAGCAGGCCAAGCGCAGCTACGACCTCAACAAAGCCGCTGAACTCGAATACGGCACCCTGGCCGAACTGCACAAGAAGCAAG